>CAZZIF010000067.1:0-2092 GCA_964654025.1 uncultured bacterium
CCGGTGGGTGCTCCCGGTGGGTGCTCCCGGTCGGTGCTCCCTGTGCGCGTCCCCGGTGGGTGTCCCCGGTGGGTGCTCCCGGTCGGTGCTCCCTGTGCGCGTCCCCGGTGGGTGCTCCCGGTCGGTGTCCCCGGTGGGTGTCCCCGGTGGGTGTCCCCGGCGGGTGCTCCCGGTGGGTGTCCCCGGTCGGTGTCCCCGGTCAGTGCCCCCGGCGGGTGTCCCCGACTGACCAGGTCGCCTCGCGGAGTCCGCTGGTCGGCCGGTCAGCGGCTGGCCGCCGGCGCATAAGGCGCTGGCGCATAAGGCGCCGGGGCTGCCTACAGGAATCCGCGATCGCGATAGGCGCCATAGACGCCGCGCAACCGGTGGCACATTTCGCCCAGGGTGACGTAGCCGCGCACGCACTCGTAGAGCGGCTCCATGATATTCTCACCCGCACGCGCCGCCTGTTCGAGTCGATCGAGGCTCGCCGCGGCCCGGGAAGGGTCCCGCCGCGAGCGCAGCGCGTCGAGTCGTGCCCCCTGTTCGCGCTCGAGTTCCGGGTCGAGCGAGAACTCGATCTCCGGCCGCGGCTCCTCCATCTCGTACTTGTTCACGCCGACGACGGTGACCTCGCGCTTCTCGACCGCGCGCTGGTACTCGTAGGCGCTGCGGTGGATCGCCTTCTGGATATAGCCGGTCTCGATAGCCGGCAACACGCCGCCGATCGACTCGATATCATCCATGAGCTTCTCGGCGCGCTCGGCGATCTCGGCCGTCAGGGCCTCGATCACGTAGGATCCGCCCAATGGGTCGATCGTGTCGGTGACCCCGGTTTCCTCGGCCAGTACCTGCTGAGTGCGAAGCGCCAAGAGGGCCGCGGCCTCCGATGGTAGACTCAACGCTTCGTCCCGGCTGTTGGTGTGCAGCGACTGTGTGCCACCGAGCACCGCCGCGAGCGCCTGGTAGGCCACGCGGATCGCGTTGTTCTCGGGCTGCTGCGCGGTGAGCGTGCAGCCGGCGGTCTGCGTGTGGAAGCGCAGGAGCAAGCTCTTTGGATCCTGGGCGCCGAAGCGGGTGCGCATGATCTTGGCCCATAGCTTGCGCGCGGCTCGGAACTTGGCGACTTCCTCGAGAAGATGATTGTGCGCGTTGAAGAAGAAGGAGAGGCGTGGAGCGAACTCATCGACGGCCAGGCCTCGATCGAGAGCCGCCTGCACGTAGGTCACGGCATTGGCCAGCGTGAAGGCGATCTCCTGCACGGCGGTCGAGCCTGCCTCGCGGATATGGTAGCCGCTGATGGAGATCGTGTTCCAGCGCGGTAGGCGCTCTCGGCAGTACTCGATGATATCGGCGAAGATCTTCAGACTCGGCTCGGGCGGGAAGATGAACGTGCCGCGGGCCTCGTATTCTTTCAGCACGTCGTTCTGGATCGTGCCGGCCAATCGGGTCGGATCCACCCCCTGCTTGTCGGCGACGGCCTGATACATGAGGAGCAGGATCGCCGCCGGCGCGTTGATCGTCATCGAGGTCGAGACCTCGCCCAGGGGAATCTGGTCCAGCAAGGTTTCCATGTCCTCGAGGCTGTCGATCGCGACACCCACCTTTCCGACCTCGCCGCTGGCCTCGGCGTCGTCGGAGTCGTAGCCCATCTGCGTCGGCAGATCGAAAGCCACCGACAGGCCGGTCTGGCCCTGTCCGAGCAGGTACCGGAAGCGCCGGTTGGTCTCGGCGGCCGTGCCGAAGCCGGCGTACTGGCGCATGGTCCAGAAGCGGCCCCGGTACATGGTGGGCTGAACGCCTCGCGTGTAGGGGAAGAGCCCCGGATAGCCGATGTCGGCGTCGTAGTCGATGCCGGCGAGATGGTCCGGCCGGTAGAGCGCTTCGAGATCCAGCGAGGAAGCCGGGAACCGTTCCCGGCGTTGTTTCTGGCGGCCGGCTGCCGCCTCCCACTGGCGGGCGCCTTCGCGACCCACCGGTGGGTCGGTTTCGTTCGGGTTGCTCATCGGATTCAAGCTCCTTCGGCCGGTTGTCGAGCCCGTTCAAGCTGGAGTGCTGCCAACAGGCTATCAGACCGCGACCAGACTGTCCGAGTGCCGCCGGGCCCCGGCTG
>CAZZIF010000067.1:2192-14886 GCA_964654025.1 uncultured bacterium
GCCGGCACCGGGCCTCAGCTGGCCGGCACCGGGCCTCAGCTGGCCGGCACCGGGCCTCAGCTGGCCGGCACCGGGCTCCGGCTGGCCGGCACCGGGCCTCAGCCGGCCGCTACCGGGTCCGCTTGGCCGCTGCCGGGCTCCACCGGCCGCTGCCAGTCTACAGCGGGATGTTGCCGTGCTTCTTGGGCGGATTCTGCAGACGCTTGTTCTGCAGGAATCCCAGCGCCCGAATCAAGTAAGGCCGCGTCTCGCGCGGCCGGATGACGTCATCGATGTACCCGTAGCCGGCGGCTACATAGGGATTGGCGAAGGTGGTGCGATACTCCTCGACGATCCGCTTCTTCTCGGCCGCCGGATCCTTCGCGTTCTTGATCGCCTCGCGGAAGATGATGCCCACCGCGCCCTCGGCGCCCATGACCGCGATCTCCGCGCCCGGCCAGGCCACGTTGACGTCGCCGCGAATGTGCTTCGAGCTCATGACGTCGTAGGCCCCGCCGTAGGCCTTGCGCGTGATGACGGTGAGCTTCGGCACGGTGGCCTCGCAGAAGGCGTACAGCAACTTGGCTCCATTGACGATGATCCCGCCCCACTCCTGGGCCGTGCCGGGCAAAAAGCCGGGGACGTCCTCGAAGGTCAGGATCGGGATGTTGAAAGCATCGCAGAATCGGACGAAGCGGGCGCCTTTCCGCGAACTCTCGATGTCGAGCACGCCGGCCAGGTAGGCGGGCTGATTGGCGACGATCCCGATCGATCGGCCGCCCAGACGTCCGAAGCCAACCACGAGGTTGCGGGCGTAGTGCTCGTGAACTTCGAGGAAGGTGTCGCGGTCGACCACGCGGCTGATCACCTCGCGCATGTCGTAGGGCTTGTCCGGTTCGGGGGGCACCAGCGTATCGAGTTCGCCGTCCTCGCGTTCGGGGTCGTCGCCGGTGTCGACGATCGGCGGGTCTTCCATGTTGTTCTGCGGGCAGTAGGAGAGCAAGGCCCGGGTGAGCTGAATGCACTGCTTGTCGTCGCTGGCCGCGAAGTGCGCCACACCGCTCTTGGTATTGTGGGTCCAGGCGCCGCCCAGATCCTCGAAGCTCACGTCCTCCTGCGTGACGGTCTTGACCACGCCCGGGCCGGTGACGAACATGTGGCTCGTTTCGCGGGTCATGATGATGAAGTCGGTGATGGCGGGCGAGTAGACCGCTCCGCCCGCGCAGGGGCCCAGGACGGCCGAGATCTGGGGCACGACCCCGGAAGCCAGCGTGTTGCGCAGAAAGATCTCGGCGTACCCGCCCAGACTTGCCACCCCTTCCTGAATGCGGGCCCCGCCGGAGTCGTTGAGGCCGATGACCGGACAGCCGGTCTTGATGGCCTGATCCATGATCTGGGTGATTTTGCGCGCGTTCGAGAGGGACAAGGTTCCGCCGAAGACGGTGAAGTCCTGGGCGAAGGCGTAGACCGGCCGCCCGTCGATCGTGCCGCGCCCGGCCACGACGCCGTCGCCGGTGATCTTCTTGTCCTTCATGCCGAAGTCCGAGCAACGGTGGGTGACGAAGACGCCGGTTTCCTGGAACGATCCAGGATCGAGGAGCAGATCGAGCCGCTCGCGGGCCGTCAACCGGCCCTTACCGTGCTGTTTGTCGATTCGATCCTGTCCCCCTCCCAGAAGAGCCTCTTCCCGCCGCCGTTTGAGTTCCTCGATCCTCGGATCCGTCGCCATGCTCATCCTCCCCAGCCTACACGCTACCCAGCCTGCGTATGGCCTTGCCTACGCCATCTCTGTGCCCTGCCTGTGCCCTGCCTGTGCCCTGCCTGTGCTAAGGCTGTGTGTGACCCGCGCCTTGTCTGCTCCTGGGCTGCACTCAGTCCGCGGCGTGCTCGTGCCATGCCCCGCCGATGTCCTCCGTGCAGAGGGCGCCCCCGTGCGGGCGCCCCGTAAGTGCAGATCACTCACTATAGAAGGCCCGTGCGGCAAGCGTCAATTGACTTCCCCGCCGCCAGGCCCTACCCTTCCCCTTCTTTGTGGGATGACGACATGGTTGACGGCCCGTTCCCGTTGACGGCCCGTTCCCAAGGAGGCGCGAAACATGGCCTACGAGTATCTGCTCTATGAGGAGGCCGGAGCGGTGGCGACGGTTACCGTGAACCGGCCGGATAAGCTCAATGCGATCAACCAGCAGACCTTCCACGAACTCCACGATCTCTTCAATGAGATCGCGCTCAAGCCCGAGATCCGGGCCGTCATCCTGACCGGCAGCGGTGACAAGGCCTTCGTCGCCGGTGCCGACATCAAGGAACTCGCCAGCCTCTCACCGGTGGAAGCCCAGACGCTCTCACGGCTGGGACAGACGGTCATGGAAGGAATCTCGCGGTGTCCCAAGCCGGTGATCGCGGCCGTCAATGGATGGGCGTTGGGCGGGGGCCTGGAGCTGGCCATGTGCTGCCACTTCCGTATCGCGAGCGCCAAGGCCCGGATGGGGGTTCCCGAGGTATCGCTCGGTCTGATTCCTGGATACGCGGGCACCCAGCGGCTGCCCCGTCTCGTGGGACCCGGGTGGGCCATGCAGATGGTGACCACGGGCGAGCCGGTCGATGCCGAGACGGCCAAGCGGATCGGTCTGGTCAACGATGTGGTCGCGCCCGAGGAGTTGATGCCGGCGTGCCGGAAGATTGCCGAGTCGATTGCGGCCCGGGGGCCGGTGGCGGTACGATTCGCCATCGAGGCCGCCCAACGTGGCGCCGACGGTACCCTCGAGAGCGGTTCGTGGCTCGAACAGGCGCTCTTCGGGTTGCTGTGGACGACCGAGGACATGCGTGAGGGCACCGGCGCGTTCCTCGAGAAGCGCAAGCCGGAATTCAAGGGACGCTAGGGCTCCGACGGCCAGCGTCCCGGCCGCGAGAGTGGCGGAACTGGTAGACGCGCTGGATTTAGGATCCAGTGGGGTTTCCTCGTGGGGGTTCGAGTCCCCCCTCTCGCAAGTCGTGGCCCGCTCCACCGGCTCCGTACCCGCGGGGCGCTCGTGGACGGGCAGCTTTCCACACTGAACCGGCACGCGCCGACCGCGTGCGGACACAAATCCCTTCAGGAGGTCCCAACGGTGAGATCAGAACTGCGTACGACCGGGCCGCTCGAGCGGGCCCTCGATATCCATGTCGACGCCGGCGACGTCACGGCGTTCATCGATCGGATGGTCGATGCCTTTCGCCGCCGGCACACCTTCCCCGGGTTTCGTCCGGGCAAGGTGCCCGCGGAGCTGATCCTGAAGCGATTCCACCAGGATATCGATCAGGCCGTGCTCGAGGAACTCGTGCCGAACAGCATCCAGGAGGCCATGCAGGAGCATCGGGTCCGGCCGGCGGTGCCCGGCCGCATCTCGGACCTGCGCTATGAGCGCGGCGAGCCGTTGACCTTCACCTTCACGGTGGAAGTGTGGCCCGAGGTCCAGGTAGGCGACTACGAGGGTATCGAGGTCGACCAGCTCATCGAAGAGGTCGATGAGCGTGAGGTGGAGCAGCAGATCGAGTGGTTGCGCGAACGGTTGGCCGAGGTCGCCCCGGTGGAGCGTCCCGCCGAGGCCGGGGACGTGGTCTCGGCCGAACTCGAGGCAGTGGATGAGGCCGGCGAGCGGCTCCCCGGTACCGAGAAGGAGGCAACTCAGATGGAGGCGGGCGCCGCCAACCTCCTGCCCGAGTTCCGCGAAGCCTCGCTCGGCATCTCGGCGGGGGAGTCGCGCGAGATCCAGGTCACCTATCCGGACGACTTCAACAACGCGGAGTTGCGCGGACAGACCCGTCGCTATCGGATGACGGCGACGCAAATAGCCGAGAAGAAGCTGCCGCCACTGGACGAAGAGTTTACCGAGAAGCTCGAGCCGGGGCTCGGGGTCGACGGGCTGCGTGCCAAGATACGCCTCCGACTGGAATCGGAGAAGCGGATGGCCTCTCAGGAAAGGCTGGAACACGCCATCGTGGACCGGCTCATCCGGGACAACCAGTTCGACTTGCCCGAGGGGGCGATCAAGTCGGCCCTCGAGAGGCTAGAGAAACGGATGCGGGAGGAGGACCGCGAGGTCAAACCCGAGGAGCTCGAGAAGACCTATCGGCCGTATATCGAGCGCTCGCATCGGCGCGACATCGTCCTGGCCAAGGTGGGGGAACGGGAGGACATTTCGGTCACCCGCCAAGAGGTGGAGGCCGAGATTGGACGGATTGCCGGTCAGGAGAAGCGCTCGATCGAAGAGGTCGAGAAGGACATCGGGGATCTGAACCGGTTCCAGGATTTCCTCTTCGAGCGGCGCGTTCTCGAGCGCCTGCGTTCGAAGGTCAAGGTTCGAGCGGTCAACGTGCCCTCGGCTGCCGCGACGGGGGGCGCGCCCGGGGCCGGGGCCGGGGCAGGGGCCGAGGCCGTGTCCGCCGGTGTTGCCGCTGCCGCGTCCGAGGAACCGGCTGCCAAGGATGAAGACTGAGGTCAGGGAACGAGGTCAGGGATCGAAATCAGGGATCGAGGGCAGGGATCGAGATCAGGGATCGAGGACAGGGATCAAGATCAGGGAACAAGGAGAAGTGCGAATGAGTGAGAAGCGTGCCGGACAATCGCGTTCGGGAGGATTCGCCGCCGGATTCGGGCCCATGAGCGTCGCCGGGGCCGCCGACCTGCTCGGCGGGGCCGCCCGTTGGCGGGCCAATCCCTACGAAGCTGCCGCCTGGCGGCCGGGGGCCTTCGCGCCCCAGTCGGACGCGGAGTCCGCGTCGCTCGCATCGCTGGTGCCGATCGTCGTCGAGCAGTCCAGCCGCGGCGAGCGGGCCTACGACATCTTCTCGCGCCTGTTGCGGGACCGGATCATCTTCGTGGGCACGGTCATCGACGACATCACCGCGAACCTGGTCATCGCCCAGATGCTCTTCCTGGAAGCCGAGGACCCCGACCGCGACATGCACATCTACATTCACTCCCCCGGGGGGGTGGTCTCGGCCGGCCTGGCCATCTACGATACCATGCAGTTCGTGAAACCCGATGTGGCCACCATTTGTATGGGACAGGCGGCCAGCATGGGGGCCCTGCTCTTGGCCGCCGGCGCGGCCGGCAAACGCAGTGCTCTGCCGCACGCGCGGGTGATGATCCACCAGCCCATGGGCGGCAGTCGGGGACAGGCCACGGACATGCAGATCTACACGAAGGAGATCCTCACGCTGCGCGAGAAGATCAACGAGATCTTCGCCCACCACACGGGCAAGGATCTGACCCGGATTCGCAAGGACACGGATCGGAACTTCTTCATGTCGGCCCACGAGGCCCGGGACTACGGCCTGGTCGACGACGTCATCGTCAAGAAGAAGTAGGAAGAGCCGATATCTGAGCCTGGAGCGGGACCGCTCGGGGAGTGGGGCCCGGAGGACGCGGGGAGTATAGCCGCGGCAGCGGCCCTCTAGACGGCATTGAACCAGCACTCGCTGCGCAAGGAGACATCATGAAGAAGCGTACCGGGACACCCCAACCCATCCGCTGTTCGTTCTGTGGTCGCGGACAGGACGAAGTGGCCCGGCTCATCTCAGGTCCCGGAGTCTATATCTGCAGTGAATGCGTCAAGCTGTGCAACGACATCCTCGAGGGTGAGGCGCAGCAGCCCGCGTTGGAGAAGCCTTCCGAACTGCCGACTCCGCCCGAGATCAAGGGCATGTTGGACGAGTACGTGATCGGCCAGGACAAGGCCAAGCGTGTGCTCGCGGTGGCCGTCCACAACCACTTCAAGCGCATCTACAATCCGGGCAAGGCCGGCGACGTGGAGCTGGAGAAGGGCAATATCCTCCTCGTGGGACCCACCGGCTGCGGCAAGACGCTCCTGGCGCGGACCCTGTCGCGGTTCCTGAAGGTGCCGTTCGCCATCGCCGACGCGACGACGCTCACCGAAGCCGGGTACGTGGGGGAGGATGTCGAGAACATCCTGCTCCGGCTGCTGCAAGCGGCCGACTACAATGTCGCGGCCGCTGAGCGGGGGATCATCTACGTCGACGAGATCGACAAGATCGCGCGCAAGAGCGAGAACCCCTCGATCACGCGCGACGTCTCCGGCGAGGGCGTGCAGCAGGCGTTGCTCAAGATCCTGGAGGGCACGGTTGCGAACGTGCCGCCGCAGGGCGGCCGCAAGCATCCGCAGCAGAAGTACATCGAGATCAATTCTAAGAACATCCTCTTCATCTGCGGCGGCGCGTTCGAGGGCATCGACAAGATCGTCGGCCACCGCATCGGCAAGAAGAGCATCGGCTTCGGCGCCGACTCGCGCAGCAACAAGAACCTGGGTTTGAGTGAACTCTACGAGCGCATCGAGCACGAGGACCTGTTGCGCTACGGACTCATCCCCGAGCTGGTCGGGCGCATGCCGGTTGCGGTCACGCTCTCGGAGCTCGACGAAGAGGCGCTCATCCAGGTGCTCACCCGCCCCAAGAACGCTTTGACGAAGCAGTACCAGAAGTTCTTCGAACTCGAGAACGTGAACCTGGAGTTCACCGAGGACGCGCTGGGTGCGGTGGCCCACATGGCTGTCGATCGCAAGTCGGGCGCCCGGGGCCTGCGATCGGTCCTGGAAGACGCGATGCTCGACATCATGTTCGATCTGCCCTCCTGGAAGGGGGCCGAGACCTGCATCATCACCGACGAGGTGATCACCAAGGGCGCGCCGCCGACGATCCACTACCGTGAGTCGAAGAAGCAAGCCTAAGGCCCCGTCCCGCCCCGGCGGGCGGCCGAGCGAGTCGGTGCCCGCACGGGTCGCTTTGCCCGGCGACGGGGGCGAGACCGCGGTGCCCGAGCGCCTGCCTCTGCTACCCCTGCGCGACGTGGTCTTCTTCCCGCACGCGACGCTTCCCCTGTTCGTGGGACGGCCGCGTTCGGTGGCCGCGGTCGAGAGCGCCTGCGGCGAGGCCCGCTTCCTCCTGGCGGTCACGCAGCGGCGCCCCGAGACGGTTCGGCCGGTGGGCCGAGACCTGTACTCGGTGGGATCTCTGCTGCGAATCCTCCAGATCTTCCGCCTGCCCGATGGCAGCTTGCGCATTCTGGCCGAGGGCCTGGCGGCGGTCAGGTTGAGCCGGATCCGCGTGAAGGAGGAGCATCTCGAGGCTAGCTTCGAGCTGCTAACGAACGCCGACGGGGACGATGCTACCGCTGCCTCCGATGGATCTGCTTCCGCTAGATCTGCTTCCGCTAGATCTGCTTCCGCTAGATCTGCTTCCGCTAGATCTGTTTCCGCTGGATCTGCTTCCGCTCTGGCCTCGGATGTCCGCCGGGAGTTCCAGCGATACGTCCGGCGCCACCGCCGGATAGCGCCCGAGGTGGCCTTGGCCGTACGCGGGGTCCGCGACCCCGATGTGCTCTCGCTGCGCGTGGCCGCGCATCTGCAGGTTTCCGTCGAGGAGAAGCAGCGGTTGCTCGAGTGCGACTCGGCGGGGGCGAGACTCGAAGCGCTGCGCAGGCTCCTGCTTGCCGATCGGCAGCGCGAGGCGCTGGACCAGTCCGAACACGGACCGGCGGGAGCCCGCAGCCGTGACGAACTGCTCGACTCTCCCGGCGGTGACCGCGCGGGGGGAGGCTTCGCCGTGGGCACGCCCCCCGACGAGGACCAGGAGGAACTCGCCGAGTTCGCAGAGGCGATCGAGGAGGTGCGCATGCCGGAGCAGGCCGCCGAACGCGCTCGGCGGGAGCTTTCGCGCTTGAGCCGCATGGCGCCGATCTCGCCCGAGGCGACCGTGGCGCGCACCTACCTGGACTGGCTCATTCACGTTCCCTGGCGCGATACGACGCGCGATCGGCGCGATCTGGCGCGCGCGAAGCGCATCCTCGATGAGGATCACTTCGGCCTGGACAAGGTCAAGGAGCGGATTCTGGAGCAGATGGCCGTGCTCAAGCTCGCGCGGGAGGTCAAGGGGCCCATTCTGTGCCTCAGCGGTCCGCCGGGCGTCGGCAAGACATCACTGGGGCGTAGCATTGCCCGCGCCCTGGGACGCCGGTTCGTGCGCATGAGCCTGGGCGGGGTCAGGGACGAGTCGGAGATCCGCGGCCATCGCCGAACCTACATCGGTAGTCTCCCGGGAAGAATCCTGCAAGCGATGCGCCGGGCCGGTACGGTCAATCCGGTGCTGCTGCTCGATGAGATCGACAAGCTGGGCGCCGACCACCGAGGCGATCCGGCCGCCGCCCTGCTCGAGGTGCTCGATCCCGAGCAGAACCGCTCCTTCACGGACCATTACCTGGAAGTCGACTACGATCTCTCGCGCGTGCTCTTCGTGACCACCGCCAATACGCTGAGTGCGATTCCCGACCCCTTGCGCGACCGGATGGAGGTGATCCGGCTGCCAGGTTACACAGAGATCGAGAAGCGAGAGATCGCCCGGCGCTACCTCCTGCCGCGCCAGCGCGAGGCGTGCGGCCTCCGGGACGGTGATCTGGCCGTGGAGGAAGAGGCCTGGCTGCCGCTGATCCGTGGCTATACGCGCGAGGCCGGTGTCCGTCAGCTCGAGCGCGAGATCGCGCGCCTGTGCCGCCGGACGGCGAAGGTGAAGGCCGGCGGCGCTGACCCGGTCCTGGCGCCCAGCGCGGATTCGGCGCCCAAGACGGACTCGGTGCGCAGCGCGGATTCGGTGCCCAACACGGACTCGGTGCGCAGCGCGGATTCGGTGCCCAACACGGACTCGATGCGCAGCGCGGACTCGGTGCGAACACCGGACCCGGCGGCTGAACCTGCAACTCGGTCCACGCAGGCCTCGGCGTCCAGGGCTGGCCGCGGCCGGCGCCGCGGAGTTCTGGGACTGCGGATGGATGAGCGGCGGATACGCGCCCTGCTGGGCGCTCCCCGATTCGAGAGCCCGCCACTGGAGACCGCCGGACGGGTGGGCCTGGCGACCGGTCTGGCCTGGACTTCATCCGGTGGGGAGTTGCTCCAAATCGAGGTCGGGGCTTATCCGGGGCGGGGCGCACTCCTGCTGACGGGGCAGCTGGGCGAGACCATGCGCGAGTCGGCCCAGGCGGCGCTCTCCTACGTGCGCTCCCGGCAGGCGCTGCTGGGTCTTGATTCCCGTTTCCACCGGCGTACTGACCTCCATGTTCACGTCCCCGAGGGCGCGGTGCCGAAGGACGGCCCCTCGGCCGGTGTGACGATCGCGCTGGCGATGATCTCGGCCCTGACGGGCCTGCCGACGCGGGCCGACGTGGCCCTGACCGGAGAGATCACGCTTCGGGGCCGGGTGCTGGGTGTTGGAGGTCTGAGTGAGAAGCTGCTGGCCGCTCGGCGTGCCGGCCTCGCCATGGTTCTTGTGCCCGGAGCCAATCAAACCGCTCTCGGCGAGATCTCGTGCCAAGTCACCGAAGGCCTGACCGTGAAGCCGGTGGATTCGATGGATGAGGTGGTCGAACTCGCCCTCGCGCACCCGCTCCGCCGGGCTGCCGTGCTCGGTGACGCAACCTCCCTGCCTCGAGCCGCCTGACCGATCTCCTTGATCTGGCTGGTCGATTTCCGTGATCCGCTTGATCGATTTCCTCGATCCGCCTGATCGGTTTCCTCGATCCGCCTGATCGGTTTCCTCGATCCGCCTGATCGATCTTCCTTCCGCTCGATCAGCTCGTTCTCTGACACCCCTCCAGACTGCGAGACGCGTCCAGACTCCGAGTCCTGTTCAGACTCCGAGTCCTGTTCAGAGTCCGAGTCCTGTTCAGAGTCCGAGTCCTGTCCAGACTCCGAGTCCCGTTCAGATTCCGAGTCCTGTCCAGACTCTGAGCCGCGTCCAATTTGTGGACACCTGTCCACGAGCGGGCGTACCGGTCCAACCAGTGAAACGGGCTAGGAAGTCCGCCCGCTTCCGGGTATGCTCATCCGGGTTTTGATGAAGATGGGAAGGGCTGCGCCGGATCCGGATCCGGCGCCCCGAAGGAGGCAGGGTGCCGTTTTCGGTTCTGGTTGGGTGTCAGTGGGGCGATGAAGGCAAGGGCAAGATCGTGGACCGCCTGTCGGGCGACGCCGACTGGGTGGTTCGCTTTCAGGGCGGTGCCAATGCCGGGCACACCGTGTATCTGGGCCAGCAGCGAGCCGTGCTTCACCTGGTGCCGACCGGCATGCTGAGAGCCGGCGTGCGGTGTGCCATCGGGAACGGGACCGTGATTGACCCGCTCGAGTTGCGCGATGAGCTGACCGTGATCGAAGGGCTGGGGCTCGAGTGGCGGGGGCGTCTGGCCATCAGCGCCCTTGCTCACGTGGTGACCCCATTGCACAAGGCGCGTGAAACGCTTCGGCGCCAGGACAAGCGCATCGGTACAACTGGGCGCGGGATCGGCCCGGCCTACGAAGACAAGGCCGCGCGCGTAGGACTCCGCGGCGAGGATCTTCTCGGCGCGGAGCACTTCCGTCAGAAGCTGCGTGTCCTCTGGGAAAGCTTTCGGGCCGACCTGAGCGAGGAACAGGTGGCCGCGGCCAGAGAGGCGGGTCGCCCGGAGCTGCTCTGCGAGGACTTCGACGGGCTGGCCGATGCGCTCGAGCCCGCCCGGGCCTATCTGGCTCCGCATGTGGCCGACGTCACCGATCTGCTTCTTGACGCAGACCAGAAGGGCGAGCGCATTCTGTGTGAGGGGGCGCAGGGCACGTGGCTGGACATCGATCACGGCACGTATCCGTACGTGACCTCCTCGAACACCAGCATCGGCGGTGTCTGTACGGGCCTGGGCATTCCCCCGCAGCGTATCGAGCGGGTGATCGGCGTTGTGAAATCGTATTGTACAAGGGTGGGACTGGGGCCGTTTCCCACCGAGTTCAGTGGGCCCGACGCCGATCGCTTCCGGGAACAGGCGGGAGAGTACGGCGCCACGACGGGGCGTCCGCGCCGGTGTGGATGGTTTGATGCCCCGCTGACGCAGCGGGGCGCCCGGGTGAACGGTTTGACGGAGCTCGTCGTCACCAAGCTCGACGTGCTCTCGGGCCTCCCGACGATCAAGATGGCGACTGCCTACGAATGGATGCAAGCGAAGGGGGAGGAGCCGGCGGCACGCTGGTTCACCTCGCGTGGTCTGGAGGGAGTTCGTCCGGTTTACAGGGATTTCGTAGGCTGGGAAGGGGATCTGACGCGGCTGACAACTTACGAGAACCTTCCAGCCGAGGCCCGGAGGTACCTGGAAGCCCTGGCCGATGAGGTGGGCGTCCCGCTCAGCCTCGTCTCGATCGGGCCGGGTCGTGACCAAGTTCTCCAGGTGAAGGCCTGATGCAGTCTTGAGGCGAGCGCAGTCTTGAGGCGAGCGCAGTCTTGAGGCGAGCGCAGTCTTGAGGCGGGTGCAGTCTTGAGCCGGGTGCAATCATGGGCGTGACATACGCGAAAGCCAGGCATCGGCAGAAGCCTGATATAGGTGGAGGCTTGACGGTGGAGGCTTGACCACATCGCCCAAAACGTTAGGATGGGGATTGTGGCAGATACGAGCGTCAACGCGTGGGATGGCAGGGGGTTCGGTCGTACGAGGGCCAGCAGGAACGCCCACTTCACGGCCGCCAAGAACGGGAGCCGCTAGCTCAGTCGGTAGAGCATCGGCCTTTTAAGCCGAGGGTCCTGGGTTCGATCCCCAGGCGGCTCACAGTTCCGAGGCAGCAAAAGACTCGCAATGGATTGCGTTGCGTGCATAATGCAACTCGGAAGCCGAAAAAACATAAGGATGCCCCCCGGGGGCGTCGAAGCTGTTCACAGTGGGGTTCAGTCCGGCTTCGTGCGGCGTTGACAGGATTTGGGCGCCGTGTTAGGTTGGCCCGGCTTTGCCAAGGCGGGCGAACAGGCCGAAAGAGTCTGGGGCAGCGAAAAGGGTAAGAGGGCCTCGTCGGCCGTGATCTGCGCTGGTGCTGGCGCGGGTTTCCCTTTTTGCGTTGACACAATTCGGGTCCTTTGCGATAGTGCCGCCCGAGTAGTAACCCCAGTGATTTTGAAGGGATTATGAGCCAAACAGGGATGTTGCGAGGAGTCACGTGGGAGACGTTCCTCTCGAATAGAGGGAGGAATCTCCGCTCTCCTGTTAAGCGAGGTTCCAGCCTCGCCGGCCGCTTTGCCTCGCTGGCCGCCGTCGACTCCGTCTCCCCCTGCATGGTATCGGGTCAGGATCTCTCTCCGCGCGGCCGATTCATCACGGCCGTGGGGGTAGAGTCTTTTCTAGATGGTCTTGTTGGTTTAGATAGTCTCGATGGTTCCGTTCGCTCTAGGAAGGATCCCAAGGAGGATGGCGGTGGATGTAGTTAGCTTTTGGAAGCAAAGTCGCATCGGGGCGCGAGCGGCGAATATAGAGTTCCTTCGCGGTAGGCACTCTCATGTTGTGAGGGAGGAAAAGGGCATGAACTCGAGCGGTAGGTTTTCCCTTATGTTGGTCTCGGTCCTCACCCTGGTGATGGCCGGACTGTTCGTGGGGGCGACGACGGCCGGTGCGCAAGAGCGCAGCGACACGGCCCAGTCGTTCTACACCTCCTTCGGCCGGTACATCGATCCGGACGAATTTGGAGGCCCCTACATCATCGCCGCTACCTGGGACCCCGATGGCGATGGCGGTGACGGCGAGCTGCGCGTGGTGTTCAGCGAGCCGATCGACGCGGCCACTGTCGAGGATCCGGATGCGGGAGACGACAACTACGACTTCTTGCCCTTCGGATGGGGCTGGTTCGACGGCGAAATGCCGACCCAGGTCGAAGTGCTCGACATTCCG
>CAZZIF010000068.1:0-6814 GCA_964654025.1 uncultured bacterium
ATCTTGGAGGACTAAAAGAATGAATATCAAAGAATTAAATGGAAGAAAATTAAAGGACACATGGCCCGGCATGTGGTAGGGTGCAATGTGAACGGTGAATGACATCACCATTTCCCCGGCCACGGATGGCTCTGCAAATTAGCTGCATGTCGCCCCCTAGTCTTCCTGGGTCCCGCGATTCGGGTTCTGCTTGTTGATGTCACCGCCCGGCGGTTGCCGTTATTCCAAAATCGAGTTACATCCGGCCGCGAGCGCGCGGCCTGGCATTGCCTTTCTGAAAGGAGTTTTCTCATGGTCCATGAAACCGCGTCTGCTCTGTCCTTGCTCGACGAACTCAAGGAGTACGGCGGAAAGCGGATCACCCAAGGGTTGTCCCCCGAGGCCCTATCGACCTTCTACGAACGGGACGCGGCCCTGCGTAGCGCCGTGGAGAAGGCCGTGTCAGCCCACCGCGCGCTGCGGGATGATTTCGCCGACTTCCTCGAACTCCCCGAGGACGAACTCTGCGCCAAGCTTCAAGAGAACTTCGTCAATTTCTACGTCGAGGAAGCGATCAATCCCTACGTCGCCATCGCGGCGGCGGGTCCCTGGATCGTGACGACCCATGGCGCCGTCCTGCACGATTCGGGCGGCTACGGAATGCTGGGCCTGGGGCATGCGCCAGCGCCTCTGGCCGAGGCTCTCTCGCAAACCTGGGTCATGGCCAATGTCATGAGCCCCCACTTCAGCCAGTACCGCCTGGCCACGCGCCTGAAACGAGAGATCGGCCACACGCGGGGCCGGTGCCCGTTCGAGAAGTTCATCTGCATGAACAGCGGTTCCGAGGCGGTCAGCGTTGCCGCGCGCATCTGCGACATCAACGCTCGCCGGCAGACCGAGGATGGCGCCCGCCACGCGGGCAAGCCGATCAAGCAGCTGGCGCTCGAAGAAGGATTCCACGGACGGACCTATCGCGCGGCGATGGTCTCGGACTCGACGATGTCGATCTACGAGGAGAATCTGGCCTCCTTCCGTGATCACGATAGCCTGGTCGTCGTGCCGCCGAACGACGGTGAGGCTCTGCGCAACGCATTTGCCCAGGCAGCGAGCGACGGCGTGTTCTTCGAGGCGCTCTTCATCGAGCCGGTCATGGGCGAGGGCGAGCCCGGCCTGGCCATCACGCGCGAGTTCTACGATCTGGCGCGCGAACTCACACGCCAGACCGGATCACTGCTGGTCGTCGATTCAATCCAGGCGGCCCTTCGTGCGCAGGGGTGCTTGAGCATCGTGGACTACCCGGGCTTCCAGGATTGCGAGGCGCCCGATTGCGAGACCTACTCGAAGGCGCTCAACGCCGGCCAGTACCCGCTGTCAGTCCTGGCGTTGACGAAGGAGGCCGCCGAGATCTACGTCCCGGGCGTCTATGGCAACACGATGACCACCAACCCGCGGGCCCTGGAGGTGGGGTGTGCCGTGCTCGATAGCCTCACCGATGAGCTGCGCGCGAACATCCGCGACCGCGGCGCCGAACTGAGAGAGCGTTTCGAGCAGCTGGCCCAGGAGCACCCCGACGCGATCGTCAAGGTGACGGGCACCGGGCTCATGGTGAACGCCGAACTGAATCCGGATCTCTACCAGGTCGTGGGCGAAGACGGATTCGAGCAGTACCTGCGCAACCACGGTATCGCCATGATCCACGGCGGTCGCAACGGCCTGCGGTTCACGCCGCACTTCGCCATCGCCTCGGAGGAGATCGATCTGATCGTCACCACGGTGGCCCAGGGACTGGCGGATCTCCGCAGCAAGTAGCCGCAACCGGCAGGAATCCCAGCGCGGCCGCGGTCCCGGGACGCCGCGAGAGTTCTACGCCCTCGCGCGGTCTCCCGGGGACCGCGAGCGTCCTACGACCTCGCGCGATCCCCCCGGGCGCCTCGGCCGTTGGCGCTCTGGTCGGCCTAGATCCCCTCGAAGAAGCGGATCAGCCGGTCCACTTCGTCCCGGGTGTTGTAGTGCACGAGGCTGGTTCGCACGACCCCATCGTCGGGATCCAACCCGAGCGCCGTACAAAGCCTGTGCGCATAGAAGTGCCCGTACCGGATGCCCAGACCCTCGCGGTTGGCGGCCAGCACGATCTCGCGCGAAGGCTTCGACGGGTGCACGAAACTGATCGTCGGCACCCGCGTCGGGCCTGATGCCGGCGGTCCCAGCACCCGCAGGTCGGTGCGACCGGCCAAGTACAACAGAACCTGCTCCTGCGGGGCTTCTTCCAGACGCTGCATGCGCTCGAAAGCCGCCACGACCGCGGCACGGTCATCTGTGGCCGTCGTCTTTGTCGTCTTGGGCAAGTCCGCCAGGTCCCGCATGTAGTCGCGGATCCCCAGAATCCCCGCACACCCTTCGTGGGAGACGCCGCCCAGCTCGAACTTGTAGACCCAATCGGCGGGATCGACGAAGAAGTGATTCGGACCCTCGATTTCACGAAACGCCTCGGTCGTGCCGAAGAGAGCCGCCATGTGAGGCCCGTAGGTCTTGTAGAGAGAGAAGGCGTACCAGTCGACCCCCCAGGCGTCCACATCGATCGCCCGGTGCGGCGCATAGGCCACGCCGTCGACCACCACACGGGCCCCGGCTTCGTGCACCAGCGCGGTGATCGCCGGCACATCCATGATCTCCCCCAGCAGGTTCGATACGTGATGGAAGGCGACCAGCCGGGTTCGTTCGCTGAGCAGGACGCGCAGGTCCTCGAGACGGCAGGAGAAGTCCTTGGGATTGATCCGCCAGAATCGCACCTTGTACCCGCGATCGGCCAGCTTCACCCAGGGCCCGATGTTTGCCTCATGCCCGGCATCACACACGATGATCTCATCGCGCCCGTCCTGGGAGCTGCGAGCATAGGCATCGGCAAGGAAGCCGCACAGCACGGAGGTCGACGGCCCGAGGGCCACATGGCCCTTGCCGTGACCGTTCATGAACGCCGTGACCCACCGGTGGGCCTCGTCCACCACAGCACTGCTGGCGAGGGAGACATCATAGTCCGCCCCCAATTGAACATAGGTGGAGCGCATGTAGTCACGCATGCGTTCGGGCACCGCGGCCGGGACTTGAGATCCGCCCGCATTGTCGAGAAAGATCGTAGGACGCCCGGCATCGGGCGGCACGAGCGCCGGGAAGCGGCTTCGGATCAGGGTAATCTCGTCCTTGGGGGCCATGGGTGGATCTCCTCTGCTCAGGCCAGGAGCCGGGCCAGGAGCCGGGCCAGGAGCCGGGCCAGGAGCCGGGCTAACGACCAGGCCAGGAGCCGGGTTCGCTGCGGGGCTGCGACCGCCCGGAGCGGCATCTGCCGAGACTGGTCACTATGACCGATCCCCGCTTGCCGGGCAACGCGCAACCTTCCCATTGGCAGCTGGGCGGGCAGAGCGAACCCGAGCGCCAGGTCGTGCTTGACGGCGACCGCCATCCCGCCAACGATCATCCTGCCAACGATTCACTCCTGTTTGCTCTCTGTGCCCACCGGGAGGGTCTGGACATCCGGTACAGACACGCGGTACAGACACGCGGTACAGACACTCAGTACAGGCACTCCCCGAAGGAGGAGACCCACATGGACTCGCTGCTCGAACTCATCAACCCACAGAAGATCGCCGACATGCTCGTCGCCTTCACTCCCAAGGCACTGGCGGCCGTGCTGATGGCAATCGTCTTCTGGCTCCTCTACCGGATCACCCGCCGGCCCATCCGAAGCCTGCTGCTTCGCTCCGGTCTCGAGCCCAATCTCGTGCGCCTGCTGGTCGACAACATCTACCGCATGACCGTCTTCGTCTTCGGCCTGGTCATGGCCATCAGCCAGCTCGGTGTCAACGTGGGCGCTGCCCTGGCCGGCATCGGTGTCGCAGGCTTGGCCATTGGCATCGCTGCCCAGGACTCGCTGGCCAACACGATCGCCGGGTTGACGATCTTCTGGGACGTACCGTTCCGGGTCACCGATTTCGTGACCGCGGCCGGCCAGTACGGGCAGGTTACCGAGATCACCCTGCGATCGACGCGTATTCGCACGCCCAGCAACACCTACGTCGTTATCCCGAACAAGCAGATCGTCGATGACGTCCTGATCAACCACACCAAGAATGGAGAGACCCGCATCAACGTGCCGCTGAGTATCGCCTACAAGGAAGACATCCCTCAGGCTCGGGGCGTGCTCTTGGGCGCGGTGGCGGATCTGCCGCACATTCTCAAGGAACCCGCCCCCACGGTGGCCGTGGTGGAACTTGGCGATTCCGGCGTGAACCTACAGGTGCGCGTGTGGATCGAGGATGCCGGCAACGAGGCCAGCGTCACGGTCACCGTGCTGGAAAGCTGCAAGATCGCGCTCGATCGCGCGGGCATTCAGATCCCGTTCCCACACCTGCAGCTCTTCGTCGACACGATCGAACGCCGCGTCTTGGATGGCATCTCGGAATTGCCGCAGATGGCCGCCAAGAGAAGCTGAGTGGGTGCGGCTGCCCGCACCCGCGTACTAACGAATCCGCACCACGGGCCGCACCTCGCCGCGCCCGCTGGCCGTGGTCAGCCGCACGTAGTAGACCCCCGCCGGCATAGCCGGTCGCCCGCCCGGCGACCAGTTCACCCGGTGCAGACCCGGCTCGAAGAGACCACTGGCCAGCACGCCGAGCTGCCGTCCCTCGGTATCATGGAGGGTGAGCTCGATCCGCTCGCGCTCTACCAGCCGGAACGCCACCTCGGTGTGGCCGCGCGCCGGATTGGGCGTGGGCGCCAGCAGCAGGCGCACGGGCTCACCGCTGGCCACGCCGGGCTCCCATTCGATCCCCTGGAAGCCGGATCCAGTGTCGATCGCCACATCGTCGACATACCACCCGGGCCCAATCCCCGACGGCCCCGACCCGAAGCGGAACCGAATCTGGAACTCGTCGCTCGCATAGGCCGAGACATCGAAGACCTCGTCACGCCATCCCTCGGAGTCACCCGTGAACCCCGCGTTGCCGCTCAGGACCCCGATCTGGTCGTCGTCGTATCCCTCGAACGGCTCGACCACGTGCCAGGAGCCGTCGAACCGGATCTGTACATTGCCCCCGTCATGGAATTCCTGAATCCAGTACCAATGGTGCATGCTGAGCAGCACCTGGTCGGCATCGCCCAGCGCGAAGACCGGAGAGTCCAGGTTCACGTAGGCGTAGACCGGATACTGACCCGCCAGATTCGTGGCCCAGCACCGGGTACCGGAGAAGGCGCCCCCCGGCCCCTGCCCCGTGGGCACACCCCACGCCCACACACCGGTCGTGGTGTAGCCGCCGTCGGAATCCTCGAAATCCTCCGCCGGCACCAAAATGGGATGCCAGGGCGTGGTCTGGTCGCCCAAGATCTGGGCCGTCGTCATCGAGCTGCTCAAGCCGGCCACACCACCCACGACGAACTCGTAGCCATCCCCTTCGGGGATCCCCGGAACGCTGAACACCCCGTCGGGACCCGACACGGTCTCAGAGAGCAGCGGATGAAGCGGACGGATCAGGGCGCCGGGAACCGCTTCCCCGAAGCCTTCGAGCCATACCGTCCCGGCCAGGCTGCCGCGCGGCGCGGGATCCAGATCGATGACCAGCTCCTGCGGCACACCGGCAACGATGGTCACCGGCACATCGGCCGCAAGGTAGAAGAACGATTCCAGATGGAAGGTGAAGGTCCCGGCGCTCATCTGCGCCGCGAAGGTGCCCTCCTCGCCGGTCTTCATGAGTCGCCCGGTCTCGAGGACCTCCACGATCTGGCCGGGCAAGGGAAGCTGCGTCTCGGCGTCGCGAACCGTGACGGTGAGGTCCGCATAGCCGGCGGTCAACAGGTCGCGCGCCGCCAGAAGGTTGGGCCGCTCGCCGATCTGGCGGTCACCCTCCCACGAGGTGCCGCTGCGCGAGAGGATCTCCTGCGCGAGGGCCGGGGTGAGTTCTTCACCGAACAGTTCGAGCGCTTGCCCCTGCAAAGAGGCCGCCGATCCGGTCACAATCGGCGTGGCGCTCGAGGTTCCGTTGAAGCCAGCCGTGTAGATCGCGTCGGGGCCGTTGTTGTAGAGGTCTCCGTAGCCGGTGGTCACGACCGATGAACCCCAGCCCTGTAGATCGACCCGGCTGCCGTAGTTACTGAACCACTCGGCCGAGAGACCCGTGGGCGTGCCGGCCCCGCACATGATGGCGCCCGAGTCGCGCACGCGCCGGTCGAAGAGTCCCAGGTACCCTTCGAAATCAAGGTCCTGCGTGCCGTTGCCCGCCGCTTCGCAGCAGAGGATGCCCAGCGCGGATGCGATGTTGATGGCATCGAAGTTCTCCTGCCAGAACTCCATGGGGATGTAGTCACCGAAGGGCCCGATCGCATGGAGTTCGATCACGAAAATGTCGCCGGGACTCAGCACCGTGGTCAGGTCCATGATGGCCGCGGCCAGCGATTGGCTGTTGATACTGGCGCCGCCGATCCCCACCTCCGGCGAGATGCCGTTCACACCGAACCCATTGTGTTGGCCGCAGATCTCTCCGATGACGGCCGTACCGTGATCGTCGGTACCAGGATCGCCCGAGGTGTAGAAGGGCACCTTCAAGTCCTCGTGGGTGAACCTCCAGCCGAACTCGATGTCGACCACATCCACCCCCTCGCCCAGACCACCGGGGAAAGCCCAGGCGGCTTCCGCCTCGACCCCCACGGGTGCTTCATAGAGGTAGCCCTGGTCACCGCTGAAATCGGGGGTGGGCAGCAGGCGAGCTTCGGTGGGATTCACCTCTACCGGTGACGGAGTTCCCGCGGTCCCGCGCGGCGATACCCGGCGCGCAGCCTCGGGTCGCGG
>CAZZIF010000068.1:6914-14876 GCA_964654025.1 uncultured bacterium
GCCTCGGGTCGCGGGGACACCCGGCGCGCGGCCTCGGGTCGCGGCGCGGCGTAGGCGACTTCCACGATCGGCAGGCTGTTGAGCTCGCGCAGTACGCGCTCCAAGCGATCACGGGCTGCCCCCTGCGTTCCCACCTCGGGCAGGTGAAGCTCGTAGTAGAGATTCATGTCGGCCAACCGGCGCCCGGTACGCGCGCGGGCCTCACGCACCAGATCCGTCACCTGTTGCTCGTCGAGCCCGATTCTGCGCTGGATGCGCCCAACGAGTGCCTGGCTCACGAGGCGATCGAGCTGCGCCAGCTCAGCCGCCGTCGCCGGAGCAACGTCACCCACGGCCATCCAGCGTCCGTCGCGATGACGCACACCGCTGCCCTCGGCGAACTTGACCACCACCCGATCGAGATTCACGCCGTCGATCTGACGACTCATGAGACGAGCCTGGGCGGGTGAGAGTTCGCGCGATCCAATCTGACAGGCCACTCGCGACGGAGCAGGCTCATCGATGAGCGAGACCTCCGTCTGCATGAGTGATGACACATCGGACTGCGCCGCAGCGCTACGCCCTGCGAGCGGCGCGACGAGCAGGATCGCGATCAGCGAAACGGCCATCATCGCGAGGCCCCCATGCCAGCCGGCACGGTGTTGGTCATCTGTTGGGTCAGGCATGGGCTTCTGGATGGACCTGGGCATGAGCTTCTCCTCCTTGCGGCTCGATCCCTGCGCGCCGCGCGGGCCGAACCCCTATGCCCACTCGGCTGTCAGCCGTAAGTGCCGATGGGCAGCGATACTCGAGGTTGGGTCATGAGAAGTGTACCATAGTACATTGTGCGGAATGCCTCCCAACTCCAGACCGATCTCCGATTCCCTTGCACCCGTGTGCTTCGGCCTCAGTCCTCAGTCAGTCTTGACCACCACCCTTCCGGCGTGGGATATTCCCGGTGGAGCCCAATGCGAGAGGATGCATCTGGACCGAGAACGCTCGTGACGTAGGTTGACCGGTCACTGCCAGACACCTTGGGGATCCAAACACTTCCGTACCGGCCTGCTCTGCCGCCAGGATTGCTTCCATCGTGCGCCACGCGCTGCGGTCCTCTTGCCGTTGACACGATTGCGTCTTCAAATCCAATGGCAACCCCATGCCATGCAAAGGAGGAGGGATCGCGATGAAGCAGCCAAGAATGGAACAACGGCTTCTTCGACTGGCCACCACCACGGTACTGGCCGCGACCGTCGTCCTCGTCGCATCCGGGCCGGCCGGTGCCGAGTACATGACGGGCTTCGAGGGACTGGACGGCTCACCAGAGGGTGTGGTGCTCACGGGACAGGACCTGTACTACCTTCCCCCGGGCGTCGAGAGCACCGACTTCATGGTCTACACCTACACCGGCAACACGCTCGGACTGCTGGAGAACCCGACTGGCGGAGACCAGTTCATCGGTGGAACCGGCCAGGGTGATGGCACCTATGCGCGCGCACAGCGCGACATGGATTTCACGGGAGAGATGGTCTGGTACCTGGCCTATGACTTCGCTGCCGCCTACCTGGGCTCGCCGCCCTCGGCAAACAACATCGGCAGCTTCTCTCTGCGTAACGAGGACGCCGGGATCTCCCATTACATCCACCTGATGACTTGGGTCAATCCCGACGACCCCACCAGCTACAACGCGTTCTACATGCCCTATGACGCCGCCGGCAACCAGTTCGCCCAGCCCGGCGAGAGCCCCGGCTTCATGTGGGAAGGCCTGGAGCTGGGCCATTGGTACCGCGCCTGGACGATCGTTGATCTCGATCTGAATCGGATCCTGGAGGTGGGCATCATGGATCTCGGTACCGGCGGCGAGGAAGTCTACAACCCGCCCGACTGGTACCTCGAGGGCGGCAGCTCCGGCACGACGGCGGTGCCGGAGAACTTCCGTTTCTTCGCCGGCGGTGGCGCCTACGGAAACTCGATGGGGTTCGACAACGTGGAGATCACTCCCGCCGAGCCCACGCCGGTCAGCAGCGCGACCTGGGGCGCGGTGAAGTCGATGTTCAAGTAGAGGGCATCGGTAGGTGCCCCCATCGCCTGGGAAGCGGGGCTGCCGAGCGGGACGGAGCAACGAACGAGAGGGAGGGTGGCGACGTGAAACAGCGTTCAGGCCCCCCGGGAGAGCGAAAAGCGACTGGTGGCAGAAATCCACCACCGTCCCTCGTATTGCCCCTCGCCGTACTCGGCCGGCTACGTCGTGTGGAATGGGCACTTACGAGGACGGTCGTACGCTATTTGCGTATCTCGTAAACCACTTGATAACAGCAATTTAACCTAGTTTTCAACAGGCCGGATTTGCTATGATTCTTGTGTGACTCCCGAGCCTGGCCCAGGCGGGGCGGCCTTCGTGGCCGGCCAGCCTGCTCAGAGTTCGCAGCGAATGTTTTTTTGCGGGGATTCGGGTCGCTGGCCCGACTGCGCAATCCCGCACCTCAGGATGTGAGAAAGGAGTAGGCATGAAGGCTTCACGTGCTTTGCATCGGATGGCATTGCTCGCTCTGGTCCTCTCGACCACAACGTGGGCCGCGTGGGCAGACGGCGATGCGATCATCTCACTCGGCGTCGATCCGGAACCCCCCGGGTACATCGAGAATCCGGGTGGCACGGTAGACATCTTCTGGACGGTCACCGCCAGTACCACGCCCGATTACGTGTACTACAAGTTGGAAGACCCAACGCAAACGGTGATCCTCGAGGAGGAGACCTACCCTGGCGACACGGGCATGGACATCGATCGTTCATGGACCGTGCCCGATATCGGACTAGATGACGGGCTCTACTGGGTCACCGTCGAGTACTACTGCGTCGAGCTGGGTCTGGAGGCGCAAGCGGAGGTGTCGTTCCTGGTGGACACGACGCCCACGCCCGCCGACCAAGGCACCTGGGGACAGATCAAGCAGCTCTTCAACGACTAGCCACTTGCTTGGCAACCGTCGGCAGAGGCCTTGATGTGATGATGACGTGGCACCCTGCCGGAACACTGATTCCGGCAGGTGCGGCGCGTGTGTGTTCTGCCCCGATGGACTCAATCCGGCGGCTTCGGGTGCCCAGTTCTGCCCGTGGCGCTCCACCCCCGAGGCCGCATTCTCCACACGCCGGTTTCGCAAGACCCCGCAGCGGAACCGGCGTACCCTTTGGAGCCCGAAGACTCCCCCCACAGGCCGCCAGTACTCGCGCCGGGCGTGCTCCCATGGGTCCAGTGGATTCAGCAGGGAGAGGCGACTGCGTCGGGCGCGAGCCCCAACGAGGCCTTCATGGGGGGTGACTCGGTCTCCGCCCCCTCACGCCAGCGGGCGGCTTCCATGAGGTGCTCCGGAGACCGGAGGAGAATCGCTTCCCCGTCGCCGTGCCGTCCTGTCGCTCTGCCGCCCTGTCGCTCTGCCGCCCTGTCGCTCTGCCGCCCTGCCGCTCTGCCGCCCTGCCGCTCTGCCGCTCTGCCGCTCTGCCGCCGGCCATTGCACAGAAGTTCTGTTCGGCAGTACGATTTCTGTAGACAACAGGGCCCATGAGGGCGATGATTTTGCAGTAGTACCCACATGGGCGTCCGAGACAAGTGGTCTGCAGGGCCCAGGGGGACAACCCGAGCATCTGTCTCGGAAGGAGTAGTGACCAGCCTATCCAAGCCGCACATTGGGCCAATGGTTCAGACTTCCGTTGACTTCTGGCTTCCCATCCTCAATTGCGCTGTCACGCCATGAATCCACGGACTGGGGAAGGAGCCAAAGTGTACGTGTCTGCCAGAGCCCTCGCAAGGATGTGCGCGGGTCCGCGATTTGATTTGTGGAGACCGGTTCGAGCGGCCGACCGGATCCAGTTGAGAGGTGTCTTGATCATGGCAAGCAATCTGTACGTCGGCAACCTTCCCTACGAAGTCAAGGAACATGAGCTGCAGGATCTGTTCGCTCAGTACGGTCAGGTGATCTCCGCCAAGGTCATCATGGATCGCGAAACGGGCCGCGCTCGGGGGTTCGGCTTCGTCGAGATGAACGCGGACGACGAGGCCCAGAAGGCCATCGAAGCACTCGACGGCCAGGACTTCATGGGCCGCAGGCTCAAGGTCAACATCGCCAAGCCGCGCGAGAGCCGCGGTGGTGGCGGTGGCGGTGGCCGCGGGGGCTGGTAGGCTGGTCCTAGCTCGAACGGCGCCGCCAGCCGGGCTGGCTGGTGCCTAACAGGGACCTTCGCAGCGGCCGCTCACGCAGGTGAGCGGCCGTTTTGCGCAGAGGATGTGATCTCAACTCTGATCGAGTGCCTCACACACCTTCTCCTTCAGCTCTCCGGTCGTGAAGGGCTTCTGAAGGAAATGCACTCCTGCCGGCAGCTCACCGCGCGTCGCAATCTCATTCTCCGTGTAGCCTGACATGTAGATGCACTTCAGTCCTGGGAGGTCCCTCTCGAGCCGCGCCCACAGTTCGGGTCCGTTCATCTCGGGCATGATGACATCGGTCAGTAGCAGGTCGATCTTCTCTCCTCCCTGGCGCTGGTGCGCGATATCGATCGCCTCGCTCGGCTTCTCGGCGATCAACACCTGGTAGCCCATCTGCTGCAGCATCTGCTGCCCCAGCTTGAGCAACGGCACCTCGTCCTCCACCAGCAAGACGGTCTGACCGGTCGCCGGGCGGGATGAACCCACCATGGACTCCTCTTCTGGTTGGCCGGCCGGCGGATCGGATTCTTCGAGAAGTGGGAGGAAGACTCGGAACGTCGATCCCTCTCCGGGCTCGCTTTCGACCTCCACATACCCTTGGTTCTGCTTGACGATCCCGTAGACGGTCGACAGGCCCAGGCCAGTTCCCCCCTCGTGATCCTTGCGCGTGAAGAAGGGTTCGAAGACACGCTCGAGCGTCTCGGCATCCATGCCTTCGCCCGTATCCGACACGGTCAACGTGACGTACTCACCCTCACGGGCACCGATGTGCTCTGCGCAGTAGTGCGCGTCGAGTTCCTTCTGACCGGTCCCGATTCGCACGGTCCCGACGCCCGAGATGGCGTCCCGGGCGTTGACGATCAGATTGGCCAGGATCTGTTCCACCTGCGCCGGATCCATTTTGACGGGACCGACACCGGTTCCGGGCTCCCACTGGAGTTCGATGTCTTCTCCGATGAGTCGGTTGAGCATCTTGAGCATGTCTGCGACCGTCGCGTTCAGGTCCAGTCGCTCCGGCGCAATCATCTGCTTGCGAGCAAAGGCCAGAAGCTGGCGGGTGAGGGTTGCCGAGCGTCGCACGGCTTTCTGTATCTGCACCAGGTGGGCCTGCAGGGGATCATCGGACTCGATGCCGTTCAAAAGCAGTCCCGTGTAGCCCTGCACGAGGTGAAGCGTGTTGTTGATGTCATGCGCCACCCCACCGGCCAGCCGCCCGACCGCCTCCATCTTCTGAGACTGCACGAGTTGGAAGTGAAGCCGCTCCTGCTCTCGCTCGGCACGCCGCCGCTCCACGATCTGGCCGATCAGGTGGGCTGAAAATGCGAGACGACGCTTCGCGATTTCGATGATGAAAGGAGGCCGGGATTCATAGCCGCGTGCCTGCCTGGCCAACTCAGCGGCATCCACTCCCAGATACTTCGCCAAACGGGCAATCGCGGCAGGATCCTGGGGCGGATCGCCATAGCCGAAGTTGATCGACCCGATGATCTCATCACCGCACCGGATGGGCAGCGCATAGATTCGCAGCCCCCCACCGCAGGAGACGTCGACGGGAGCGTCGGACTCGATGCTCACGCGTGAGGCCCGGTCCCAGCAGGATTCGTGGCAGGACCAAAGTCCGCTGGGAGTCGCCTGGGCGCCGTCTTCGGTCTCGCAGCGCCGGCGGGTGGCCTCGTCCATGAACTGGCACCATCCGGAAGAGAAAAGCCCCAACGCGGAGTCGCCGTCTTTCTCATAGACCGTCGCGGAGGTGTCGAGCAGATCCAGGTAGTCCCTGACGATTCGCTCGAGCATCTCCCGGCCGACCGACTGCAGGATCTCGCCGGAACGGTTGGGAGCGGCGAGTTCCCCGTAGCCGCGCCGGTGGCGATTCTCGGACTCCTGCGGGGTGGCCAGGGTGCTCTCTGACTCAGCCGCACCGTCGCTCGGATGAAGCATCCACTCGATCCGCCGCAGGGAGGCCTCCGCTTCCTTGCGTTCGGTGATGTCGTAGGACACCGCGAACTCGTAGGGTTGTCCGCCGAACTCGAGATAGTGGGCGGTGACCACGGCCGGGAAAGTCGTCCCATCCCGGCGCCGATGTACCGTCTCGAAGACTTGGGTCTTCGCGGCAGCGATCTCCTGCCAGAAGCCTTCGCGGCCTTCATCCTGGTAGTCGGCTACGATGTCTCGGATGTTCATCTGCAGCAATTCGTCGCGGCCATATCCAAGCTCCTGGCACGCTGTCTCGTTCACGAAGTGCAGCTGCCCATCCCGGCCGATCCAGAAAGCGCAAACGACCGAGTGGTCGAGCGAGTACTGGGTCAGGCGCAGTTGCTCTTCCGCATGCTTTCGCTTCGTGATGTCCAGGCTAGCTCCACGCACTCGCACCGGTTCCCCATCCCGGTCAACGACGGCCTCCCCCAGCGCACGGATGTGGCGCAGTTCCCCGGTGTCCTTCCGCCGGATGCGGTGCTCAACCTCAAACATTCCCTGGCTGGCCAGCGATCGCTCCAAAGCCTTCTGGACGAGTTCAATATCCTCCGGAAACACCAGGTTCATCAGTTCATCGGTCGTCTGAGGAGGCCGGTCACATCCATGGATCGCCAACCAGTTTGCCGACACCTCCCATCGATCCGCGCGCATGTCCCAGCTCCACGCCCCGAGCCCCGCCAGACGCTCGGCATCGGCGAGAACCCGCTGGCTCTCGCGCAAGGAGGCCTCCGCCAGCTTTCGCTCGGTGGTCACTTCCGTGTAGGTGATCATCCCGCCGATCGATCCGTCGGTCCGATACCACGGCCGGCACTCCCAGCGGTTGTGGGTCACCGATCCATCCGGGCGGACAAAGGAGTCGTCCTCGCAGCGTTCGACGGCTCCGGACAAGACCCGCCGATGCACCTCCTGCCACCGCTCGGGAACCTCGTGGAACACCTCGTGATGAAGCTTGCCGATTACCTCTCGTTCGCCAAGACCGTACTCATCCAGGTAACGCTGGCTTACGTAGACGAAGCGGAGGTCGTCGTCATAGACGGCGATCGCGTTCGGATCATGTGCGATGATGTAGCGCATGAGTTCTCGCTGGGCTTCGAGCTCGCTTTGCGCACCGCGTCGTCCACTGATGTCGTGAATGCTCACATCGAAGAACGCCGGCTGGCCCGATTCGTCATGGACCAGCGAGATCGTCACGCTGATCCAGACCACGCCATGGTCCTTGCGCAGAAAGGGGCGCTCGGCAAAGAAGCTCGGCATCTCGTGCGAGGTCAGCGTCTCGAGGGCTTCGGCGGCCGGGGGCTGGCCCGCCGAATGCAACAGATCCTGAATCGACTGCCGGAGAAGCTCCTCGGCCGTATAGCCGGTAATCTCACACAGCCGCCGGTTGACCCGTATCAGTCGGCCATCGAGGTCGGCGTGGGCCATGCCGAGGGAGGACCCCTCGAATGCCCGTTCGAAGCACTCCGGTCGTTCGCGGGTCCGGCCGGCCCTCTCGCCGAGGTCCGTGGAATGGGTCATGAGGCACTCTCCCTGGCATTTGCAACCTGTCCGCGGGGCAGCGCTACGGGGAACGCTGGGACGCAAGCCCCATCACAGCAATGCACTGCGGCGTCTGAATGCCACCCGTCGATATGGGGCATCCTCAGGTTCTATCCATCATCAGATATAGCGCATCATTCCGCCGCGGACGAACCCTGATTTCGAGATGGGCATGTCCTCGCCCCGCAGTTGGAGCTGCCCCCGCAGGTGGAGCCGCCCCGCGGGTGGAGCCGCCCCGCGGGTGGAGCCGCCACGCGGGTGGAGCCGCCCCGCAGGTG
>CAZZIF010000069.1:0-3104 GCA_964654025.1 uncultured bacterium
CCCAGCCTAGGAGTCGACCACGACGTAGTCTCGGGACATCACCGGCTGCGCACATCTTGACAAGCGGGGCGCCACCCGAGCAGCCTCGAGCCGGGGAGCATGGGTCTCGGACGAATGGATCTGCTGATCCAGGTGCTGCTCCAGGTACCGAGCGAACGGCCCGAGGTGCAGATAGAGTGCGGCGAAACTGACAACCGACCGCAGCGCGCGAGGGTTGTGCAGAAGGCAATCGGACAGCGCGCGCCAGAAGTGCGGGCGCGCCTGTTGATCGCGCACTCCCAGCTGGAAGCCGATCTCGAGGAAGGAGCGCACGTTCCGGGCCCGAACCCTCAGCGGGCGACGCGGTCCCGGCCGTGCCATGTTGAGGTCGCGCGCCATGCGGCGCACGCGGCCGAAGAAAGCACGGGGGTGATAGACCGATCGCAGAATGTCGCGGTAGTCGCCCAAGATGTCGGCGCGCGGCCGGAGGGTCTCGTAGTTCAGTCCAGAGGTACACTGGTCCGCTGCATCCATGGAAGGGAGGGTATCCCCCCCCACATGGAGGCGGCCCTCCAACCGTAAGCGTCGCGAGAGCTGCGTATTGGGTAGCGCATAGAGTAGGCCCACCATGCAAACTGGAATGGCCGCCTCCTCGATGCAGGCAATCATCCCATCCGCGACGGATCCATGCTCACCATCGAGCCCCACGATGAAGCCGGCGTTGACGAAAATCCCCGCCTGATGAATTCTGCGCACACTCTCCGTAATGTCCTTGAGAGTGTTCTGGGTCTTCTGGGCGTTCAGGAGCGTGCGCTCATCCGGCGACTCGATGCCGATGAACACAGCGAAGAAGCCCGCGTTGCGCATCAGGGACAAGAGGCCCGCATCGTCGGCCAGGTTGATGCTGGCTTCGCTCGTGAACTCGAACGGGTGACCCCGGCGCTGCTGCCAAGCACCCAGCGCGGTGAGGAAGCCGCGCGCTGCCCGGCGATTGCCGATCAGGTTGTCGTCCACGAAGTCGACGTGCCCACGGTAGCCGAGGTCATGCAGATGATCGAGCTCCCGGAGAATCTGATCCGACTGCTTGAACCGCGGCACCCGGCCGTTGAGTTCGATCACATTGCAGAATTCACAGTTGTAAGGACATCCGCGGGAGAACTGAACCCCGACGTGCATGTAGTGCTCGAACTCGAGCAGATCGAAGCGCGGGATCGGCGAGCGCTTCAGATCCGGAAACCCTTCTGCACGGAAGAGCCCCCGAGTCTCGCCGCGCCGCCAGGCTGCGACGAACTCATCGATCACGTCCTCGGCTTCACCCAGGACGCGAAAGTCGGCCTCCGCGTAGCGATCGGGACTGGCGGTCACGTCCGGACCACCCACCACAACCGGCTTCCCCGCCGAATGCGCTCTCGCCATGATGTGCAGGGCATGGATCTGCTGAGGCAGCATGCTTCCCACCATCACGAGATCGGCCCACTCGAGGTCGCTATCCAGCAAGTCGCCGGTATTGCAGTCAACCAAGCGCGCATCCCACTCACGGGGCAGCAATGCGGCCACGGTAATGAGTCCCAATGGAGCCGCGATGTAGCGTGCTCCCGCGACCGTGCATGTTTCCTTGTAGTTCCAGAACGAATGCAGACTGAAGCGTGGGCTGACGAAGAGCACCTTGGGATCGCGTCGTCGAGTCATGCTCGCCCTCCTGTAGGGTGATGTCACCTGTGTCACGATAACAGGTACAACTCAGGGGTGTTCTTGGGCATGAGGTGTAGGGGGCGCCCCCAGGGCGCCCCCCTGAAGCAGGCAAGACTCGATGCTACCAGCGGCCGCGGCCGCCACTCGAGCGTTCCTCGCGAGGCTTCGCCAGGTTGACCTTCAGGTTGCGACCCTGGAAGTCCTTTCCATCAAGACTCTTGATGGCTTCCTGGGCATCCTCCGAGTTGGCCATCTCCACAAATGCGAAGCCACGGGGCCGACCCGTATCCCGATCCGTGATGACCTTGGCCGACGTCACCTCGCCGTGAGACTGGAACAGCTCCTGCAAGCTATCCTCGGTGACTTCGAAGGGCAGATTTCCGACATACAGTTTGTTCGACATGACAGAACCTCTCTTGTTGACGACCGGTCGCCGCATCGAACTGCAGTCGTCTCTTTGTACACTGACCTGAGATTACCGTGAGGTGAGCTGCGGTAGGACCGCTGGACCATAGATGCGTCTTCAGACCCAAGAGGTGCTGGTATCAGCGCGACGAGGGATGGAGAGGTTTCGGGTTCAGCAACGAGTCTGACCGGCAGGCCAACTGTGCGGATCGGGTTTGGCTAGCTAACAACTCCTTGGCAAGCCTAGAACTCAGGCTCTTCGTGCGAAGCCGGAACCGCCAATTGCGGCTCCACCTCGACACTGTCGTAGCATGGACCCATGGAACCCGGAAGTCAAGGACTGCTTCGCCTCTTTTGAGGTGCGATCGTCCAATCGTGAACGCGGCGGCGGTGGGTGTATCTTGCCCGAATAGTCTACTATTTTAGTACACTATTGATAGGTTTTCGGCTACCGTCATCACAGATCCATGTAGGCCACTTAGATCCATATCGACTGTCGGCAGCCACGGCTCGCCAGCAGACCGGCTTTGGTGACGCCACCGGGACACACCGTGAAGGCGGATGAAACATCGGAGATCATCATGTTCAGCCCGGAGCACGAGCACTGCGTGGAGATCGATCACATCCTCGAGAAGATCGGAACCTAAGCGGTCGCCTTCGATCAGATCGTAATACGAAGCCCCCTCCGAGACCCGTCACTGGGTTTCGGAGGGGGCTTGGTGAATGAGGCGCCGCTATCGAACGATCAGGAGCCGCCCCTCCTGCTCCCCGCCGCGGCCCTCGAGCCGGTAGAGGTACATCCCGGCGGTCACCGCCTGGCCGTGCTCGTCGCGGCCGTCCCAGTGAAGGCCCCCGACGCCCGCGGGCAGCAGGCTCTCGAGCCCGCGTACCTGGCGTCCCTGGAGATCGAAGATACTCGCTCGCACCAGGCCGCCCTGGCCGAGCTCGAAACGCAGCGTGGTGGTGCCGGGACCCGGGTTGGGCGCAGCGCCCAGCAGGCGAAGCCCGCTCGCCAGACGGTTCTCCGC
>CAZZIF010000069.1:3204-14592 GCA_964654025.1 uncultured bacterium
TCACCACGAGCGTCGGCATGGACGTGTGGACGGTCTCGCCCTCGCCGGGACTCACGAGCGCCGGCGCGCCCGGCGCCTGGTTGCCCGAAAGCAGGCTGGAGATGACGACATCGTCGACATACCAACCTTCGCCGCCGGTGTTGCCGTCGGAGCCAAAGCGGAAGCGGAACTGCGCCAGACCGTCCACCCCATCGAGGGTCACCGTGCCGGCGGTCCAGTCGAAGGAACCCGAATAGACCGGCGTGTCCTCGGCAAACGGACCCGGCTGGCTGGAGGCGCGGATCGTGTGCGTGTAGCCTTCGTCGGGCATGACCTGCCCCCACGGCGTTCCGTTGACGGTCATCTCCACGATCCCGCCGTCGTAGGCCCGGCCGGTCCAGTAGCTGCTCGCTTCGGCATCCATCCAGTGCCAGAAGGTGAGCTGTGTCAGGCCACCGATGGCAACCTCGGGGGTCACGAGCACCCCGTCGGCCAGGCCCGTGTAGTCACCCGAACCCGTGCTGCCGAACTTCCAGCTCGTGGCACCTCCGGCGGTGTGGTTGCGGGTACCGCTCATGTGCCACTCGTCGTTGTAGCCGCTGCTCTCCACGTGGTGGGTCCAGTCGCCCTGGCCGGACTCGATGTCGTCGGCGAAGACGACCGGCAGGTCGCCCACCATGTACTCATGCTCGAAGGTGACCTCGAACCCGTCGGCCGTGACCACGAAGCGCAAGGGCATCTGATGTCCGGCCGGGCAATCGGCGGCCACGGTAAAGCTGAGCGGGCTGCCGGCGTTGTCGCCCTCGCCGCGGGCCGGAACCTCGCCCAGCGACGCCTGGGCGGCATTGAGCTGCACGTAGGGATCATCGGTTACCAACGTGACGACCGCGTTGGCGGCCGTTTCGGCAATCGCGTCGTTGCGCAGCGTGAGCACCAGTTCGCAGGTCTCGCCCGGATCGGGCTTCTCATCCATGTTGCCACCGCTCAGGGCCAGATCCAGCAGCGTGAGGTAGATGCCCGCGGTCTTCATCAGATAGATGTTCTTCGGAATATTCTCGGCCACCAGGCCGGGGATCTCCGAGTCCGCCGGCCAGAAACCCGAACCATCGACCTCGGTGCAGAAGCTGTAGATCTTCGGCTTCGTCGTCTGCTCACCGTAGGCCCAGTCGGTCGTCGTACCCGAGCAGCTGTAGCCGATCGTCTCTCCCGCCTGGCCGATCGCGTAGCCCGCTGAGGCGTTCATCGCCTGAGCAACCTCGCGGAAGAGGGCGTCATCCTCCGTGTGGGAAGTCGTCCACGACCAGGGAATGAGAATGGCTCCGTAGACGCTATGGTAGGAATCGTGCGAAACAAACTCGTGGGCATTGATGAAGTTGACCATCGCCTGCACGCACGGTTCCGACGCCGGCTCGGGTCCCAGGTAAACATCGCTGCAGGGATCGTAGCTGATGCCGCCGTGATCCCACATGTACGGATAGTTGCGGTTGGGATCCACGCCGTAGCAGCTGCTGCCGGCGTTGTCGCGCCGGTTCTTGCGCCACATGCCCCCGCCGCCCGGGTAGGTTTGCTCATTGTACAGATAGCCGTCGGGATTGACCACCGGGACGAAGTAGGTTTGCCGGTTGTCGATCAGATAGGTGACCTCCGGATTGCTTCCGTAGTTCTCGCAGAGATAGCGGATCGTCTCGATCAGCACGTTGACGGTGATGGGCTCGCGCGCGTGGTGGAGTGCGTCGAAAAGCACCTCGGGTTCGTCGGGCTCGTCGATCTCGACGTTGTCCGACAGCTTGACGGCCCAGACGTGATTACCCTCGTGCGTGGTCCCCAGCGAGAACTTCTCGCTCAGAATCTCCGGATAGAGCGAGCTGAACTCATCGAGATAGCCGATCATCTCACTGTAGGTGTAGAAGTCGCCGAAATTCCGCTCCGAAGTGCGTTGCGAGGCGTAATGCTCTTCCATGTCCGGGATCTGGATCTCGACGACGAAGCCGAGCTGCTCCAGCCGGCGGATCTGATCCTCGTGGCTCACCAGGATCAGCTCCTCCCCTGGCACGAACTCCATGATGTCGAGATCGGGAACCTGGCGCGCCAGATTCTGCAGATCCACTGCATCGACCCACTGCAGCCGTACCTGCACTTTGGGGTAAGAACCGGTGTAGGCATCCGCAACGCCGCAGACGCTGACGCTGACGCAGAGGCCCAATAGAATCGTGAACAGGACCAGCCGTGGGTGCATTGTATGCCTCCTCCTGGTTGGGCGCCGACCATGCCACTCCGTGGATTGTGGGGCGGTCCGCGAATCAGGCGACGGGCTGGTCGCGGAGCAGGCCCCAAACGGGCAACTATACGACCGTATTCTACCACGAATTCCCTGGATCTGCCTGCCCGATTGACCTTTGACCTGTTTGACCGTTGAGCCGATTGACCTTTGACCGTTGACCCATTCGACCCTTGGCCGTTTGACCCTCGAGCGAACTGACCATTGGCCCGATTGACCGTTGACCCGATTCCGCTTTGGCTCAGGTCGCGACTTGACCCGATTGACGCTTGTCGGGTCGTCCCGTACAGTTCACCGGCACCCGCCGTCGCCGAAGCGGGCCGCTGCGGGAACGCACAGTGGGATATCGCGATCAGGAACCAGCCAGGGAGGGGACGGCGACATGGCAGAAGAGGCGCGGACTCAAGATCTTGCGGACCAGGTGGCCATCGTCACCGGGTCGGCGCGGGGCATCGGCAAGTCGATCGCCCTCGCACTCGCCCGCCGGGGGGCCGATGTGGTCATCACCGACATCGACGCAGAGGCCGCCCACGCCACCAGCCAGGAGATCACGGCACTGGGCCGCCGGTCGCTGGCCATCCGTTGTGACGTTGCCAAGAAGCCCGACGTCGAGGCCCTGGTCAAAACCACGATCGATGAACTCGGCCGGCTCGACATCTACGTCAACAACGCCGGCATCACCCGCGATGGACTCATGATCCGCATGAGCGAGGAACAGTGGGATCTGGTGCTGGACATCAACCTCAAGGGCACCTTCTTCGGATGCCAGGTGGCCGGCAAGGCCATGATGAAGGCCCGCCGCGGGCGCATCGTCAATCTGGCCTCGATCATGGGCCTGGTGGGCAACGTCGGCCAGGCCAACTACGCGGCCTCGAAGGGCGGCGTGATCGCTCTCACCCGCTCGGCCGCCAAAGAGATGGCCGCTCGCAACATCAACGTCAACGCCATCGCGCCCGGCTTCATCGAGACCGAGATGACCCGCGAGTTGCCGGAGAAGAGCAAGCAGCAGTTCTTAGAGACGGTGCCCCTCAGGCGGGTGGGCCGGCCCGAGGACGTCGCCAATCTGGTATGCTTCCTCTGCTCGCAGGAGTCGAGCTATATCACCGGCCAGGTCATCGTGATCGACGGTGGGCTGACCATCAACTAGCTGGACCGCCGGGAGATGGGCAGACCGCCGGTAGAAGCGCACCGCATGCCGCAACTCTCAGGTGAGCGTGCGGTCCGTGGCAAGGGGTACAGCCCGCGCAACAGGCACAGGAGTCGGGATTGGCCGAAGACCACCAGCGCACCGGACGTGAGCATCCGGACTCGCCGGATCCGGATGCACCGGGCATCTCTGATCCGAATCGGCAGCCGTGGGCTCATGAAGGGCCGGACCGCCGGCAACTGAATCTGAACGCTCCTTTCGAGGATGACGAGTTCTGTCGCGCCGAAAGCCGCATTCGCAGCTCGAAGCGCATGCTGGTCGAACTTCTGGAGGAACTCGTCGCCATCCGATCGGAGAACCCCCCCGGCGAGAACTACCTGGAGTGCGCCCTGCTCCTCAGCGAACGCTTGCGCGACATGGGTTTCCAGCCCCGCCTGATCGAGGTCCCACCGCACGAACTGCGCCGGATCGGACTGCCCACGAACCGCCCGCGCCCTTCGGTGCTCACCAGCTTCGGCGACGAATCCCCCGAGGCCCCGACGCTGCACTTCCACGCTCACTACGACGTCGTGCCCGCCGACGGCGATGCGCTGTTCGGGCTGCGCGTGGAGGGCGACGATGCACTGGGCCGCGGGACGGCCGACATGAAGGGCGGTATCGTCTCGCTCTTCCTGGCCCTCTCGGCGTTGAAGCTCCTACGTCCCCGGCTGCGCGGGCGCGTCTTGCTCTCCCTGGTTCCCGACGAGGAGACCGGCGGTGCAGCGGGTACCGAATACCTGTTCCGGGCCGGGGTCCTGCCTCGCCGCTCCCTGGGTATGTTGACCCCGGAACCGACGAGCGGCCGTATCTGGCACGGCAACCGTGGCGCGATCTCACAGCTCCTCACGGTGAGCGGCGAGATGGCCCACGTCGCCGTGCAGCACCAGGGCCGCAACGCCTTCGAGGGCATGCTCGAGCTGGGTCAGATGCTCACGGATCTGAAGCAGACCGTCGAGTCTCGCCGCTTCGACGGTCCGGACCTGGGGATCGAGGGGCCGCCCTCGGTGCTTCTTCTGGGTGGCGTGACGCGTGGGGGCACCAATTTCAATGTGGTGCCCGAGATGGTGAGTTTCTCGGTGGACCGCCGTTTCCACCCCGGCGAGAACCAGCAAGAAGTCGCCCGGGAACTCGATCGCCTCTACCGGCGCTTCCGCCGCTCCGGCTGGGACCTGGACGTCCGCTCATTGCAGAAGGGCGCCGCCTCCTTCACCCCCAGCGACACCCCCCTGGCCGCGAGCCTCGGCCACATGGTACGTGCGGTCACCGGCGAGAGTCCCGGCTTCGGTCTGTGCCCGGGCATTCTCGAGACGCGCTTCTTCCTTGAGAACGACACCCCGGCTCTGGCCTACGGACCCGGCGAGCTGGCCGTGAGCCACACCCAACACGAACGAGTGAACATCACACGCATCATGGATGTGGCCTGCATCTACGCTCGGATGGCCTGGGCGCTGCTCGGCGACCACCCGCCGCGGGGTTAGATCGCCACCATGCGCGATAGGACAGGCTCAGGCCGCCACCATGCGCGACACGACAGCCTCAGGCCGCGAGTCTACGCGGCGGACCCAGCCTACTCCACCACCACGATCCGGCGGGTCATCTCTTGTCCGGAGGCCTGCGCACGAATGAAGTAGATACCCGTCGGCGCCGCATGACCCCGCTGGTCGCGTCCATCCCAGTGAATGGCCGTCTCGCCCGCATCGAGCACGCCCTGCAGAAGCGTCCGCACGCGCCGGCCGGCGGCATCGAATAGCTCGACCCGCGCCTCGTTCGCCGAAGGCATGCGCAGTCGCAGGACGGTCTCCCCCGAGGTCAGCGAGGGTTCGGGCCGGCTCAGGTGCAAGCGTCCGCCCGCCAACACATCCGGCACGCTCTGCGAGCTGCTCAGAAGATACTCCACGGTGTTCTCGAGAAGCTGGCCGGCCAGGGCGTCATCGGTGAGCGCATCGTAGTCGATCGCCATGAACACGATCTGCCCCTCGCCGCGACCGGGCATATCATAGACCAGGATGCCGGCACCATCCGGATAGCTGCTCGTGCCGTAGACCACCGTGGCGTCGGCCAGTGGCGAGGCCGCGTCCTGATCGCCGAAGTAGTCGTAGGTCACATCCAGCGTCGACGGCAGCGCGTTTGGCAAGGTGGCCAGCGGATGGTCGCTCTGGCTCGCCCGCAGCACGAGATCTCCGGCGTTGTCGGTGTGGTAGTCGGATAGGTGCAGCACGTCGCTCGCGATCTCGGGGTAGCCCGGACTCGAGAGCGCATCGTAGGCCACCTCGCCGCCCTCGATGACGAGCTTGCCGCCGCCGGCCACGTAGCTGAGCATGGCTTCCCGGCGCCCTTCCATCCGCAACGGGTTCTTGTACGAGCCTGCGCTCCAGAACACGAGGTCGTAGCCGCCCCAGGTCGCCGGCTGGGTTGTGACGATCGTCTCGCGCGTCGCGCGGTAACCGAGCGCGGTCAGATCCTCGGTCACGATGTTGGTGGGATTCTCGTCGGAGACGACCAGAATCTCGGCCCGCGCGGGGGGCAGCGCGAAGTTGAGCGTCTGGTTGCCGCTTACCGTCTGGGTCTCGGTGACCGACACGTGACCGGGTGCGCTCGCCACGATCTCGTAGGTCCCCGCCGGTACTTCGGCGGTGTAGTGGGCCGTGGTCTCATCGGCGTCCACCTGAAGGAACAGATCCCCGGTATCACTCCGGTAGACGGCCGCCGTGGCACCGGTGAGCGGCTGCCCCGTCCCGGCCTGGGTCACGACGCCCGAGACGTCGTACCAGGAACCGGCACGCTGAAGATGCACATCGTGGACCGTCGAGACGCCCGCGCTCACGGTGAGCGGCGACGAGGTGTAGGGCTGATAGCCGTAGGACTCGACCTCCAGCGTGTAGGTACCCGGCTCGAGCATGCGGTGATAGAAGCCGTCGTGCGCATCGTTGTAGATTGCTTTGCCGATTTCGGCCGTCTCGATCGTCGCTGGCACGGGGTTGCCGGTAGCAGCGTCGGTGATCACGCCCTCGATGCCGTTGCGCGCTTGGGCCAGCAGCCACAGCATGGCGTCGCGGTTCTCGTCCCAGAAGCCGGGCAGTTGATAGGCCGGCGGCCATTTGACGTTGCTGAGTTCGATGCAGAAATGGAGTTCGTTGCGCCAGTTGTACCCCCAATCCTGGAAGCCGCCGTGGATGACGTACCATTCCCAGCCGATCGTGACGCCCTGGTAGAACTGGCCGCTGTTCCACATCGGCGGGTTGCGATACGAGTAGCCCAGCGCCAGGTTGTGTATCTGGTCGTGGTCGGGCGTGTATTGCCCGTAGAAGCAGTCCCACGGATAGTTCACCACCAGTGCCCCACCGTGAAAATTGACGCCAATCGTGAAGTTGTAGTCGTACTGCCAGATCATCATGTGCTGGACTTCGGTGGGTCGGCCCTCGGGGTCATCGTTGGGATCCTCGAGCGGGTCGGGGAAGTTCCGGTTCAGGTCGTAGCCGCTCGCGTTGTAGCGCGTGCCGGCGGCGTTGCCGTCGGGATTGTGGAGCGGGCAGATCCAGATCTCGAGATCGTCGACCAGGGCGGTCAGGTCCGGGTCGATGCCGTAGTTCTCCACCAGGAGGCGGATCAGATAAACGCACAACTCGGTGCCGACCGGCTCGTCGCCGTGGATGGTGGCCGTGTACTTGACGGCCGGCTCGGGCTCATCCTCGGTCACGTTGTCCGAGAGCTTGAGCATCCACAGCTCCCGACCCTCCTCCGACTGCCCGATCGAGGTGAGCATCGCGATGTCGGGATAATCGCTGGCGATCTGCTGCAATTCCGCCGTCAGGGACTCGTAGGTGTGATAGTCCTCACGCCCCGGGGTGCGCAGGCCGGCGTCGACATCAGCCTTGAACTGCAGGAAGGCCCGCCGCGCCTGGTTCGGAATGGCCTGGATCGCGTAGCCCGCCGACTCGAGATCGGCGAAGGTGGCATCATCGACATAGGCCGTCACCCGCGCCCCGTCGAACTGATCGATGTCGATCTCCCCAGCCTCCAGGGCCGACAGCTCGAAGGGCGTGGCCACCTCGATCTGGACCGGGAAACGCCCCGTGAAGGGACAGCGATCCGCCTCGGTCGGCAAAGAGCTCTCGAAGGGAACCGCCTCGGCCAGAGCGATCGTCACGGCTCCCCAGCCCGTGAATAGAAGCAAGCAGGCCAGCGCGGTTGCGAGGTGCTGGATTGCGTTCGGGAGCCATCGGGCCATTCGGCGCATGTCAATTCCTCCTGATCTCGTCCCGCTGCGAGCGGGGTCCGGTGGGCGGCTGCGGGCGTCCTTCTTCGTCTCGGGCGACCGGAAAGGCCGAAAACGGTTCAGACAGACAGTACCGCTTACAATTGTATCACCTTTGGACCCTTGATTTCACGGGTTCGCTACGCAACCCTCCACAGCGAAAGGACACCGCTACCAAGGACACCGCTGCAAGGACACCGCCACAAGGACACCGCTACCAAGGACATCGCCACAAGGACACCGCCACAAGGACACAGCTAAAGGAGTCCAGCGACTGGCCGATCTCCCTAACGTGGCGACGCCTCGATGTGGCCGTGGCCCGCCTTCAGCACGATGGATGCTGCATAGATGCTGTCCACGGATCGGTGCCCACGGAGACTGGAAGGGGGCTTGCATGCGCCCGGCCATCTCGGCTGCCCAGGAGCTCGCGCTGCGCCGACGCTACGATGCGTGTCTGGCTCAGATTCTCATCTGGAGCGAGGAGACCGCCTCTCCGGACGAGTTCGTACTGCGCAGCCTCGCGAAGATCGGCGAAACCGCCTCGGTATCAAGGGCTTACATCTTCCGATTCGATTACCCAGCCCGGCGGATCCGCAACACCCATGAATGGACCGCGCCAGGGATCCCGGCGCTCTTGGGCCTCGAGGTGGGCTTCGACGAGTTCCCCTTCTGGGTGGCCCAGCTCCAGGCCGACCGGATGATCGTGGGCAGCGAGATCCGGCGAGATCTCCCGGCCGAAGTCCATGAGATTCTGACGCTTCAAGACATCGTGAGCATCCTGGTCGGCCCGGTGAGGCTAGGCCGCCGGGTGCCAGGCCACCAGGTGTGGGGATTCTTGGGTCTCGATGAATGCACCGCACTGCGGGAATGGTCACCAGCCGAGATCGAACTCTTCGGCTGCTTGTGTCGCGCGATGGGGGCGTGTCTGGAGCGGTCGGGCCTCGGGGCGGTAACCACCCCGGCGGCTTCCGAACGCCAGATACCTGCGTCTTGACCCGGTTGCTGCCACAGGATAACTTTCTGACCTATGAACCACACAGATCCAACCCCACAGGAAGCGGTGGCGGACGATCAGTTTGCAATTGACGCCGCCCGCATGTTGCGCAACGCGGGACTGAAGGTGACCCGTACCCGGGTTGGTCTTCTCAACCTGCTCGCGCGAAAGAGCCGTCATCTCACCGCCGACGAGATCACGGCCGGCCTTCATGCCGAGGGCATCCGGCTGGATCGGGTGACCGTCTACCGCAACATCGAACGCCTGCTGGACGTGGGCATCTTCGTGGCCTCGTTCCTGCCGGGCCGGGCCTTGCGCGTAGGCCTGTGCCGGTGTCCGGATGCCCCCCACCATCATCACATCGTTTGCCTGCATTGCGGCAAGCTGGCGGAGACGCAAGGTTGTCTCGTGTCGGATCGCTGGGAAACCCTTCGCCAGGAGCTCGAAGCCCAAACCGGGTTTGCACTGGAAGGACACGTCATGCAGTATGTGGGCGTGTGTCCGGAGTGCCGAGCCGCCGGCAAGCGTGGCACCGGTGCCGAATTCCGTTGATCCATTCGTTCCGCAAGAGGTCGCCTTCGCCCATCGAGGCGGGCGTGGTGGGAGATTTGCATGAAGTGGTGGCGGACGCCCGTTTCCGATAGACCCGTCCTGCCCCTCGCATTCTGGGGCTTCGCAATCCTGGCCTTCACGATCCTGGCCCCGACCTGGCTCACGGGCTGCTCGGGCTCATCCGCTCACCGTCCCGCGCAACCGGATGCCGGCCCCGCGCGCGACGGCGATGCCTCGAGGACCAAGGATCCTAACACAACCGATGTGCGCGGCGAGATCCTCGGATCCGGCGACCTCGACCGGTCCGGCCGGAACGATGGGATCGCCAGGATCGATGCCGCCGGAAACGACTCTTCACAAACCGACGCCGACTGGCTCATCGACAGTCTCGCCGTACCGGTCGACTCCCTCAATCTTCCGGGCGCGTTCCAGGTCGACCTGCCGGACATCTCCGACAGCCTGGCCGCCGCCACCGAAGCGCAGCTTCCCTCGGTGGACGAGATCTTCGACTACCCGATCGAGTTCAATCGCCGCGTGCTGGCGTGGATCGACTTCTATCTGGGTCGCGGTCGGCGCAGCTTCGACCACAGTTTGGAGAGGTCCGGCCGTTACCTGGCGATGGCACGCAGGATCTTTGCCGAGGAAGGCGTTCCGCAGGACCTGGCTTCCCTGGCGCACGTGGAGAGCGGATTCCGGCACAACGCGCAGTCACCGGCGCGCGCCTTGGGACTCTGGCAGTTCATGCGCGGCACGGCCCGCTGCTACGGATTGCGGTGCGACGCCTATGTCGACGAGCGGCTCGATCCGGAGAAGTCGACCCGGGCCTGCGCCCAACATCTCCGTGACCTCTACGCCGAGTACGGCGACTGGTACTTGTCCCTGGCGGCCTACAATGCCGGTGCCGGCAAGGTGAACCGGGCCATCCGCAAAACGGGCGAGCACAACTTCTGGGACATCGCGCGCACGCGCTACCTGGTCAACGAAACGCGCAACTTCGTCCCGGCGATCCTGGCGGCAACGATTCTGGCCAAGAGCCCGGGTGCCTATGGTTTCAAGGAAGCGACCGAGCCACCGCTCGAGTACGACACGATCACGGTCGACACCCCGACCGATCTGCGCGTGCTCTCGGCCGCCGCGGGCATCCCGCTCGCCGAGCTGGTTGATCTCAACCCCGCGCTGCTGCTGATGCAAACCCCTCGCGGGGAACCCTATGCCGTTCACGTGCCCGCAGGTTTCGGTGAGGCGGTGGCAGCCGCCATCGAGGAGATTCCCCCCGAGAAACGGCTCGTGCATCACCGGCACGTGGTTCGCAGTGGACAGACATTGGGAGGGCTGGCCCACCGCTACGGCACCACGGTTGGCGCCATTCAGGACGCCAACGGGATGGGCCGCAGAACGACAATCTACGCCGGCGATACGCTGTTGATCCCCAGTCGTCATGGAGGTCTCGGCGATCTCGCCCTGGCCGGCCCGGACGGCACGATCAAGCACACCGTGCGACGGGGAGAGTGTCTGTCGAACATCGCCGCGCACTACCGGGTCAAAGTCGGCGCGATCAGCTCCGCCAACGGACTGGCCGACCCCCGCCGCATCTACCCGGGCCAAGTGCTCGCAATCCCTTTGCCGCCCGACCGGCTCCTGACCCAGCTCGCCGAACGCGATCCGGTGGGGCTGGGCTCGGGCGGCGCTCTGCCGGTACGCGCTCAGAACAACTCCGACTCGCTGGGCCGGGTGGCCAGCACGGCCCACATCGTGGAGCAGGCCCGCGAGGCGATCAAACTCGAGGAAGCCCGCGCCGCCGAGGAAAACCGCCGGCTGCCGGGCCCCACACTGCACACGGTGCGGCGCGGCGACACCCTCTCGGAGATCGCCACGCGCTACGACGTGCGCGTATCCGAGTTGCGTCGCTGGAACGGGTTGGGACGCTCGAGCTTGATCTATCCCGGCCGGGATCTGCGAGTCGCCCCGCCCGACGGGAACCCCTCCGGCGAATCGCGGGTGCATGTAGTACAGCGCGGTGAGTCGCTGTGGACGATTGCTCAGCGCTACGGGGTGCGGGTCTCCGATCTCACCCAATGGAACGACATCAGCCGGGGGTCGATCATCCGGCCTGGCCAGAAGCTTCTGCTATACTAGCCTCGCCT
>CAZZIF010000070.1:0-14579 GCA_964654025.1 uncultured bacterium
AATCGCCGAACCCCCCTATCGACTCCGCCGGAACGATGGTATACTCTTTCGCGTTTGAGGTTCGGTCGCGAGTAGGGTGCGGTATCTGACGGTGTCACCAGGGGTGTGACATCCGTACGCATCTACGCCCGCGGCCAGCATTCGATTTGTCGCGGCTGGCCACCACGGGTTGGGCCGTCCGCACACCGCGGAGGTCGATAGACGTCCATGATGCTATTTCCCGCCTTCAAGTCCCTGGCCACCTTGCTCATCATCTTGCTGGCCGGCGTGCTGGTCTACCTCATCATCGAAATGGTGAAGCATCGCGCGGCTCTCAAGCGCATCCCGATCCGAATCCATGTAAACGGAACGCGCGGCAAGTCCTCGGTGACCCGGCTGATCGCCGCGGGCCTGCGAGCGGGTGGCATTCGCACGTTCGCCAAGACGACCGGCTCAGCGGCCAGGTACATCCACACCGATGGCACCGAGGAGCCGGTCGTGCGCCGCAGCGCCCCGAACATCCGTGAGCAGACCGGCATCGTGAAGCAAGCTGCCGACGAGGACGCCGAAGCCCTGGTCATCGAGTGCATGGCGATCCGTCCCGACCTGCAGCGGGTGAGTGAGAAGCGCATCGTGCACAGCACGATCGGCGTGATCACGAACGTGCGTCCGGATCATCTCGAGGTGATGGGCCCGCATCTGGGCGATGTGGCCCGCGCCCTGAGCGGCACGATTCCCCGGAGCGGCAAGCTCTTCACGACCCATTCAGGGTTCGACGACTTCTTCGGGCGGGTCGCCAAGCGGCGCGGCTCCACCCTGCATCTGATCGACGAGCGACGCGAACCCACCGCCGAGGAGATGCAGGGCTTCGGCTACGTCGAGATCCCGGAGAATGTCGCGCTGGCACTCGATGTCTGCACCGAGGTGGGGGTTGACCGCGCAACCGCTCTCGATGGCATGTACCGGGTCACGCCGGATGTGGGCGCCACCACGCTCCTGCATCTGAATCGGGGCGAGAAGAAGGTGCTCTTCGCCAACGCCTTCGCGGCCAACGATCCTCAATCAACCGCCTTCTTGTGGCGCCTCCTGGGGATGGACGCCCCCGCCGAGTCCCGTTTCATCGACGCCGGCGAAGGAGAGGTCGAGGCCGGCGTGCTGATCAGCAACCGGGCGGACCGCATGCGGCGCGCGGTCGACCTGGCGGAAATCTTCGAGAAGCAGATTCACCCGAGCTGGTATCTGGTCGCGGGCGAACAGGCCACCGCCTTCGTCGACTTGGCCGCCAGGATGAAGGTTCCGCGGGAGAAGCTGATCCACGTGGGCAATCAGCGGCCCGAGGCGGTGCTCGAGAAGCTCTTCGAGCTGACCAAGAAACAGACCATGGTTCTGGGTATCGGCAATATCGGCGGCTTCGGTATGCAGTTCATCCAGCTGCTGGAGAAAGAAGGGAAAAGCTGATGATCCTGATTGAAGCGATCGGTTTGGGGCTGGTCACGAGTCTGCTCTTCTCGGAGCTGCTCATGCTGACCGCGGGAGGCCTGGTGGTGCCCGGCTATGTCGCCGCCCACCTTCACGAGCCGCTGCGAATCGCCGCCACCTTGCTGGCCGGCATCGTCGGCATGGTCATCGTGCGCATCATCGGACGATTCGTTTTGCTCTACGGCCGCCGCACGATGGTCATCTCGGTGCTGGCCGGTTACCTCATCAGTATCGCCGTGCACAGCCTGTTGCGTGTGAACTTCCAGGGTCTCACCGTCGGCTCTGACTTGCTGCAGCAGGGCCTGGTCGTCGGTTACATCATCAGCGGGCTCATTGCCTACTGGATGGTTCGCCAGGGCGTCGTCGAGACGGTCTGCACGATTCTGATGTCATCGATCATTGTCCGCCTCGTGCTCATCATCATTCACGGTGGTGATTTGGGTAGTGCGGCCGGAATGATGCTGTAAGAGCGTAGAGGGAGGACTCGAAGCGTGGCCTATCAGATGGAAACCAATCGGAAGGTCGTCCTGGCGGTGCTGGCGGTGCTGGCGATCGGCTGTCAGGTGATCCTCGAAGCCACCCGCAGCGAAAAGCGGGTCCGGGGCTACGAGACCAAGTACGAGGCGGTCGAGCTCGCCACGCGGAGTTTTGAAACTCTGCGGGTGGCCCGTGTGCAGCAGCTCGGGGACATCAATCTGGATCTGGATCCCGCCGGCACGGGGCTCATCGGTCCGAGACTCAGCCCGATCACCAACGCCCGGGGCCGCCAGGCCGATAAGCGCACCGCCCTCAATCCCAACTTCGCCGCCATCCTGGTCGACTACTTCCAGCAGATCGGTCTCCGCGAGGGCGACCCGGTCGCGGTGGCCATGAGCGGCTCGTGGCCGGGCTGGAACGTCAACCTCTATGCGGCCATGCAGGCGATGGAGCTGCGGCCGATCATCATCCACACGGTCGGCACCTCGAACTACGGCGCCTCGGATCCCCAGTTCAGCTGGCTGGACATGGAGCGCGCGCTGGCCGAGGAAGGTTTGATCTCCTTCCGCACGGTGGCGGCCACCCCGGGAGGCTCGGACGACATGGGCAACGGACTCACCGCCGAGGGGTTGGCCACCGTATGGGAGATCATCGAGCGCAACGGCATCCGCCCTCTGCGCACGTCGAACCTCTACGAGAGCATCGAACGCCGGATGGAGATCTACCAGCAGGGAGCCCAGGGCGGGGAGATCAAGGCCTACGTCAATGTCGGCGGCGGATTGGCCAGCCTGGGATCGCCGCTCACCGAGGTGCCGATCAGCACCGGGCTCCACCTCGATCTCTGGAAGCTGAATTTCCCGCGCTCGGGCACGCTCGTCCATATGGCCAAGCTCGGCACACCGGTGGTCCAGCTCGGCACTCCGCGCGCCCTGGCTCGCGAATACGAGTTGCCGGTGGCGCCCAGCTACATGCCGGTGGCCGGCGAGGGACACGCTCTCGGAAGACCGGCCTACGATACGCGCATCGCGATCGTCTTGCTCGTCGTCTATCTCGGTCTCACCCTGGCACTGACGATGCCGGCCCTTCGCGAGCGCTTCGCGAAACGGCAGGCCGCCTAGGGTTCCCGCCGGGGCACGGAAGTACAGCAACGGGAGTCGGATGCAAACACCGGGACAGAGATGGGCATGATCGACATGATGGAATACACGGGACGCGCAAGCCATCCGGCGGCCACGGCCAAGCGGGGTCGATTCCCGTTTGCCGCACACGGCGCGCGGCCGATGCCAGGCGCGCGAGCCACGCTAGGCGCGCGGGCCACGCTGGCCGCGCGCGTCACGCTGGCCGCGGGGGCCGCCCTCGTGGCGATAGCCCTGGGAGCGACTCCCGCCTTCGCGGACACAGACTTCTCCCTGCTCAAGCTGCGCGATGGAGAACGGGTCTGTCTGCAAATCAGCGGAAAGGATCGGACCTACTACAGCCTGGACGACCCCATCGAGTTCGAGCTCTACGGCCCCCGCACCCTGCGACTGTACACACGCCATTTGCCCCGGGGGGACCACCGCGTGGGGCGCCGCGTCTACACGCTCGTCGTGGAGCGTGATGAAAAGGTCGTCCTGCTGCGCGAGATCTACGAAGGACGCAGTGATTCGGCCGTCCTGTGCGAGGATCCGAGCGCGGAGACCGGAGACAGCTGCTGCAGCGATGTCCGGGTCCCCGACGACAAGCACCACTTTCGGATCTCAATCCGTGAACGCGGCAAGCGGATCGCCCTGCGGCCGATGGTCGACGAGCGCGAGAAAGACATCGAGTGGCTCGTCTGGGAGCCCGAGCGTTTCGGCAACGTCTACACGCTGCTGCGTGAGAGCGGCAACACCTACCTGCACTATGGATTCACCGATGAGGCCCCCCTGCTCTTCACGGCGCAAGGTCCCTGCCATCTGCGGGTCTACACCCGCCTGAACCTTCCCCCCACGGCTGGGCAGACCGATCGTTTCAGCTACCGGATCGAACTCAAGCGAGATGGGGAGACGCAGAAGATCTTTCAGTACGAGACCGATCGGCTGGAGAACGAGTACTACGTGGAAACCGACTCGATCATTCCAGCCAAGTATGACTGCATCGAGCTAGACGTGCCCGATGGAACCTGGAGCTATGGCCTTCACCTGGTTGCGGGCGACCTGCGGGCCGCCACGGCCAGAATCTTGATTCCGAAGTCCTGTCTCGACCTCCGCTAGAGGTCTGATCCGCCGCCAGGAGAATCGATGAAGCGAGCTGGCACTGACAAGCGACGGACCATGACCCCGCACCGCACCGGGGGCGCCCGCCGGCGTCGTCCCAGTCCGGCCGGCACGATAGCAGTCGCCGTGATGCTGGTTCTGCTGGCACCGGTCTTGCTCTCGCCGCTGCGGCTTCTGCCGCAGATCAGCAGCCGGCTGCCCGCTTTCGACGGAGGTGTCGCGCACGCGGCACTCGTGCGGGCCACCACCTTGCTCGGGCATCCCAGCCCCGAGCGGGTGTGGATCGGCAAGGCGGGGGAGCGTAGCAGCTACTACCGGACCGATGACGGCCACCCGCTCATCGTGCGCGGTCCCGGGGTCATGGAGCTGTACGTCCGCGGCACTGTAGCCGAAGGCTCCAGCGAACCCGAAACCCTCTCGATCCGAATGACGGGCTTCGGTAAGTACGGCGATCAAACCTGGCCGGCCGTGCTGGAGCGCTCGAGCATTTCGTCCTTTGGCGGTGACCTGCCCGGTCATCCCACCGACAGCAAGAAGATCACGATCGCGGTGCCCAAGGGTCTCCAGCAGCTCATCCTGACCGCCACGGCCCAATCGGGACGCCCCACCTACGTTCGGGCCTATCACGATGGTCCCTCGCTGAGAAGCGGCTCTTCACGCCGGGTGCGTCCGCAATCGCGGGCCTTTCCCGACATCTCCTATCCCGGCTACCTCAACATCGGAGAGCCGGGAAAGCCCAGAATCTACTACTTCATGGACAACACCTTCCCTTTGGTGCTGCGGGGACCCGGCTACTTGCGCATGTACGTGCGCGGGCACACCGATGAAACAGGCAGCCAGCCCGAGAGCCTGCGCGTGGTGCTCGAGTCCCGCGATGGATCGATCCGCCACGAGTGGTTCCCGGTCGAGGGAAAATCCGACGATGACGTCTTCCCCGAGGGCATCCCGGGATTCCCGACCGATGCGGACCTGATCACGATCGCGCTTCCCGCCGGCCGGCACGAGTACCGGCTGACCGGCACGAGTGCCTCGGGCAGACCGGTTTACTTGCGCGCCTTCTACAATGGACCGCGCCTGAAGGTGGTGAAGAAACCCCGCTGGCGCTTGGACACCACGGTCGGGGTGGAGGCGATCTACGACGATAACGTTTGCCGCTACTCCCGCGAGAATCTGGTCGAGTTCCGCAGCCGCACCAATCCCGACCGCTACGTCATCGACACCGACGACGACTTCATCGTCAACACCAGTCTGCAGATGGAGCTGCGGCGGCCGTTGCTTTTCGGCAAGGACACCCGCCTGCGAGGCCGCTTTCAGCGTTGGACCTACGCGCGCAACTCGATCAAGGACAACCACGAGTGGCAGGTGCGCGTCCGCCAGCACCTGCGCAAGTACGATTACTTCGAGGCTTCCTACACGTACGCACCCGATAGCTATATCAAAGAGCTGCGCGACCGCGAACCGTTTCTCTCGCGGACGGTGGACCTGGAGTACCTGCACTTCGAGATCACCCGCAACGCATTCAACTTCGGCTACCGGTGGTGGATCAACTCCTGGCTCGACACGAAACTCTTCGTCGACCGCATCATGCGCTTCTACAACCGCCCGTTCATGGAGAATGACCTCTGGGAATGGAACTTCATGACCGAGACCGACATCGACTACAAGCGTCTGACCTTCCGATTCCGCTACGAGTATCAGAACGTGAAGGCTCGTGGGTACGACGAGGTCGATGAGACCCTCGAAACCTCCGACAACGACGGCGACGGCTCCTACGAGAACGATGGCTACCGCTTGCGAATCACCTACCGTCCGGAACGGTTCCCCTACCGTCCGGCCGAGGATACCCACCCGGCATTCTACGGCGTCTTCAAGTTGGCCTCCTACCTCGATCAGGCCCTGGTCGCCATCAAGACCAAGTACGTCTACGTTCAGTACGACTATCAACGCCGGTTCTACACCAGTGAGCGCCCGCTCGAAGTCGATCCGTTGCACGTGGGGCGCATGGACATTCAGAACCAGCCGCGGCTGGTCTGGGCCTCGGAGGAGATCTGGAACGGGATCGAGTTGGATGCCGGGGTCCGCTATACCAACCGGTCGACCGATGCGCCGGCCACGGTGGTCGGCGAGGACGATCCCTCGGAAGAGAAGGCCTACACCGCCACTCGCTATTGGCTGGGATTCACACGGGACTTCTAGCCCGCCCAAGGAGATACGAAGGAGGAAACGCGTGACGACCTGCATGAAGCTTCTCGGCCCGGTAGCCCTGGTTCTCGTGGGCGCGCTCTGCGTGTCCGGCTGTGGAGAACAGGACTTGTATGAGCCGCCGGTGAGCGACTATGACGTGGTGGGCCGTGGAATCCTACCCGCCGAGGCCCTGGACGTCGACATCGTCGGCACCACCGCCTTCGTGGCTGCCGGCCAGGGTGGCTTGCGCGCCTTCGACATCTCCAATCCCGCGAACCCCACCCTCCTGTGGGCGCTCAACACCGGCCGCGAAGCCGATTACCTGCGCGTGGAGCGCACCTACCTGCCCAATGGTGATTTCATGGACGTGGCCTTCGTCACCCAAGGCACCGAGGGCATCCACACCTTCGACGCTTCGCCGGGGGTGCCCGATTCCTTGCGGCGGATCAGCTCGGCCGGCACCACCGCCATCAGCGCCAACGACCTGTGCGTCGTGCTCCCCGAGTATCGGACCGATCCCTACACCGTCTACTTGGCCGACACCTGGAAGGGGATCCGGGTGCACTTCTCCGACGAGACGCTGCCGGGAATCATCCGCTACAAGAACTTCGTCTCTTCCTATGGCGAAACCCAGGCCCTCGACGTCGTCGATGGCATTGCCTACGTGGCCGACGACCAGATGGGCGTCACCGTGATCAACGTGCGCACGGTGACCGTCGACGGTATGTTCATCGTCGATAACGAAGACACCCGGGGCGAGGCCCAGGGCATCGACGTCGAGGACGGCTACGCGTTCGTCGCCGACGGCGATGAAGGCTTCTGTGTCATGCGCATCGATGAGAACTACCATCTGGAGACGGTGGCCAGCATGCGGGTCGGCGGCGGGTGCCTCGACATCGTGGTGCAGGACGGTTTCGCCTTCGTGGCCGCCGAGGACGCCGGCACACACGTCATCGACGTGCGCGATCCCGAACATCCCCGTCTGGCCGGAACCGTGGTCTCCTCCGACGCCCAGGCGGTCGCGGTCGGTCAGGACAACATCGTCTGCATCGCCGACGCCGAGGAGGGCCTGATCGTCCTGCAGGGCCCGCTGCCCCTGATCGACAACGAAGCGCCCGCCGCGGTCACCGATCTGGCGGCCAGGCTCGAGACCTTGAGCACGCTCGTCCTCTCCTGGACGGCGCCGGGGGATGACGGTCACAGCGGCCAGGCCCGGGACTACGAGATTCGGCAAAGCAGTACGCCGATCACGGCAGAGAGCTTCGAAGAGGCCACGCTATTGGTCCGCCGTCCCGTGCCCGCCGAGGCCGGCACCGTGCAGACGCTGGACATCGCCGGCCTCGAGCCGGACAGCACCTACTACTTCGCCCTGCGCACGACGGATGATTCGTTCAACACGAGCGATCTCTCGAACGTGGCCCAGGCGATCATGACCCAGCCGTCACTGGCGCCTGGCGCAGTGAGCCCGGATCTCGGCGATGCCGCCACCGAGTTCACCTACCAGGTCGAGTACACCGATCCCGAAGGCGATGCCCCGGAGGTCGCCACCGTCTTGATCGACGGCGAGGCCCATGACATGACACCCGCCGGGGGCCAGGAGCTCGACTATGCCGCCGGCGTGCTCTTCGAGTACGTCACGACACTGCCGGTCGACGTGCACACCTATCAGTTCGTCTTCGACGACGGCCACGGTCCTCTGGTCAAGACCGCGGTCTTCGACGGCCCGGAGATGCCGATCGACCCGTTCGCCTACCAGATGATTCCGATCGATGTCGGCGAGGGGATCACCTTCACCAGGGGTAGTCCCGCCGGTGAGACGGGCCGCGACGATGACGAGTTGCAGCATGAGGTGACCCTGACGCGCAGCTACGAGCTCGCGGAGATCGAGGTCACCCAGTCGCTTTACGTCACGATCATGGAAACCAACCCGTCTTTCTTCTCCGGCTTCTCGCGTCCGGTCGAGACGGTGACCTGGTACGATGCGGTCGCTTTCTGCAACGCGTACTCGTCCCACGATGGGCTCACGCCGGTCTACGAGATCACCGGTGAGGTCTACAATGCGGACGGAAACATCATCGCGGCCAGCGTGACCTGGAACCACTCGGCCGATGGCTACCGGCTGCCGACAGAGGCGGAGTGGGAATACGCCTGCCGCGCCGGCTCGGCCGAGGCCCTCGCCAACGGCCCGCTCACAGAGCCCCAGTGCGGCCTGGACCCCAACCTCGATCTGATCGGGTGGTACTGCGGCAACTCGGAGATCGCGGGCACGGCACGTGCGCAGGGAGTGGCCACCCAAGAGGAGGCCAACGAACTCGGCCTCTACGACATGCACGGCAATGTCTGGGAGTGGTGTTGGGACGTCTATGCGCCGTACGACGGTGAGGCGCAAACCGATCCTGTGGGACCGGACGAGGGCGTGGTTTCGGACACTCACGTTCGGCGCGGCGGCAGCTGGTTCTATTTCGCCCGCGACTGCCGCTCGGCCTCACGTGACAGCTTCCTGCCGAGTTCGGCGGACAACACGGTGGGATTCCGGGTGGCGCGAACCGTTATCGGTCTCCGTTGAGCAGTCCGTACTCGCGGCAATGGCAGAGCCGGGTCCGGCCCGTGTCCGGATCCCGGAGGTGGAACGAGTTGCCCTGGCACCGGTCCCATTCGCTGCAGGTGGCGCAGGTACCGGTCTTCATCCAGCTCCGATCGCGGAACTCCTGATACTTGTTTGCCCACACCTCGGAGAACGAATCGGTGTGGATATTGCCCTGCTTGAAACGCCGGTCGATGTTGGGACAGGCCAGGATGTCACCGTTGACCATGATCCCCGCCACGTGGATGCCCGCCTGACAGAAGTAGGGGTAATCGCGCACCTGGCTCTCGACCTTCGGCCCCAGGTAACCGGATTCGGAGTAGTTGACGTGTAGCTCATGCCTGGCGCGAAAGGCCTTGATCTTCTCGATCATCTCACGAAACTGTGCCTTCGTCAGATACAGCTCGGGATGGTCCGCCGCCGGCCTTCCCGGAGAGAGCGTGTAGAGCCGCCAGTCTCCGACGCCCAGTGCCCGGAGCAGCAGATACAGCCGGTCCAAGGTCGGCAGGCTGCGCTGGTGGACGCAGGTGACCACATCCATCGCTTTCCAGTAGGGGTAACGGCGGAGCATCGAGATCGTCTCGATGGCCTTCGAGAAGGCGCCCTCCTTGCCGCGCAACCAGTCGTGCTCGTCACTCAAACCGTCCAGACTCACCGAAATCGAGTACAAGCCGGCCCCGTAGGCCTGGCGCATCTTGTCGGGAGTCCACGCGTAGCCGTTGGTCACCAGACCCCAGGAGAATTCGAGCGCGGTGATCTCGCGGCCCAGCCGGAAGAGGTCGGGGTAGCACAGCGGCTCACCGCCGGTGAGAGCGACGGTGATGCCGCGCGGATCATGGTGGCGCCGGATGTCACGGAGCACCTTCAGGATGGCGTCAACGGAGAGGTGCTTCTTCTCGCCCCCGCGCCTGCATTCGGCGCCGCAGTGTAGGCAGGCGAGATTGCACGCCGTGGTGACCTCGATGAAAAGGTAGCTCAGCGTAGGGGAGTGTTCCCCGGGGACCGGGGATACGGCGGCCGGTGCGGGCCGCACGTGCTTGGGAGTACCCATGTGCGGATCGAATCTCCTCTCGGCGCGCGTGCACGTCATGTCCACCGGCGCCGCCGGCTTCACACCGGCTCGGCGCTGGCTCGGCGCTGGCTCGGCGCTGGCTCAACGCAGACTCGGCGCCGGCTCCTCTGAACGCCTTTCCGATCGCTGCCTGCACGGTTGCAAACCTTCCGCAGGTTGTGGTTCCAGGAGAATCATTCCCCACAAGTGCTGAAAAATCGGACATTTAGTATCCCATTTCCGTGACGGTCCGGCAACGAACTGGCGGGAGCCGCTACGGCGGCGAAAGACGCAACTTATGTGCCCGCAAGAAATTGAGACGTTGTTTCCCCCGGTTGGCGCTTGAGTGCGTCGGCCGCCTCCCGGTACGCTGAACTCTTCTCACAGCGAAGATAGGCTGGATCGTGGGCACCTTTGCTGGAGGCGAACTCCAGGAGAGATTGGATGGGCATCTGGAGAGACCTGTTCTGGTCATCGGTCGGCAAGAAGTTCATCTCGGGCTTGACCGGCCTCTTTCTCGTCGTCTTCGTCGTCGCCCATCTGGCCGGCAACTTCACGCTCCTGATCGGCGGGGACGCCTTCAATGAGTACGCCCACTTCATCGAGTCCTTGGCCCACGGCTGGGTGCTTCCGGTCTTCGAGGTGGGTCTGGCGACCGTGTTCATCCTGCACATCCTGTCGGGCGCCAGCGTGGTCCTCATCGACAAGTACCGCGCGCGGCCGGTGCGCTATGCCGTCAGCGCCAACGCCGGTCACACCAGTCGCAAGGGCATTTCCTCACGCACGATGATCATCTCCGGACTCGTGCTGCTCATCTTCGTGATCGCCCACGTGATCATGTTCCGCTTCGGTGACGCCCGCCTCGTCCCGGCCGGCAATGGAGGCGCCGGCGGCCATGGTGAGATGCGTGACCTCTACGCCCTCGTCGTACAGGCGTTCAAGCAGGAGGCCGTCACGGCCGGTTACGTGGCCGTCATGATCGTTCTGGGGATCCACCTTCGCCACGGCTTCTGGAGTGCGTTCCAATCGTTGGGCTGGACCCGGGCGGGCTCGGTGGGCAGCCTCACGACACTGGCATTGGTGATCGCGATCCTGCTGGCGGTTGGTTTCCTGTTGCTGCCCGTCTACATCTACGCGTTCGCCGACCCTCCGGCTGCCCTGCAGGCCACGGGAGGAGGTGGACAATGAGTTCGAACACCGCCTGCCTCGATGCCCGGATCCCTGGCGGCCCTCTGGAAGCGAAGTGGGACCGGCACCAGCATGAAGCGGCCCTGATGGCGCCGGCCAACCGCCGCAAGCACAGCGTCATCGTGGTCGGCACCGGCCTGGCCGGTGGCGCGGCGGCCGCCACCCTGGGCGAGCTGGGGTACCAGGTCCTGAACTTCTGTATTCAGGACACGCCGCGCCGCGCCCACAGCGTCGCCGCCCAGGGCGGGATCAACGCGGCCAAGAACTATCAGGGCGATGGGGACAGCATCCACCGGTTGTTCTACGACACGATCAAGGGCGGCGACTTCCGCGCGCGTGAGGCCAATGTCTACCGGCTGGCCCAACTCAGTGTGGACATCATCGACCAGGCCGTGGCCCACGGCGTCCCCTTGGCGCGCGAGTACGGCGGCACGCTGGCCAACCGCTCCTTCGGCGGCGTGCAGGTCTCCCGCACCTTCTACGCCCGCGGCCAAACCGGCCAGCAGCTCCTGCTCGGGGTCTACGGCGCCCTGATGCGCCAGGTGGCAGCCGGCACGGTGCGGATGTTTCCGCGGCGGGAAATGCTCGACCTGGCCGTGGTGGACAACCGGGCGCGCGGCATCATCTGCCGTAATCTGGTCACCGGCGAGATCGAGCGGTATGCCGCCGAAGCGATCGTGCTCGCCACCGGCGGCTACGTCCCCGTCTACTACCTGTCGACACTGGCGGTGAACTCGAACGCCTCGGCCATCTGGCGCTGCCACAAGCGAGGGGCCTACTTCGCCAACCCGTGCTTCACGCAGATCCATCCCACCTGCATCCCACAGGCAGGCGATTACCAATCGAAGCTCACCCTGATGAGTGAGAGCCTGCGCAACGACGGGCGCATCTGGGTGCCCCGCCGCGCCGGCGATGACCGTCCGCCCGAACGGATCCCCGAGAACGAGCGCGACTACTTCCTCGAGCGCCGCTACCCGTCCTTCGGCAACCTCGTGCCGCGCGACATCGGCTCACGAGCGGCCAAGCGCGTCTGCGACGAAGGCCGGGGCGTGGGCCCCACCGGCCGGGCGGTCTACCTGGACCTGGGCGATGCGATCGAGCGTTTGGGGGTGGAGACGGTCCTTGATCGTTACCGCAACCTCTTCGAGATGTACGAGGAGATCACCGGCGACGACCCCCAACAGACGCCCATGCGGATCTACCCGGCCCCGCACTACGCGATGGGTGGCCTGTGGGTGGATTACAATCTGATGAGCACGATCCCCGGACTCCACGTAGCGGGCGAAGCCAACTTCTCCGACCATGGAGCCAACCGCCTGGGGGCCAGTGCGCTCATGCAGGGCCTGGCCGACGGCTACTTCGTGATCCCGCGAACGGTGAGCCATTACCTGGCCGGCTCCCAGCTCGACCCGGTGGATGCCGATCACGATGCCCTGCGCGAGGCCGCCGAGGCGTGTCGCCGGCAGACCCGGCGCCTGCTATCGATTCGCGGATCGCGAACGCCGCGTGAGTTCCACCGCCGGCTCGGCCACATCCTCTGGCAGCACGTGGGCATGTCGCGACACCAGGCGGGTCTCGAGGAGGCCATCGGTGAGCTGCGTGCCTTGCGGGAAGCCTTCTGGCAGGATGTGCGGGTGCCCGGCGACGACGAGGATCTCAATCAGGCACTCGAGACCGCCTACCGGGTCGCCGACTTCCTCGAGCTGGGTGAACTCATGGCCCGCGACGCCCTGCAGCGCGAGGAATCCTGCGGGGCCCACTTCCGCGAAGAACATCAGTCCGCCGACGGTGAGGCCGCACGCCATGATGAGGATTTCGCCTTTGTCAGCGCCTGGGAACATCGCGGCCCCGAGCGTGAGCCGGTGTTGCACAAGGAGCCTCTGGTGTACGAGTCGGTATCTTTGAAGACGCGCAGCTACGTGTAATGGGAGCGGCCATGGGCGAGCAGATGCGGGAAGATCAGTGCCGTCAGGATCGTGAAGACGACCGCGCCGGCGGACGCGAGCGCGGCCGCGAGTGCGGTGGCGAACGCGGTCGCGAACGCGGTCGCGCCCACGAACCGAGGCCGATGACGATTCATCTCCGGGTGTGGCGGCAGAAGGGTCCGGCTGCGCCCGGCGGCTTCACCGAGTACCAGGTCCCCGGCGTACTCCCCGAGATGAGCTTCCTCGAGATGCTGGATCACCTCAACGAGCAGCTGATCGTGCGCGATGAAGATCCAATCGCCTTCGACAGCGACTGCCGTGAGGGCATCTGCGGCACCTGCGGTCTCGTCATCCAGGGGGTGGCGCACGGTCCCCGGCCGGGCACCTCGGCCTGCGGCCTCAGGATGCGATTCTTCGAAGATGGAGACCGGCTGACGGTGGAACCGTTCCGGGCTCGCGCGTTCCCGATCGTGAAGGATCTGATCGTCGATCGCGGAGCGTTCGATCGCATCATGCAGGAGGGCGGCTACATCTCGGTCAAGACCGGCTCGGCACCCGACGGCAACACGATCCCAATCCCCAAAGAAACCGCCGACCGCGCGATGGACGCGGCCATCTGCATTGGTTGCGGCGCCTGTGTGGCGGCCTGCCCCAACGCCTCGGCTTCGCTGTTCGTTTCAGCGAAGATCACGCAGCTCGCCCTGCTGCCGCAAGGGGGCCCCGAACGCCGGCGGCGGGCGCTCGCCATGGTCGCGCAGATGGATCGCGAGGCCTTCGGCGACTGCTCGAACCACGGCGAGTGCCAGGCCGTGTGCCCCAAGGAAATCTCCATCCTGCACATCGCCAAGATGCGCCGGGAGTACCTCCGAGCCGGCATGGGACGCTAGACGCGAGCGTGCCCCCCCACCCGACTGCCCCGCCCTACATCGAGACCTTCGAGCTTGTCTTGCTCACGGCCGCGCCGTACTTCACCGAACAGCCGTAGGGTTGGGTCTGTTTCGGCGAGATCTCGCCGCCCTCGAGATGGGTCGCCAGCGCGTTGGCAAGATGCTCGGCGCGCTGGGCCTTGGAACCCCGGGGATCGTCGTCGATTCCACCGGCATAGACCAGCGTGCCATCGCTCTTGATGATGAACATGTGCGGGGTCGTCTTCGCGTCGTAGAGCCGGCCCACGCGGCCGGAGTCGTCGAGCAGCACCGGGTAGCCGATCCCATACTGCTTGCGCGCCTCGGCATTGCGCTGCTTGCCGTGGCCTTGCTTGCCGGGAGCGCCGGAGTTGACCGCCAGCCAAACCACATCCCGCTGGTGATACTTCGCGTGGAGCTGCTTCATCGTGTTCTCGCCTTCATGATGACGCTTCACGAAGGGGCAGTCGGGGTTGAACCACTCCAGCACCACCGTCTTGCCCTGCTCGAGGTAGTCGCTGAGCTGGTGGGTGTGCCCGTCGGTGTCTTCCAGGCTGAAGTCCGGTGCCC
>CAZZIF010000071.1:0-7578 GCA_964654025.1 uncultured bacterium
AGGCGGGGTCTGTTCATGCACCCGGCAGGTGCAGGGAGCATACCCACGGACACGGCAAGCGGTTGAAATGGACCTTCAGGACGGCGCGTCTGTAACTGCTTCCGCGCGGATCCATTGAGGGGCGCGGCTTGCGTCGATTCCACGGAGGAGCGGCGTAAGCGGGTCCCACGGACGAACCAGGACGAATTGGCAGGATTGCAGGGTGCAACCGCCGTCGTTCACCCTGCAGGATGCGATCAAGACGGGCGGTGGCCAGAGCGTGACCTAACCGGCGAACGCCTCCTGGAAATAGGCCACCGTGGGCGCCAGTCCTTCGGCCAGGGACACGCGTGGATGGAAGCCCAGGTCACGGACCGCACGGGAGATGTCGGCCTCGGAGTGGCGGATGTCCCCCGGCCGGGGCTCGGTGTGCTTGGGCGGAATGTTGGTGCCGAGCAACTCCTGGATGCGGTCGAGCAATTCGAGCAGGGTCGTGCGCGCCCCGCAGGCAATGTTGTAGACGTCCGTCGCCCGGGGCGCCGTGCAGGCCGCCAGATTGGCGTCGACCACGTTGGCCACGTAGGTGAAGTCGCGCGACTGAAGACCGTCCCCATGCACCGTCGGCGCCTCACCGGCGAGCAGCGCCGAAACGAAGAGCGGGATAACCGCCGCGTAGGGTGAGTCCGGATCCTGCCTCGGTCCGAAGACATTGAAGTAGCGCAATGTCACCGTTTCGAGACCATAGTGCATGCGGAACAGCTTCAGATACTCCTCGCTCATCAGCTTGCTCAAGGCGTAGGGCGAGAGGGGGCTGGGGTAGATCGTCTCGTCCTTGGGCAGCTTCTTCGACTCGCCGTAGACCGATGAGCTGCCCGCGAAGACCAATCGCTCGACGCCCGCGTCCCGCGCGGCGAGCAGCAAATGCAACGTGCCGGTCGTGTTGGCATCGTGGGTGCCCAGCGGATCGGCCAGGCTGCGCGGCACGGACGCCAGCGCTGCCTCGTGGATGACGAACCGTGCTCCGGCGACCGCCGCGCGGCAGTCCTCGGCGGAGGTCACGTCGCCCTCCAGGAACTCGCAGCGGTCGCCATGCGCCGCCAGCAGCGGTTCCACATTGTGCCGGTGCCCGGTCGAGAGATTGTCTAGAATGCGAACCTCGTGCCCTTCTTCGAGCAGGCGCTCGGCGATGTGTGAGCCAATGAAGCCGGCTCCGCCGGTCACCGTGTATCGGTCAGCCACCCCTACCCCCTACGGTAACAGCACGTGATTGTCAGGGTCTCCACGTACAGGTCCATTCCAGCCTCTATCGCGGCAGCCACGACAGCGAGAACAGCTTCCATTAGAGCGGGAAGATGTGATCGCCACTGTGGCCCTTCAACGCATTGCGCGTGTCGACGATGAGCTTCGCCTCGCGGAGCACCATCGCGTAGTCGATGTTCCGGTGCGCCGTCACGATCACGACCAGATCGTGCTCACGAACCGTCTCGGGCGAGAGCGCTACGGAGACGTAGTCGTGCCCGTCCTGGCCGAAACGCGGAACGTACGGATCGTGGTAGGCGAGCTGGGCGCCCTCGGCTTCCAGAAGGCGCACCAGATCGAGCGCGGGTGACTCGCGCAGGTCGTCGATATCGGCCTTGTAGGCCACGCCGAGGACCAGGATCTTCGCGCCGTTGACCGAGTGCTTCACCGTGTTGAGCGCGTGGCGAACTCGTCCGAGGACGTGATTGGGCATGGCGCCGTTGATCTGTCCGGCGAGTTCGATGAAACGCGCCTCGAGGCCGGCCATCCGTGCCTTCCACGACAGGTAGAATGGGTCGATCGGAATGCAGTGGCCTCCGAGGCCGGGCCCGGGATAGAACGGCATGAAGCCGAACGGCTTCGTGGCGGCGGCGTCAATCACCTCCCAGACATTGATTCCCATGCGGTCCGACAACAGGGCGATTTCGTTGACGAGCCCGATGTTCACACTGCGGAAGGTGTTCTCCAGCAGCTTCACCATCTCGGCGACCTTGGTCGAGGACACCGGCACCACCGTTTCGAGCGTCATACTGAAGAGCTTCGAAGCCAGGTGCGTGCAGGCCGGCGTGACCCCGCCCACGACCTTGGGGATGTTGCGGGTCGTGTAGGTTGGATTGCCGGGGTCGACCCGTTCGGGTGAGAACGCCAGGAAGAAGTCCTCTCCCACCACGAGCCCGGTCTCACTGAACTGCGGCAGCAGCAACTCCTCGGTGGTGCCTGGGTAGGTGGTGCTCTCCAGAATGACCATCTGGCCCCGGTGCAGACGCGGCGCCACCTCCTCGGCGGCCGCGACGATGTAGGACACATCCGGGTCCCTCGTCTTGCGCAGCGGCGTGGGGACACAGATGTCGACCGTATCGGCTTCGGCCAAGAGTTCGAAATCGGTCGTCAGCGTTACCTGGCCGCTGGCGATGGCCGGTGCGATGGCCTCGTCGGGCACATCGGCCACGTACGAGGATCCGTCCTTGAGCTGAGCGATCTTCTCGGGATTGACGTCGATGCCGATACCGCGCAGCCCCACACGGGCGAATTCGGCCAGTAGGGGCAGGCCGACATAGCCCAGTCCGATCACTGCCGGTCGCACGGTGCGGGTTTCGATCTTACGTTCGAGCTCAAGCGCCGCGGAAGAGAGTTCTCCCCCGGCCACGGTGGCTTGTCTTTCGGTCGTCACGGTGGCTCCTCCTTCTCTACGCTCATTCTTCGGCGGGAACTATACGTGCTGAAGACCGATTACGCAATCTCCCCGGGCGCTACTCCGCCAGCCCTCATCCAGGGGCACCCTGCCGGCTCTCATCCAGGGGCACCCCGGCGGCCCTCATCCAGGGGCACCCTGCCGGCTCTCATCCAGGGGCACCCTGGCGGCCCTCATCCGGGGGCACCCTGCCGGCCCTCATCCGGGGGCACCCTGCCGGCTCTCATCCAAGGCCGGCCCCCCAGATCTCACCCGGGTGTCCCGCTCGAGTTTCTCGCTGGTCAGGCAACCGCAGAGGGGAGCGGAGGGGAGGAAGCGGAGGAAGCGGAGGAAGCGGAGGGACGAAGCCCCCCCCTCCAGGACCTGATTTGGCCGGTTTTCGGCAGGCGATGCGATAGAATTTGCCGCGACTGAAACCCTTTGCTAGGTTTGGCTGTAGATGGGGGCGACAGGGAAAACTCTAGGCATTCACTGGTCTTAGACCATTTCGTTCGGGAGGCAGCATGAATCGCAGGCGGCTCTGGGTAGCAGTTCCCCTCCTGCTATGCATCCTGACCCTTGGCGTGGGCTCCGTCTTCATGAAGGATGTCCTGGCCACGGATGAGAATATCTATTCCGAGCTGAAGCTCTTCAACAGCGTCCTGAACCTGATTACGACCTACTACGTCGAGGAGATGGCGCCAGACAGCCTGATCCAGGGCGCCATCAGCGGGATGCTCGATGAGCTCGATCCGCACAGCAACTACATCGAGCCCGAACGCTTCGAGCGCATGGAGGAACGCAACCGCGGATCCTACTCCGGGGTCGGAATCTCCTTCGCGATCATCAACGACTGGCTGACGGTGATCTCCGCCATGGAAGGAGGACCCTCCTTCAAGCTCGGCATCCGGGCCGGCGATGTCATCACCCATGTCGAGGGTGAGTCGGCCTTCGGGATCAAGGAGCAGGAGGTTTTCGAGAAGCTCCGCGGCCCGAAGGGGACGGAGGTCGACGTCACCGTGCGTCGATCGGGGGACCCTGAGCCAATCGAATACACCATCGTCCGCGACGATATTCTGATCGAGAGCGTACCCTACGTCTTCATGCTCGAGCCGGGCATCGGCTACATTCGGATGGGTCGCTTCTCTGCCACGACCAGCGAGGAACTCGAACGGGCGCTCCTCGATCTGGAGGGCCAAGGTATGGAGTCGCTGGTGCTGGATCTGCGCGGCAACTCCGGCGGATACCTGACCCAGGCCATCGAGGTGAGTGACAAGTTCATCGGTGGCGGCAAGAAGATCGTCTACACGCAGGGCCGGATCTTCGGCTCGAGCGAGGAATACTACGCCACCGAGGAGGCGACCCACCCGGACGTCCCGATGGTGGTGCTGATCAACGCGGGCAGTGCCAGCGCTTCGGAGATCGTCTCGGGCGCCATCCAGGACTGGGACCGCGGTCTCGTGGTGGGTAGCACCAGCTTCGGGAAGGGACTCGTACAGCGCCAGTACCCCTTGCGCAACGGTGGAGCCCTGTTGCTGACCGTGGCCCGCTACTACACGGCCAGCGGGCGTCTCATCCAGCGGCCCTACGCGGCCGGCGAGCGCGACGAGTACTATCGCCAGGCCGGCCGGATGCATCCGGGAGACGAAGACCTGGAGGAATCACCGGATGTGGCGGATGACACCGGTGCAGAGGCGACCGGGACCGAAGACACCGCCGAAGACACTGCCGAAGACATCGCCGAAGACGCCGAGAAGGAGGCGCCGGTCTACACGACGCTCCTACAGAACCGGACGGTTACCGGTGGCGGCGGCATCACGCCCGATGTCGAGATCGACGAGCTGTATCGTTCCAGTCGTCTCAACAACGAACTTACCTTCGACCGCAAGTACTTCGACTACACCACCCAGGCGATCGGCGATGGGAAGATCACTTGGGACGGAACGTTCGAGGAGTTCATCTCTCAGTTTCGGGTCACCGAAGACTTACTCGATGGACTTCAGGCCTACCTGGAGGCCGATTCGTTCAGCTACGAGCCCGACAGTTTCGCGGTGCACACCGACGAGATCCGGCGTGGGCTGCGGGCCGAGATCGCCAATCACCTCTGGGGCGACAACGAGCGCTACCGGATCCTGATCCAGGATGACCCGGCCATCGCCCGCGCGATCGCCCTGGTGCCAGAGGCCGGAGAGCTGCTAAACAAGACGCGGCAGATCGAGGCCCAGCGCGCTGCCCGCGAGGACTAGCGGTTGGAGGATTCGGTCGTGCATGACGGCACCGACACCGGCACCGGCACCGGGTTTGGCGGGCCACCCCCACCGGAGCCAAGCGAGCCGCGATTGACGGTCACCCAACGTTTCATCTTGATCTTCACGCAGCCCCGGGCGGCGTTTCTGGGGCTGCGTGGCGATCGATGGGCCTGGTTGTGGCCGGCGCTCTTGATCGGACTCGTGCTGTCGGCGGCTCCACAGTTCGTCGCTGATCTCCACTTCGAGAAGCAGATGCGCTCGATCGACGCCTTGGAAGACAAGGGCCTGCTCGTGCCTGAGGGCGCACAAGAGGCGCGCGATCGCCTGGCGGAGCGCGAGGATGAAACCGACCCCGGACGCATGGCCTTGATGATTGGCCTGGGCGTGGCCAGCACCGTGCTGCTGCGCTTCATGCTGCCGGCCGCGCTCCTGCTGCTGGGGGTACGCTTCGTCATGGAGGGCCGGGCCGGGTATCCCGCCGTGCTGGCGGCGATGTCCTATTCGGCATTGCCCGCCGCCCTGCGCGAGATCATCCGCACCCCGCTCCAGATGGCCAAAGGTAGCCTGGACGTCACCTTCAGCCCAGCGGTGTTGACGGGGACCGAGACGGTGGGCGGCTACGCGCTCAGTCTGCTCGATCTGTTCGACCTGTGGATCCTGTGGCTGCTGATTCTCGGCTTGGCCAGGGTGGGCCCGATCTCGACCAAGCGTGCCGCGGCCTTGGTGCTGCCGTTGTGGCTCATCTATTCGTTGGTCAAGATCGGGATCAAGGCCTCGCCCTTCGGCGCCGGCTTCTAACCGTTGGGGGCGGCTGGCCTCGCCCCTCCGTACCAGCCCTCGGGGGGCAAATCGCCTCGTCCCTCCCCTCCAGACCGTTCTTCTGGATCGCCTTTCTACATCGCCCCTCGCATCGCCTCGTGAAGCGCATGGCGGTAGGCTTCGTGGCCCTCGTCGGTCACGGCCAGAAGCGTGATCTGCTTCGGATCGCCCTTCTTGCCCAGATTCGCGAGCAGGCCGCGCACCACGGCCCGGGCGGTCTCGGTGAAGGCCTTCAGGTTCTCCTCGCTCTCCAGGGGCGCCACCGCCACCGTTGCGGTACCCGTCTGGCGCACCTGAGCCAGAAGCGAGGTCACCGCCGGCTCCACATGCTCGGTCTGTGTCTTCAGATCCTGTCCGGCGACCACGACATGGAAGAGCTTCTTGAACTTCAGCTCGCCCGCCGCCGTGGCGACCGTCTGCCCGAGCTGGGCTGGTCCCTGGCGGACCGCTTCGGCTTCGATTTCCTCGCCGCCGTCCTTTTTGATCGTCCCTGCCAGGCCACCACCCATCCATAGATGATCGTTGGCGGGAATCGCCAACGCGTCGGCCTGCGCCTCGAGCGGGCGCTCACGACCTACCATGATCTTCGTGTTGAAGATATTGAACACCGCAGTCTCCTCCCTTCAACTTCCCCCGTTTGCGGCGGCATGCTATCGTTGGGCCCATGGATCGGAAACCGGCGTGGATGATGCTGCCCCTGGCCGTCCTACTTCTGGCGGCCTCGCTGTGGTCGTTGAGGTCCGTTCTCGGACCCGCCCTCTCGACCGGCGCGCTGCTCTTTGTCCTGTGGCCCTACCGCTCGATCGAGGCCGTACGACGGCTCCTGATCGCTGTCGCCCTGATCCTATCCGTGTGGATCTTAGCGCAGGCGAAGGCCATCGTCTATCCTGCCCTGGCGGCGCTGGCGCTGGCGTTTCTGCTCGATCCGGCTGTGGGGCACCTGAGCCGGCGCGGCATGTGGCGGCCGCTTTCGGCACTGATGCTGATGACCCCGGTGCTTGCCGTGCTGCTCGTTCTGGGCATCGTCCTGGTACCGGCCCTGGTGGACCAGCTCGCCACCCTGATCGAAGAGCTGCCCCAGGCCTACGAGACCGTCGTCCTGTGGGTGGAAGATGTGGTCGGCGAGTACCTCCATGCCCAGGGGGTCGAGCTGCTTCCGAAGGATCTGGGGGACGTCCTGCCCAACGCCGAAGCGGTGCTGCGCGGCCTCTTCTCGGGATTCGAGCAGGTGGGCCGGGGGGTGGCCTCCACGCTGGGCTTCTTCTCGTTCTTCCTGCTCACGCCCATTCTCACCTACTATCTCCTCGTGGATTTCGACCGGCTACGCGGATCCATCCGCCCGTACGTGCCGCTGGGTTGGCGAGCCCCGATCGGTGAGCTGGGCCACACCTTCCAGGAATCGGTGGGGGCCTGGCTGAAGGGCCAGCTTCTGGTGGCGTTGATCCTTGGTGCGCTGACGGTGGGCGGGTTCGTGCTGATCGGGCTTCCCTACGCCTTGCTCCTGGGCTGTTTGGCGGGCGTGCTCAACCTCGTGCCCGTGCTGGGGTTCTGGGTTACCTTTCTGTTGGCCGCCGCCGCCGCGCTCTTCAGCGCCGACGCCCTGCCGATGCTGCTCAAGACCGGTGCGGTGCTACTGGTCATCCAGTCTCTGGAAACCCACCTTCTATCCCCACGCATTGTTGGACGCCAGCTCGGCGTCAAGCCGGTGGTGCTTCTGCTGACGATGCTTGGCCTATCGGTCTTCTGGGGCGTGTTGGGCGTACTTCTGGCCGCGCCGGTGATCGGGTTGGTCCGCGGCCTCTGGCGGCTGTGGGGCCTGCGCCCCGAAGAGGAGTCAGCCGA
>CAZZIF010000071.1:7678-14358 GCA_964654025.1 uncultured bacterium
GCCTAGAGCGGGATGCCCCGCCCTCCGAAGATCGATTTTCGATCCTCGTCCTCGCTCTCCTCCTTCTCCGGTGCGAGCCGCCGCAAGATCTCATGCCGCTTGCGCAGGGCCTCCTCGGCCTTCTCGGGCAGCATCTTCGCCAGCATCTCGATCGGTTCCTCGGCGTAGCCATAGAGCCGGCTCTCGGTCAAGAGCGTGCTGCCCTTGGGCAAGACGAGCGTGAGGCCGGCCAGAAGCAGCACGACGATGATCGCGCCGCGGATCGCGCCGAAGACGAAACCCAAGAGGTGATCCATCCAGCGGAGCTTGATGGCCTTGATGAGCCGGGCGATGCTGGCTCCCACGAGAGTGACAAGGAGATAGAAGGCAAGGAAGCAGACGAGAAAGAAGAGCACTTGCGTTGCGACGGGGTTGCCGATCCAGTCGGGAAGGTCGTTGCCGTAGGTCTGGCCGAGCACGATGGCCGCCAGGAGGCCGATCAGTAAGGCCGCGAGCGCGAACGCCTCACGGATCAGACCGATGCGCAGGCTGAGAAGACCGGAGATGCCAATGATGGCCAGCAGGAGGATGTCCAGTAGGGTCATGACCCATCTCCTTCGGTCGGCGGGAACTCCCTCACTGCCGACGGCCCCACGCCAGAGCCTGAACCGCTAGAGGCCGAATCCTATTGCCGGATCCCGAACTCGCTCCTTGCCCCACGGGCGCTGCAGCCCGGGTGCCCGCTGTGACGGCTCACTGCCGAGTTCTTCGCCCGGGTGCCCGATGTGACGGATTCCCGTCAGGCTGTCTCCTTCGGCAATCGGCGAATGATCATCACATCACCGGGCTCGATGCCCAGGGTCTCATTGGCCGCGCCGCCGTTGATCGCGATCTCCACGCGACCGTCGCCGCCGGTCAGTGCCAGCGTCCCCCCTTCCGGAACCTCGTCATAGCGTCGGCACAGCTGCCCGTAGCTCTTCCCCCCGACGAAGACTTCGTAGGGTCCGCTACCGAGATCCTGAAGGATGACGCGCGGAATGCTAGAGAGCGCGTTGCCGAAGCGGTCGATGCGCAGGATCTCCCCCTCCACCTGATCGTCCTTCACGACCGGCTTGGGCAGTTCCAGACGAACCGGGTCCGCCACGGCCGGCCCGAGGAAGTCCACGGTCAACCCCGCCGCGAGATGGCCGGCAGCCGGCGAGAAGACGTCGCGCCCGTGGAAGGTGTCGCTCCGGGTGGGCATCTCATAGGCGGCTTCCACGATCTCGTGCGGCTGCACGGATCGCCCCGCCAGCGGAGCGCTCAACACGCCGTTGTCCGGGCCGACGAAGATCTGTCCGTCGGATTCGACCGCCAGTGGGCGGCGCTTGCTTCCCACTCCCGGATCGACGACCACGACGTGCACCGTGCCGGCCGGGAACCAGGGATAGGCCGCTTCCAGAAGCATGGCGGCCTCGAGCACCTTCTGCGGCCGGATTTCGTGGGTAATATCGACGATCCGTACGCCCGGAAAAATGCTGCAGATCACACCCTTCATGGCGCCCACGTATGCGTCGCGGGTGCCGAAATCCGTGGTCAGGGTGACAATGCCGCTGCGACGTGCCACGGTGAACTTCCTCCCTCGATCTTCGGAATGAACGAGCCGACTCGGTCGAGAAGCCTGCGAACCCGGATGATGGCGCTGGCCGACCCCTCTCCGACAACCGTCGAATGCTAGAGGGCGACCGGCACGGGGTCAACTGTTCTCGGGCAGAATGTTGGTCGCCAGGCATGTTGGTCGCCGGGAAAGCAATGGGGCAGTCCGAAGACTGCCCCGAGGCATCCCTCCCCGCGCCGGGCACGGGGGCGAGCGCTGCACCGCCCTAGCGGCGGGTGCGCGTCCGGGTCTTGTAGGTCGTGGTGCGCTTCTTCGGCGTGGTCCGCGACGTGGTCGTGCGCGTGATCGGCTTGCGGGCCGTGCGCTTGTAGGTCGTCTTGGCCGTGCTCGTCGTGCGAGTGCGCTGGGTCGTGGGCTTGCTGACCGCGGTCCGGCCGGTGGCCGGGGTGCCGGTCTTCTTCCACTCCCGCCAGGTGTCGCAGAAGGCATCGTACTCGACGAGGAAGTACTTCTGAGTCGAGCCGGGCTGCTTCCAATAGACGTATGGAACCTTGTGCTTCGTGGCAAAGTTCTTCACCGCCTGCGGCGTCTTCAAGCCCTTCCAGCCTCGCTTCGCAATCTGACCGGTGTTGACCATCGTGATCTTCTTCGGCTTCATGGAATGAATCCCCCCTTTGTTTGGGTTAGTGCCTCAAACCGATCATCGGGAGCATCTGGGCTTGACTTGAGCACTTTCATTCCTGGCACGGGGGTTGCGGCTGCGTTCACGCTCCTGGGCGGGCTCGCTGTCTGGATTGCGGAGGTCGCGAGGGGATCGCACTCGAGGCGGGGGGGCGACGATGCGCTCGCACATGGCGGAGAGATCGCACTCGGGACCGGCGGTGGAATCAGCGGCCCGTGATGCGGTCACGCCTGAGGCTCCAGCGCTGATAGAGGTCGGGCGGGACTTCGAGCAGGCGTCGCGGATGCCGATGCCCTACCGCCGCCGGCACCGTCGACTCCTGCGGATTGCGTACACCGGCCCACTCCAGCGAGTCAGCACGGTCCCATAGATAGAGTTGCAGGGGAAACGCTTCGGGCTGCGCCGGGGTGGACAGGGTGTCGAGCCAGCCCGGGGACTGCATCGAGAGCAGATTGATCAGATCACCGGACAGCGGGGGATCCCGCCACACAGACCGCTCGTTGCGGGCGGTGCGAGGGCGTTCGCCCTCGCGGAGCACTTCGACCTCCCGCTCGGTCAGACTGCGCGCGTACCAGTCGCCTCCCTCTCGCTCCAGGTAGGCGCCGGTTCCCGGCCCGAGAAGCGCCATGGCCACGACGGCGTGTGGTTCGGTCCAGAACAGACGCCGGGCCTCGAGGGCCCGCACACCGCCGGTCAACAGATCGAAGAGATCGTCGCGAATCAGCGCCGGAGAGCGCCCGGCGAGCTGCACGGCCATCTCCTCGTCGCTGATCCGGTTCCCTATGTACAGGGTGTCGCAGCGGTCGCCGCGGAAGATCCACCAAGTGGCCCGCGGCGGGTCGAGCCCCGCCCTCGCCGCCTCCTCCGGATCGTCCAGGAAGCGGGTGATGGGAAACCGCCAGAAGGCCGCCACGGTGCGCTCGCACGCCAGTCCGTCGGCATCGAGGCCGGCCGGCTCTAAGAAAACCCACTCCTCGTGGGCCAGACGCGCGAGCCGCGCGAACTCGTCCTTCCCAGCCACCCAGACACTGTCGATGCCCGCGCGGCTTGGGGGTAGGATCTCACGTTCGCGCCACTCGAAGAGGCCCACGTCCATGAATCGCGTGATGAACTGCGGGGTTGTCAGCACCACGCCCGGCACGCCGTCCCAGGTCACGTATGCGCCGCCGCTGGTGGGCGCCCGCGTGCCGGTGAGGATCTCGACCACATCGCCGCCGTGGGTCATGAGCCGAAGGCGCGCCCGCGGTGGGTCGAGCCCGAAGACACCCAAGGTGTCGGCCCGAATGAAGCGCACCACCTCGAGTTCCTCGGTGGCCCGCAGGAGTTCGCGCACCATGCGCAGGCTGCCGAGATCCTGGATGGGTTCACGCAGGTGCCACTGGCCCTCGGCGCGAACCAGACGCAACGTGTCGCCCGCGGTCACCTTCTCGATGGCGACGACCGCGGCGCCCCCGCCGCGCGGCAACGGCGGCGTGATGATGGGGGGCGCGTCCTCGCGCGGCCCGCGGGGATAGACGATGAGCAGAAGCAGCCCGAGGGCCGCCAGGACCAGGACCAGATGGAGGGCTCTCGGCCGGGCCATGCTTGGTCCCCTTCCCTATGAACGGCTTCGGCGCCGCCACCAGACTGCCAGCCCGGCCACCACCAGCAGCAACGGAAGACCGAACTCCAGACCGTAGAGGAGCCACCTGAGATCCGCCCGCGCCACCCGGAGCTGGCTGCTCGTCTGGGCGCGCTGGCCGAAGTTGAGGAAGTGTTCCTTGCGGGTCAGCCAGTCGATCGCGTTTTGCGCCAGCACCCGGTTCGACGCGACGCCTAGATAGCGGTTGGTGAGCAGCGAGGCGTCCCCGATGACCACGATCCGCGCGGTCGGCTTCATCGGCGGGAGACCCCGCTCATCGGGTTCCGCGGACCAGGTCTCCCCCACCACGGTGTCCCACTCGAGGACGATCCCCGCCGTCTGGACGCCCTCGGCCAGCGGAGGGCCCGGTTCGTCGGCCAGCTCAGGGGCGATCTCGGCCGTCGGGGCGGTTTTCAGGAGCGCCACGATGTCGAGTTCCATTACGTGGGGACTGATGACCTCGAGCGGACGCACCTCGGGCGCCGCCACGAAACCGCCTCTCAACTCGGCGCCGATCTCGTGCGACGGGTTGACCGCCAGCGCCGGAGACCAGACGCCCAGGTCCAGCCGCCCGGTGATCGGGCCCGTATCGCGTATCACACCGGTCGGGAACCCCACGGCATGCATGCGCAAGTACGGCTCGAGCCCGGTCGAGTCTCCCGGTTCCAGCCACAGGCCCAGGCCCCCGCCGCGCTGCTCGAGATACTCACGGACGGCGGCTTGCTCAGCGGCGAACAACGGCTGGCGTGGCCGGATGATGAGCAACGCATCCAGGTCGGGGGGCACCTCCCCGGCGGTGAGTAAGTTGACCTCGCGGGCCTCGATATTCGTGCGCGCCAGCAAGCCCACCAGGGCGCTGATGCCCGCGTCGCCGCCCTCGTTACGGGCCGGCTCTCCGTGGCCGGTCAGCAGGCCAATTCGGCGCGGACGGCCCTCGAGCACGCGCAAGATGCCCTGGGTGATGGCCTCCTCAGTGAGATCGTGGACGGTCGTGCGAGCCTCGCCGTGGCGGACGACCAGGACGTCGCCGCGCTGGACACCGAGCTCTCGGGCCCGGGCTGGGCTGCGGTCGGGGTCTTGCAGCGAACTCTCCACATCGCGCCCGGTTTCGTCGTAGAGGCTGAGATAGCGGCCCGCCAGTTCCCAGGAGGGCGAGTTCTCCACGAAGAAACCATCCAGGTGCAGGGTCGTGGAGGTGGCCTTCAGCGCGGCGCGCGATTCGGGCGCCAGGGAGTTGAGCCGCGCGGTGGTCAGGTCCACGAACGGCACGTACCGGGCTGCGGCCAGGCTGGCCAGGAAAAACACCACCACGAGTAGGAGCAACGTTGTGGTTGGACCGGGCTCGGCGTGCGAGCGCGCCTGCAGCAACAGGAAGCGGATTTCTCCGGCGTGGCGAACGACGAAGAGCACCAGAAGCAACGCGCCGCTGGCGATGGCCAGCCGCGGCAGATAGCCCTCGGTTTCGATCGAGGTCCAGGCGGCGCCCAGCAGGAGCAGCAAGAGGCCGGCCAGGAGCAGCGGCAGGGGTCGGGATCCTCCGGTCATGGCCCTAGCCCCTCCACTTCAGGAGATCCACGCCCCGCAGCGTCAGCGCAAGGAACAAGCACAGCGCTGCGCCGAAGAAGAGGGCGTTCTCCAGGGCCAGGACTCCCCGGCCGAAGTCCTCGAACTGATACAGGGGCGAGATCGTGCTGAGCAGGCGTTCGATGACGCCGTCACCGCCGCGGGAGATCTGTCCGGACATCACCATGACCAGGAACAGCCCCAGGGTGAGCACAGCGGCCTCGACCTGGCCCATGCTGAGCGAGGAGACGAAAAGGCCCATGGCCACCAGCGCCGCAGCGAGCAGCGCCAGGCCCACCAGACCGCCGATCATCGGTACCGGATTGGCGGTCGTCACGAGCGCGATCACGACCAGATGCAACACGTTGATGCACAGCATCAGCCCGATGAAGGCCATCACCCCCAAGAATTTCCCGGCCACGATCTGCCAGGCGCTCAAGGGGTAGGAAACGAGCAGCTCGAGGCTGCGCGAGCGCTTCTCTTCGGCCAAGGTGCGCATGGTGAGGAACGGGACGACAAAGATGATGAGCGCAGCGCAGTTGAGCAGATAGGGCGTGACGACCGAGACTTGCACCTGGACGACCGGACGCCCGGCCATGGCCACGTGGGCCTGCTGGGCGATGCGCACGAGCTGGTCGCTGAAGAGGTAGAGCAACGTCACCACGATCAAGCCGTTCACCAGGGCGTAGACCGCCAGCACGGCATAGCCGAGCGGCAATCTCAGAAAACCACGAAACTCGCGGCTCGCCAGGGCCAGGACTCTATGCGCGCCGGTCATCACGTCCCTCTTCGATCGTAAGTCTGCGGAAGGCCTGTTCCAGGGCTCCCAGTCCCGAGTTCCATTCCAGCACTTCGTAGCCGCCATCCAGCAGGTGCTTCATCAAGGCTCGGCGGCCGGCGCCGTCGAGCCGGGCCTCCAGACGCCAAAGATGATCCCCCTCGGCGAGTGGCTCGGCGAGATCCTTGCGGATGGCGGGCTGCTCGGACACAGCGGGCCTCTCGCGCGCCGCCGGCTGCTCGGACACGGTGGCCTCCTCACGCACGGCGGTCAGGGCGAGCCTCTCCGGCACCGGGCCCGGTTCGCCCGGTCCACGCACCGTGATCTGCGTTGCGACCGCTCCCTCACCGGTGCCGGCCAGAGCCTGGGGCGTTCCGTCGGCCACCAGGCGTCCCGCGCTGATGATCAGGATCCGATCGCAAAGCATCAGCGCTTCGGCGAGGATGTGGGTCGAGAGCAG
>CAZZIF010000072.1:0-14333 GCA_964654025.1 uncultured bacterium
CAGGGGATGCCTCGACGCTGGCTTCCGAAGTGTGGGAGAACGGGCACCGGCTGTGTACCGAGGCTGGCCGGGATCTCTTGCGCTGGGCGCACGGCCGCGCGACACGCCAGGATGTGCCAACCCGTGTGCTGCGCATGTGGGGAATCGAGTGAAACCGTGGAGATGCGCAATGCGACGCTTGCCTGCTCTCGGGCTGATTCTAGCCTCTTGCCTCTGGATCGGCCTGTCCTGTAGCGAGGACGACCCGATCACCACACCCGAATCACCGACCGTCGAACTCACGGGCACGGTGGAGTTGCCTGGCGGCAGCGGGGGCCTCGAGCAGGTTCGTGTCGGCCTCGGCGAGCACGAGGCCGAGATCGATGACACCGGCGGCTTCGCCATCACCGGCAACCGTCACATTCCCGGGCTGGCCATGGCCTACCGGGACAGCGTGCCCCTGCTGCTTTGCGCTCACCCGGATCCGGGCGATGGCCGGCAGATCGCTTTGAGCGCGCGCAGCACCGCCAAGGCCCTGGCCTTCATGACGCCGCTCCTCTGCGTGAGCCACCCTGACGGCGCGACCGAGATCCTGGGCCACATGGAAACCCTGCCCGAACTCGACGTTCTGGAGTCGCTTCTGGGGACCAAGCTGGCTGCCGATCCCCACGCGCTGGGCGTGGAGGACCAGGAGATCATCGAGGCTGTCGCCGATGTCGTGATCGCTTACTTGCAGGCTTATCCCGAGACGCTTATCCCCTACAAGCCGAGCCTGCTGGGATTCGCCGGCGGGCACCCGGCGGAACCGGCGGAGCAAGTCGAGGGATCCGCGGAGCAGTCGACGGGTTCCGCCCAGCAACCGATCCACATGGTGCAAGAAGATACGGAGATCTACGTCCTGCCCACGACCCAGACGAATGGCCACGAGTTGACGCACCTGGAGGAAGACCGGTTCAAGATCACGAATGCCCATGGCCGCTGGGCCTTCTGTGTCACCGAGTCTCCCCCCGACACCGTGCTGCTTTCGCCTAATGGCGGGATGTTCGAGTTCTTCCGTGGCCGCTATCCGTGGAGCCCCTCCGAACGCCAGATCGAGTTCGACGTGCCCGAGGACGACCGCGATTCCACCCATGTACGGGTCATCGGCTATGGGTTCCAACCACTGTACAACCCATGGGACACCTTGACTGATGAAGAGAAGCGCCTGGCTCACCTGTCGGGGATGTGGACCATCCTCTTCGAGTTCGCCGGCAACGTCTTCTCGGTCGCCACGAACACCGAGTCGGTGGTCCATCAGTTCGACGGCATCTCGCCAACCGAGTCGAACTGGAAGATGGAGCTGCTGTCAGTGGTCTTGACCGACTACCCGGTCATGGCACAGGTGGAAGCCGCGTTGCGGGATGGGGAGTACTGGGAAGTCGTATGGCTGGTGGCCAACAAGGTGCTCGAGAACGTGACCTTCAATACCGCCTACCGCGCCTCGTTCGAGTTTCTCCTGGACCGGTCGGTGGGACCCGAGGCAGTGAAGAAGCTCGGTCAATTCGTCGGGACCCAAGCTGTCATGGCACCGGCGATGGGATTCATCATCGGGAACCAGGTCACGACCGCCATGAAGACCATGGTGGGCCTGCAGAAGAGCAAGTTCAAGACGGAGTTCACGATCTGGCAGGAAGCCGAGAAGGAGTTCGGTGTTCTGATGGGCAGCGTGCACGAACGGAGCCTGGGAAGACCGATCGAGGGAGCCACGGTCACCATTCACGAAAGCGGTGAGAATCCAATCCACGGGCACCAGACCACTCAGGCCACCGGCGCCGATGGCGGCTTCTACTTCGAAAACGTGCTCGTGGGCAACGTCACGGTCACTGCGGAGAAGGAGGGTTTCTCGGCGGCCAGCAAGACCGCGATTGTCGCCGATGGAGCAACGACCGAGGTCCTGCTCGAACTCGACGAGGAATCCGGCTTCGCCACCGGGCTGATCCGCAACGGCATCAAGCTCAAGATTGAGGAAGCGGGCGAACCGATCGAGAGCACACTGTTTGCTCGGGAAGCGCATCTATACGCACGGGCGACCCTGGATGGCGAGGACGTGCTGGTCACGAGCAGCACGGAGGATGGGCAGTTCCGGCTCGAATTGGCCCCGGGAGTCTGGTCGATTCGGTCGGAGCACCCCGCCTATCATCCGGACTCGGTGCAGGTCACCGTCGCGGTCGACGAAACGACCACCGCTTCGCGTGACCTCGTCATGGTGCCCGCCGACACCATGTTCGCCAGCATCTACTTGGAGGGTGTGGGCAGCACGATCCGGACGCCCCTGGAACTCGTGGGGGCATCGACGGTCCTCGAACAGGAAGAGGTGGGCAAGATCCTGTTCATCATCGCGGGCAATGTGTCCAGCCCCCCCGAGGAGGAGCTGGTCTTCATGCTCGACTTGCTCTCGGTCACGAGTGCGTCGAGCTACGTGTTGACTTCCTGGGAGCAGTTCGAGCAGTCGCCCGGGTCGGGTCGTGGAGGGGTCCTGAGCTACATCACCAACCGGACGCGCTGTACGCACGATGGATCGACCTATTCGATGCGCTACGAGTTGCCCGGGGATCCGGACGACGCGTACTGTGATTGCGGCATCGAGGAGAATGGTTGCGGGTCCTTCTATCTGACCGAGTTCGGCACCGAGATCGGTGATGTCATCGCCGGCGCGGTGATCGCAGCGAAGATGCCGTCCTACGAGAACTGCCTGTGCTATAACCAGGGCAGCTCCTCGAATCCCGACTACAGCCACGTTACCTGCACCCGCGGCCAGTTCGACCTCGACTTCAGGATCGTGGTCGGGAGCGCGGCCTACTTGCCGCTGCAAGGCGTCCTGACCGAGATGGGGACCGGCGGCGGATGGTCAGCGCCGGCCCAAGGTAGCCAGACACCCGGTGAAGGCTGGCTGATCCCAGCGCAAACAGCCTGGGAGTGACGAGTCTCGACCAGGCGCTTTCTCCCAACAGATGGTTCCTCCGCCGTCTACTCCTGGCGAATCGGGATCGTGAAGTCGAGTTTCTTCCCGCCGCGTATCACTTCCCCGGGCACCGTGTTGCCGGTGTTGGCGACGACCAAGACGCTTTGATTGGCCTCGAGCTGTGGCGCAACTCGGGGTCGAGGGACCGGACGAGCACGCCGAAGATCGGCGGCTTGGCCTTGGCCCAGTAGGTGGCCGTCCTCTCGTAGTAGTCCTCCGTTTGCGGCACGTAGGTGGATCTAGTCCAATTGGGGGTTCTCGGGAGCGCTCATGGTGGGCTAGGCTCAGGCCCCGCCGGATCCCGACGAGAGAGAGGCGGAGTTTACGCGCCACCCCCGACAGGAGACTCGATTCCGTGGTGGGAAACGTTCGGTACAACCCCAGGCAGAGGCCATCAGATCGATTCGAGCAAGACCCTTCCGCAAGCGGTTCCGGCGTGCGTGTTCGCAGATCGGGTGAGGCGCTTCGCGACCGGAGCTCGGCCGGTCGGGAAGCCAGCCGTGAGGCCGGCCCGAGACGCTCGGCGTTTCGGCTGTTCCCGCTGAGCGCGCTTCTACTGCCCGCGCTCCTGCTTCTGCTGGCGGCGACGGGTCCTGTCGGTCCGGCCGCGGGGACCGAGTATCCGGAGCAAGCGGCGCCGGCCGTACAAGTCGACGAGCTGTCGGCCTGGCAGGGGCGCAAGGTCGCCTCCCTCGAGCTGGACGGCATGCCGGAAAGCCTGTCGGGTCAGGCCAGAAGCGGCCTGGCGCTCACACCACGCAAGAAACTCCTGGGAAGCAAGAAGGCCATCCTGCGCTTGAACACGGCCGAGGCGGACGGCGAGCGGATTCGGCTCCTGTTGGCGCGCCACGGCTGGCCTGGCGCCCGGATCTCGGCACGGGCCGAAGCACACGGCGACGAGGAGGTCGGCGTTGTCTTCGTGATCGACCCCGGGCCGGAGGTCGTCTATGGCGAGGTCACTGTCGACGGGTGTCCGGAGGAGGTGTCGGCTACCGCGGACAGCCTGCCCGCGTTTCTGCCCGAGCAGCGGCGATTCCGCGAGTCGGAGATCAAGGCGGTTCGGGAACGTCTGGTCTCCGATCTCCTGCAGGCCGGCTACGCACACCCTCGCGTTGAGTTCGCTCTGCAGCGTCCGGACAGTCTCACCTGCGACATCGCGTTCACCTGCTACCCCGGCGGACTGTTCAACTACGGCCGGTTGCGCGTCGAAGGCGTGTCCGAAGACCTGGTGCCCCTCGTCCACAAGACCGTGGGGCTTGATCCCGGCACGCGGTTCTCTCCTTCGGTCGCCGCGGATGCCCGCCGATACGTGCGCCAGCTGGGGCTCTTCCGGCAGGTACGCTTCACCAGCGAGGCCAGTGGCAGCGCGACCCTGGACCTGGTCGCCGACCTGCAACCCCGGAAGATGCACACGCTCGAATCCAGCGTGGGATCATTCACCGACAACTGGTTCGTGGTGAGCGCCGGGTTCAAACACCGCAACCTCTTCAAGCGGGGACGGGGGGTGGGCCTGGAGGCGTCCTACGCCACCCATCGCATCACGGGGGAATCGCGCCTCTGGTGGCCGGCTCTCGTGGCGCCACGCTCACGCACCGAGCTGCTGCTGCGTTACGAAATCCAGGATGAGGACAGCTACCGTCTGGACAAGCGGGAGGTGGAGCTGTCCACGCTGTTCGAGCCCTGGTTCAACATGACCTACCGGGTGGGGATCGCAGTGGTCCACAGCGATCTGGAGAACCGGTCGGAGGACCCGGACGCATTCACCGGCAATGTCGGGTTCCAGACCGTGTTGACCGGGGCCTGGTATCTCGACACCAGTGACAGCCCTCTCGATCCCCGCCGCGGCCGGCGCCTCACCCTCCGCGGGGATTGGTCCCCCGAAGGACCCTGGACCGAGGCGCCCTTTGCCTCGGTGCGCGGCAGCGCGTCCCAGTACGTCAGCCTGGGTGGACGGCGGGTCTTGGCCGCCCGGCTGGATGCGGCCACCGCTTGGCCGTTGGAAGAGGAGGCCGAACTGCCTCCCGACCGGCGCTGGTTTGCCGGAGGGGTCAGCACTATGCGGGGGTACCAGCGCCATATGCTGGGCCCCCTGGACAAAGAGGGGCAGCCCCTGGGCGGCCAGTCCCGGCTGCTGGGCGGTGTAGAAGCGCGGATCCCGGTGTGGTCGATCCTGGGCATCGCGCTGTTCGTCGACAGTGGGCAGGTCTGGACCGAGCGCGACGGGGTGCGTTTGAGCGACCTGGCGGTGGCTTCCGGCGGGGGGCTCATGATCGGTACGCCGGTGGGACCGGTACGGATCGATGTGGCCTATGGCCTCACCGACCCGCCGCCGGGCGAGCCCCGGACGGTTCTGCAACTCGGCATCGGGCATCCCTATTGATGCGGCGTCAGGATTGATCACCATGGATCGAGCGTCCCTATGGATCGGAAACCCGTACCCATGAACAACCGGCCGAATGACAAGACCAGAACACGCCCGGGTGGCGGCACGGGCGGTACGGGTGGCGGCACAGGCGGCGGCCTCGGGCGCATACTGGTGAGAACTCTTCAGGTCCTGGCCCTGCTCGTGAGCGTCGTTCTGCTGCTGGTCGTCGGCATCTTGAGCCTCTCGCCCGGCCGGCGCGCCTTGCTGGGTATCGGGATCGACCAGGCCGGCCGCCTACTGACCGGCGAGCTGACCCTGCAGCGCGCGGACTGGCCGCGCCTCGGTCGGTTGGAGCTGGACGGACTGGTCTGGGCCGATGGCGCCGAGACGTTGCTGTCTGTGGACTCGCTGCGCGTCGACTGCGACCTCGGGGACCTGTTTCGCAAGGATGTGACCGTTCGTCTGATCCAGGTCGATGGGGTTCGCGCCCATCTCCCGCTCATCCAGAGTCACCTGCCCGCGCCGTCCGCCGCCGGCGAGGTTCGGAGCCCAGACGCGCAGGACAGTGGTGGCGCCGGGGCCGACAGCGCGCGCGGGATCCAACCCGCCGGCTTTCCCCGGATGGGATCGGTGCCGCCCGTCCCGTCACTTGCGGTGGACCGGCTCGTTCTGCGATCGGCCAAGGTCATCCTCGAGAGCGGAGAGACGGTGGTTCTCGATAGTCTCTCCGCGGCCGTCGATCTGCGTGCCGGCCGCGACGTCAAGCTCGACGCGGCCATCCGCGCGTGGGTCAAAGGGCCCGCCGCCGCGCCGGATTCGCTGCCCCGCCTACCAGACCTCGGCCTCTGCTGGTCGTTGCGATCGAGGGAGGAGGCCGACTCGCTGGTCGTCGCCCTGTCGCCGCTGCATGTGGCTCACTCGACCCGTCTGGCCGAGCCGCGCGATCTGACCCCCAGCGGAAGCCTTCGCATCGCGCGAGGGGCCATCGCCGAGGCCGCGCGCGGAGAGCCCGGCCTGCCGCACCTGTCGCTGCGGGAGTTCACGCTCATCGGCGACCTGGGCTCCTGGAGCTTCGACGCGCGCGTGGCCGGATCCGAACCCGGCTGGCTGCGGCTGCGTACCGATCTGCCCGAGGCGCCTTCGGTCTTGTTCGAGAGCATGCCGACCGGCGCCGGCGACCTGATCGCTGCCGCGCTCGATACGCTCGAGGCCCGCTGGGCGCGCGAACACGTTCCCGGACTCGTGCTCGATGTTGCCTTCGACCCTCCGAACGGACCCGGCCCGCTGGCGCATTCGAAGGTCGCGGCCAGAGGCGCCATCCGGCTACCCGGGCCGAGTTCCCTCGCCCCGCTCTTTCCGCCGCAGCTGCGGGTCGATGATCTCGGCCCGATCCACGCGGAGATCGACGCGCGCTACGACGGCGCGGTCAGCCCACCCTCGTTCCAGGCGCGTCTCGATCTCGGCCGGACGAAGTGGTTGAACACGGCGCTGGTTCAGGCAGCGGGAACCACCGAGCGAATCCGTCTGGATTCCCTCGTCCTGCGCTTGCCCGGGTTGGCCTTGATCGGCCGAGGTGAGGCGGATCGGCGCGCAGGTGATGTCGTCCTGGAGCTGCACCTTCCGGATGCAGAACTCCTGCGGCGCTGGGATGATCCCGTTCTGAACGAGGTGAGTCTATCGGCCGATGCCAGGCTGGCCGTTTCGGGGGAGTGGCCGTTGCCGGCGGTTACCTTCGCGCTGGAGGTCTCGGCCGAGGCGCCGCAGGCCACGGTGCCCACGCTGGTCGTGGGCGCCGCCGTGAGCCCGGATACCCTCACCCTGGATGTGGATCTGCCCCGGGGTTTCACCAGCGCGGCGCAGGAGGTCGAGTCGGCATCGCTGCGTTTTCGGGGCGCCGCCTACGATTCCCTGCGAGCGGTGCGAGGTCGCGTGCAACTCGACGCGCGGATGCCGGAGATGGGATTCGGATTGCAGGGATACCTGCGGGCGGTGAACTTGTACAGCGCTCCCTCCAGCGCGCCTTCCGGGACATTCGACGGAGAAGAGCTGCGTCTGGAGCTGGCGGGACAGGATCTGGCGAGCACCGGCCCCTGGGGCGTGCGCTATGACGCGGCCGATTCGGTCGTGCGGGTGGATTCGCTGCGGCTCTCTGGCGGATTGGGCGAGCTGGACCTGCAGGCGTTCATGCGGCCCGACAGTCTGGAGGCGGACCTGGGCTTTGCGCTCGAGCTCGATCTGGACCGGCTCCGGCCGCTGCTTCCTCCCGAGTCCCAGGCCGTCCTGCCCCGGGCCGTGGTCCTCGCCGACGGACGGGTGCGGACCTCGGGTTCCCCGGCCGCGCCCTGGACCGCCGGCGAGCTGCGGGTCGGGTTCAGGGACAATGAGCAGCTCGACGCCTTGAGGATCCGCACCGGCCTGTCCGTAGGAGGGGAAGGACAACCGCCGGCCCATCTTGACGCCGGCGGGCTTTCCTGGCGGCAACGCGGCATCCTGGCGACGGTGGTGCTGGAGGATGCCGATTCCGTGCTGGCCGTGATCGAGGCCCTGGCCCCATCACCTCTGCCCGAGCCGCGGACCGACAGCCTGAGCGTCCGGTTCGAGGCCCATCAGATGAGCCTGGCCCGCCTGCAGCCTTTCCTGCCCGGTGGGTTGTCGCTGAAAGGGCGGCTCGATGCGGATCCGCGCGTCTCGGGGATGATCGTGCCCGGGGAAGCGCAACCGGTGCTCGATCTGGCGGGAGCGGTCCGTCTGCAGGACCTGCGGTTGGGGATGCCCGACGGATCCTGGGCGGCCCTGGGAGGAGAGGTGCGCCTGGCCGGCAACACGAAGCAGCCCGGCATCGAAGGAGGCTTCGACATCGAGGGCGCCTTGATCCGTTTGCCCGACCCTCCGCCCACGCTACTGCCGGCGAAGGGTGATGCGATGCTGTGGACCACCTCTGCGGACGTTCCGCGCGACTCGGTAGCACAGGAGAAGGAGAGTGGGCCGGGGTCTGAGGAGGTCTCGGCCGTATCCGCCGGCGACAGCCTGTCCGCGGCGCCGCCCGAGTTGGCCGTCGCGATCCGTTGCCCGGGCGGTCTCTGGTTGCGCGGCCAGGGACTGGACGTGGAGCTGGCCGGAGACCTCATGCTGCGGGTGCGGGATGGCAAACCGGCTCTGGGCGGAGAGCTGGAGGCTGTGCAAGGCACGATCAAGCAGCTGGGTCACGTGTTCGAACTCGAACGCGGGCAGGTCGTCTTCTACGCCGACGAAGCGGACCTGGACCCCGACCTGGATCTGGTTCTAGGAGTCCAGGTGTCGCCATACGTGATCCGCATCGAGGTCACCGGAACAGCCAATCAGCCGCAGCTGGCATTCTCGAGTGAGCCCGAGCTGTCCGAGGGTGACATCATCTCGACGCTCCTCTTCGGCAAACCCGCCGACGAGCTCGACGAAGGCCAGAGCGGGCTTCTGGCCGATCGAGCCACGGAGATCGCCGCGTCCTACGGCGCATCCAAACTGCAGGAACGCGTGGCCAAGCAGCTCGGCCTCGATGTGGTGAGCATCTCGCCCAAGAGCGGAGAGTCCGAGACGACCACCCTCACCGTGGGCAAGTACCTGAACCCGAAGGTCATGGTCCGCTACGAGCAGCTCCTGCGTGAGAGCAGCGCGTTCTTCGTGCACCTGGACTACCTGCTGGCCCGCCAGCTCAAGGTGCACACGCAGGTGAGCCAGGGAGAAGCCTCCGGTGTCGAGCTGAAGTGGGAACGGAACTGGTAGGGCATCGCCATGCCCGTCGGCGCGTTCGCAAGGGAACGCCGCTCACCGCAGAAAGAGGATCCGCCGGTGCGCCTCCAGACCGTTCCAGCGCAAACGGGCCCACAGGAGGCCGTCGCCGAAGGTGGGCGGAGGCGTCCACTCGGCCATGCCACTGCCGGGTGTCACAGACCAGGAAGCCAGCAAGCGGCCTTGCAGGTCGTAGAGTTCCAACCGTCCACCGGACCCCGGCGGCGTGCGGTAGGACAGTGCCACGCGGCCCACGGCCGGGCACCGCGCCGGATGGAGCGTGAGCTGGGCGAACGGGGGCGCCGGCGTCTCCGTGGCGCCGGAGCTGAGCATCGAGACGAGCTCGGGCTCGCCGGAGGCGGGGAAGCAGGCGAGGGTGAAGTTGGGTAGCTCGCTCCATCCCGCCGCGCCGGAGGGAAGCTCGTCGGTGATGCAGTACTCGCCCTGGGTCGTCAGGCCGTAGTAGACCTCGTAGCCATCCTGGGAACCAGCCAGCGCGTGGCGCAGCACCCAGGTGTCCCCGGCCGATTGCAGCAGGGCATTGAGCTGCCACGTGTCATACCCCGGCACACCCCTCATCCGGTTGAGCGTTCGGACGAAAGCGCCGGTTACATCCTCCGGGGTCAGGGAGATCTCGTAGAGCAGCGCCAGGAAGTAGATCTCGCTCGCGTTGCCCAGGGCAGGATCGTCGTTGCCGTTGTAATCGCGCGGATGGGCCAGCTTGAACGCGTCCCACTCGGGATCGCCCGAACGTAGCCAGATCTCGTTCGTCACGGATTCGATGTCGATGCGGCCATCGTGCAGGAAGAGGTACCCGGATCGGAAGAACGGTTGGGGATGTGGCTTGCCGGGATAGCAGGCTTCCGGATCGGGCGTTTCCCGAAGCGCGAGCACGGCCCGGTTGCGGACGGGCAACATCTCTTCGATCGCGTAGGCAAGGTGCGGGTGCGTGGTGCCGGCGTCTGATCCGGGACCCCCGCCGCGGATGATGAAGGGCCGCGACCAGCCGGCCGGCGGATCGGCATGCCGGTAGGCGACCGTCCAGCCGTCGGGATGCTCGGTTGCCCGTGACGCGAACCCCGCGGCGTCGGCGCAGTAAGCGTCCGCATCGAAGCCGCCCGACGCGGGGGCGGGCGTCAGAACGAGGTAGGCGCTGCCGGGAGACGCGCCGGCGGGGAACGCCGTCAAGGCGAGGACGATGATCGCTCCGCACAGGGCGAGCGGGAGAGGCGCTGCGGCCTGAGCGAGCGCGCGGAGTGAGCCGAGGCGGCTGAGCGCGGCTCGGGTGACCGGCCCGGGGCCGGCGTGTCGCGGTTCAGTCATAGCTCGCCTCCCCCCAGCCATCGGCGGAGAACCAGTACAGGTGATGCTGCTCCATCTCGGCCGGGTCGGCTTCGGCACTGGCCGTGGAAGCCCACCAGGCCGAGGAGTCCTCGTTGGCCCCGTAGTAGAAAGGAAAGACGTTGTGGGTATGCGCGGTCCACAGCGTGTCTCCGTCGGTCATGCAGATGTTGAAGACGAAGGCCGAGTAATGCTCGCGCACCCGGCCGAAGGCCTCCAACAGGCCGTCCCGCACATTGCCGTGCTGCTCGATCTGGTAGAGGCAGTACCGGAAGAGCACCTCCGAGTCGACCTCGATGGGCGCGTAGTTGAGCGGATGCCGCGCCAGAAAATCCTCCGGGATCCAGGCCAGCAAGGTGTCGGGCACCATGTGGCCGTTGTGCGCGAAGGTCCACCAGCGCCCGCCCAACGTGTCGGCGAACGGGTGCGGGTTGACCAGGGCGCCGTTGTCGGGTCCGTAGCTACTCTTGCGGACATGCCCGGTGACGACCGAGCGCGCGCCCAGGCCGAAGTCGGTGATCTCGCTCACCGCGGCGTTCCACCGCAGATCATCGTCGCTGGCCGCCGCGCCGCTCTTGACGAAGACCGGCCGCTGCAAGCCCGGATGCGGTGGCGCGAGGAAGTAGGTGAATCCCCAGCCGTCGCGGCTGGGACTCTCGCGCAGAGGCGTGCGATCGGGCCGGGTTGCGTCAGGATCGCCGGGCGGATCGCTCGCGGGCAGCGCATCGCGCGACTCGATGGTCTTGTCGTAGATTTCCTGGCAGAGCGTTTCGAGCTGGGCCGGCGAGCCGCCGTCATCGCCGAAGACGTACCCGAAGAGGTGGCACTCGTGGTCGTCGTGGGTGGTGTCCACGGCCAGACTCGCCCCGACGAAGATCGCCGCGGCGAGGAAGACTCCCGTGACCCGGGGCCCGCGGCCGAACCCGGTCCGGAGAGGATGATGCCGGAGGTGTCTGTTCACCCCTCCATTATCCCCAATCTGCCCCCCTGCCGGCAAGGGGGACCGGCAAGGGGGACCGGCGCCGCGCCGCGAGGCTAGCGAAGCCCCAGTCGCGCCAGCAGGCGGCCCCAGAGACCTTGGCGGCGCTGCAGGCGGGCTCCGAAGCGGTGAATCACGCGAAGCTGCTCGCGATCCGCGCCCGAGGTCGGTCTGTCGAACTCCTCGATATACGAGGAGAGCGCCCGCAACATCGTGGCAACCTCGTCCGTCTCGAGCACCAGCGTGGCTTTGCGGCTCCCCGCCATCTGCCGGCGGGCTTCCTCGAGCTGCGTCTCGGTCTCCAGCAGTCGGTCCGAGTCGGATGGATCGAAGAAGCGGCGGCTCATGTAGCTCAGCACGAGCTGGAGCACCTCCGGCTCACCCGGCTGCAACTCGATGCGCATCGCCATTCCGCCACCTCGCCTCTTGTTGGTGAAGAGCTTCGTTCTCGTCCATGCCCGGCGCCAGCCACATCCTTGGCAGTTCATGCCAGCGCCTGTCTATGTCCTGGCCGGCTCAGCTCTCAACATAGTAGCCGAATTCGAACCCGTCCAGGGAACCTCCAAAGTGCCAAAACGTGTGAGGTGGGCGGCTTTGGTGGGCGGTTTCGGCGGGCGGCTTGGGTGGGCGGCCCTGGCGGGCTGGTTCCGTGGGGGACCGCCCGGCGGTGCCGCGGGTGGTCTCCGGGGGCACTTCCCGGGGACAGATCCTTGCCAAGGGCCGCGCACCGGGGCTACCATCTGAGGCTGCTCGTTTTCACCGACCGCGGAGCGAGCCGGGCCGACGGTGATGCCAGGCCTGCCGCACGCGGGCCCATGGAAGAAAGAGAGATAGCACGATGGCGTGGGAATACAGCGAGAAGACCAAACAGCTTTTCATGGATGCCGTACAGGGAAAGCCCGGCACCCACTTGGGCGAGATCGAGAACCCCGACGGATTCGGGGAACACGGTTCGATCGCCTGCGGCGATGCCTTGCGGTTTACCTTCCGGGTCGATCGTGATGAGACCGATCCCACCAATGACGTCATCACCGAGGCGCGCTATCTCACCTTCGGCTGCACGTCGGCGATCGCGGCCTCCGAAGCGCTGTGCCGGATCCTGGAGGAGAAGCGGTTTACGCCCATCGATGCCCTGGAGGTCACGAACGCCGAGCTGGTCGACTACCTGGAAGGCCTGCCCGACCAGAAGATCCACTGCTCGGTGATGGGAGCCGAGGCCCTGCAGGCTGCGGTCTTCAACTGGGCACAGAAGCGGGGTGTGGATCTCGAGAAGCTGGGTGTGGACATCCAGCCCGAAGAGCAGGAAGAAGGCCGGCTGGTATGCAAGTGCTTCGGCATGACCGAGCCCTACATCCGGCGCAAGGTCCAGGAACTGGGCCTCAAGTCGATTCCCCAGATCACCAACGCCATCAAGGCCGGCGGCGCCTGTGGCGCCTGCCACTACGCGCCGGGCGGACTGCAGGACATCCTGGATGAGATCTGGGGCAAGGAAGGGACCCGGTCGAGGGACGATGCCACGAGACCGGGCGGGGCGGAGTTGCCCGAGGCCAAGCCGGAGGTCTCGCCCTACCAGTTCGCCAAGCGGGTCGAGCAGGTGGTCGATGAGTACGTGCGGCCTCCGCTGCGCAAAGACGGCGGTGACATCGAGATCGTGGACATCAAGGACACGATGGTCTACGCCCGGTTGAGCGGAGCCTGTGCCACCTGCTTTGCCGCCGACAACACGATGAAGTTCCTCGTCGAGCAGGCGCTCAAGGACCACCTGGATGAGCGCATTCGCGTGATCGCTGTGTAAGTGCTCGCGCCCCGGCCGTGCGCGTGCGTTCTGGCAGTGCTCGCGCCCCGGCAGTGCTCACGCGCCCCGGCAGTGCTTGCACGCCCTGATAGCGCTCACGCGCCCCGGCAGTGCTCGCGTGGCATGAGGAGTCCAACCATGGATACGATCTACGTCGACAACAACGCCACCACGGCAGTCGCGCCCGAGGTCATCGCGGCGATGAAACCCTTCCTCGAAGGGGAGTACTTCAACCCCAGCTCCATGTATGAGGCGGCACGGCCGGTGGCCGCGGCGATGGATGCGGCCCGCCGCGCGATCGCCGATGCGCTGGGGGCGGCCGACCCGGGCGAGTTCATCTTCACCGGCTGCGCCACCGAGAGCAACAACGCGGCGCTCTTCGGCGCGATCCGCGCCAATCCGAGCCGCAAGCACGTGATCACCACGAAGGTCGAGCACCCGGCGGTGCTCGAGGTGTGCGTGGAACTCGAGCGCATGGGCTTCGAGGTCACCTGGTTGCCGGTGGATCGGGCCGGCCGGCTCGACGTGCGGGACTACATCAAGGCGTTGCGGCCCGATACGCTGATCGTATCGATCATGCACGCGAACAACGAGACCGGCGTCATCTTCCCGGTGGCCGAGCTGGCGCGCATCACCAAGGAAACCGACCCCTCGATCCTGTTCCACACCGACGCCACGCAGTCGGTCGGCAAGCTGCCGGTCGATCTGGGCGGCGCGATGCGACATGTGGATCTACTCTCCTTCTCCGGCCACAAGCTGCATGCGCCCAAGGGGGTGGGCGCCCTGTACGTACGCCGCGGTGCCCGTTGGCGTCCCTTCATGTTGGGCGGTCACCAGGAAAAGGGCCGCCGGGCCGGCACCGAGAACGTTCCCTTGATCGTGGCCTTGGGCAAGGCCGTCGTCCTCGCCCATCAAGACCGCGAGGCGGAGCTGCTTCATATGGAGGCGATGCGCGACAAGCTCGAGAAGACGATTCAGGAGAGGATCACCCACGTGGAGGTCAACGGAGCCGGCGCGGAGCGCCTTCCGAACACGTTGAACGTGGCCGCGCACTACATCGAGGGTGAGGGGATCCTCTACCAGCTCGATTCCCACGGCATCTGCGCAT
>CAZZIF010000073.1:0-11647 GCA_964654025.1 uncultured bacterium
GGGCTTCTTCACCCCCGGGATCACCGACACGCTGGCCGCGCTGCGCGAGGGGATCCTGGCCGGACGCATCGAGGTGCCGAGCGAGTGAGGGAGCATCGCAGGACGGATCGAGGTGCCGTGCCGTGAGGAAGCGTCGCGGGACGGATCGAGGTGTCGCGCGGTGAGGGAGCGTCGCGGGACGGATCGAGGTGCCGAGCGAGTGAGAGATCGAGCATCGGGCGGCAGCCGGCGCTCCGGCCGCGGATCCTTACGGCCAGACGCCCAGAAGCAGCATACCCCCGAGGTGAGGCTCGAGGGGATCACGCGCGTCTTCGGTGAGGCGGTCGCCAACGACCGGGTTGATCTCCGCCTGCGACCGGGCACGGTCCACGCCCTGGTTGGTGAAAATGGCGCCGGCAAGTCCACCCTGATGCGCATTCTCTATGGCTTGCTCAGGCCGGATGGGGGCCGGATCTACGTGGACGGCCGCGAGGCGCCGATGAACTCGCCCGCGACCGCACTCTCGAACGGGATCGGGATGATCCACCAGCACTTCATGCTGGTTCCGGTCATGACGGTGCTGGAGAACATCGTACTCGGCACTCCAGAGGCCCGGGGCTTGCGGGCCCTGCCGAGGCGGATGATGGCGCGGGAACTCGAGGCCCTCTTCGCACGCTACGGGTTTGACCTCTCGGCCGATGACCGCATCGACCAGCTTGGTGTGGGAGGGCGGCAGCGGGTCGAGATCTCCCGTTTGCTCTACCGGGGGGCGCGGGTGCTCATCTGCGACGAGCCCACCGCCGTGCTCGCCCCACCGGAGGTCGACGCCTTCCTCGACATCCTGCGCCGTTTTCGCGAGGAAGGCCGCTCGGTGGTGCTGGTAACCCACAAGCTCTCCGAGGTGCTCGCGGTGGCCGACGAGGTTACCGTGCTCCGCCATGGGCGGGTCGTTGGATCGGCGCCTCGGGACGAGATCGACCGGGACCGCCTCGTGCAATGGATTATGGGACGGCCGCAGAAGCCTGTTTCGAATGCAGATGCCAGTGCGGAGTCCGCATCGGACCGTTCGTGCGATTTGGCGTCCGACGCCGCGTCCGACGCCGCGTCCGGCGCCGCATCCGATTCCGCGTCCGACGCCGCATCCGATTCCGCGTCCGAGTCCGCGTCCGAGTCTGCGTCTGAATCCACGCTCGAACCCGTGCCCGAATCCCCGCCCGAACCCGTGCCGGCCGGTTCTGGTTCAGTCGCCAGACCTGTCCGGTCTGCAATGGGCTCCCCGGCCCGGCCCCTGCTTGAGGCGTTGGGTCTCACCCAGCGCGATGCCGAAGGGCGCCCACTTCTGGATCACATCGATCTTGCCGTCGGTTCGGGGGAGATCTTCGGCATCGCCGGGGTGGCCGGCAACGGACAGAGCGAACTCGCCCAGGTTCTCTCGGGGCGCGCGGCGCTCACCACAGGCGAGCTTCGGGTGGAAGGACGCACCTACCGGGCTGGCCGGCCCATTCCTGAAGCGGCTCGTCCGGCCCTCATCCCCGAGGACCGTACCCATGAAGGTCTGATCGGCGCGTTCCGTTTGTGGGAGAACCTCTTGCTCGGCCGCACGGGCGAGCTTTCCTGGATGCGCGCGGCCTGGTACAGCCACGGCGCCGCCCGCGACTGGGCCTGCCCGTTGCTCCAGCGGTTCCGCGTACATCCGCCGACGACCGACCTGCGCGCATCGGCCCTGAGCGGAGGCAATCAGCAGAAGCTGCTCTGTGCGCGCGAGATGTCCCGCGAGAGACGCCTCTTGATTGCGTGCCAGCCCACGCGGGGCATCGATCTGGAGAGCACCGCCTTCCTTCACGAGCAGCTGCGTGCCTACGCCGCGGGAGGGGCGGCGATCGTTTTGATCTCGACGGATCTCGAGGAGGTGCTGGCTCTCTCCGACCGGGCGGCGGTGATCTATCGTGGTCGCCTGGGCAGGCCGCACCTTCGCGGCCGCATCGACCGCGATCGGATCGGACGGGAGATGGTCGGCCTCGGCGGGGAGAGCGCTGATGCATAGACCCGCACGCCAGATGGCCCCGGGATCCGCGGCTGGAGCGGTGACCTCCGCCACGGCACGGCGCCAGGCCCGGTTCACGCGGGCAGCGCTGCATCTGTTCCCGATGGCGGCGGCCGTGGGCGTGGCCATCCTACTCGGTGCGGCGATCAGCGCCGCGCTCAGTGTTCCGCTCGACCGGGTGATCCATACGCTTCTCTCCCGATTCGGCCCGTATGCCTGGGGCCAGGTGCTGTTCAACGCCACATTCCTTACCTTCACGGGCCTGTCGGTCGCCATCGTCTTCCGTGCCGGCCTATTCAACATCGGTGCCGAGGGGCAGGCTGTGGCCGGATCGCTGGCCTGCGCCCTGGCCGGCATCGCCACCGCCGGATGGCCGGCGCCGCTGTCGCTGGCCGTGGCCATCCTGGCGGCCTTCGCCGGTGGGGCGCTGTGGGGGGTGATTCCCGGCGCGCTCAAGGCCCGATTCGGCACGCACGAGGTGATCAACACGATCATGCTCAACTTCATCGCGATCGCGTTATCGAACTTCCTGATGGCCCGTTACCTGGCCCTGCCCGAGTCGGTACGCACGGCCGAGGTGCCCGCCGCCCTGCCGAGGCTGGACGCCTGGATTCCGGCCATGAAGGGCTCGGCCGCCAACGCCAGCCTTCTGGTTGCCTGGGGAGCGGCCCTCGCGGGGTTCTGGTTCCTCCATCACACTCCGGCCGGCTTCGAGCTTCGCGCGGTCGGGCAGGGGCTGCGCCAAGCCGGTTCGGCTGGTATCCGGGCCGGGCGCCATCTGGTCCTGGCCTTCGCCCTGGGCGGCGGGCTTGCCGGGCTCGTGGGCACCAACTTCGTGTTGGGGTACAAGCACTACTACGAGGACGGCTTCACCGGCGGCATCGGGTACCTGGGCATCGCGGTTGCCCTGATCGCCCGCAACGAACCGCTGGCGGTCTTTCCGGCGGCGTTGCTGTTCGGCTTCCTGTCACAGGCCGGCCTGACGGTCAACACCTTGCTGCCGCGTGAGGTGGTCGAGATCCTGACCGGCGTGATCCTGCTCGTCTTCATCGTGGCCGAGCGGCGGCGGCAGAAGGGGCTGCGGGCCCGGGGGGGGATGTGATGGATCTGGTCATCCTCCTGTCGATCATCGCCCAGGTGCTGCGCATCAGCGTTCCCTATGCGCTGGCCTCCGCCGGCGGAGTGCTCTCCGAGCGCTCGGGCGTCGTCAACATCGCGCTGGAAGGGATCCTCCTGAACGGCGCCTTCTTCGCCGTCGTGGGGACGCACTACAGCGGGTCGCCCGCGGTGGGGATCCTGCTGGGTGCGGTGGGCGGGCTGGCGACGGCGGCCCTGCACGCCCTGGTGACCGTGACGGGGAAGGCCGATCAGATCGTCTCTGGTCTGGCGATCAACATCATTGCCTATGGATTCACGCGCGCGGGGCTGCGCCAGCTCTTCCAGAGCGCCAGCAACTCGGCGCGGATTCCCGCACCCGAACCGCTCTACCCGGCAGCGGCGCCCGGGGGCGGCAATCCCCTCGTGCAGGTGCTCTTCGACCCGTTGTTTCTTCTCACCGTCGCCCTCCTGGCTGCGGCGGTGTGGTTCTTGAAACGCACCGGCTACGGATTGGCGCTGCGCTGTGCGGGCGAGCATCCCGAGGCGGCCCACTCGGCCGGATTCTCGGTGGCGCGGCTGCGCTGGACCGGTGTCTTGGCCAGCGGCCTGCTGGGGGGACTGGGGGGAGCCTATCTGGCGTTCGTGCAGCACTCATTCACCGACCAGATGTCGGGCGGCCGCGGCTACATCGCCCTGGCGGCCATGATCGTGGGCAAGTGGCACCCCTGGGGCGCTGGAGCGGCGTGCCTGCTCTTCGGGGCGGCCGAGACGCTGCAGATCCGCTTGCAGGGTAGCGGTGCTCCCACGCAGTTCTTGCAGATGCTCCCCTTTGCGCTGACGATGCTGGTGCTGGTGATCTGGGTGGGACGTTCGGTGGCGCCGGCCGCGGTCGGACGCCCGTACGATCCGGAGGAGGTGGACTAGATCCGTGGAGCGAGAACGACCTTCATCATCTGATGTTCCCGAAGGGCGATACGGGATCCCTGTGGAGCGATACGGGATCGGTGCGGAGACGATCGCGGCCATCGAGCCGCTCCTGGCAGGCGTGCCGGTCGCCGGCGCGATCGTGCTCGGGTCCGGACTGGGCAGCCTGCTCGATGCCTGGCCGGTCGTCACGACGGTGCCGGGATCCGAGATCCCCGGGTATCCGACCTCGACGGTGCCCGGGCACGCCGGGCGCCTGGCGATCGTTCGGTGGGGCACCGACGACCCGCGCCTCGGGCTGGTCTTCCAGGGTCGGGTGCACTTCTACGAGGGATACGGACGGGCGGAAGTCACCTTTGCCGCCCGCCTGGCCGCCTCGCTCGGGAGCCGGTGGATCGTCTTCACCAACGCCTCCGGCTCGCTGGATCCCGGTATCACGCCGGGCACCGTGCTGGTGGTGGAGGACCACATCCGCATCCTGACGCTGGGCGCGGGACCCCTGCGCGGTGTCCGAGCGGGGCCCATCCTGCGCGGAACGCTCTACCATCCGAAGCGTACCGAAGACCTGTTCCGAAGCCTTAGTGCCGGAAGCCTGCGGGTGATGCGCGGCACCCTGATGGGCGGGCTTGGGCCCGGGTACGAAACGGCGGCCGAGGTCGAGATGGCCCGGCGGATCGGAGCTCAAGCCGCGTGCATGTCCACTGTGGTGGAGGTGGAGGAAGCCGCCCGTTGCGGCCTCGAGGTGGCGACCGTCTCGCTGATCACCAATCTGGCTACCGGGCTCTCGGCAGCGCCGCTCTCGCATGAGGACGTGGTCGAGATGGCCGGCCGGGTGGGGCCGCGTCTGGCCGCGGCCCTGGCCCGGGTGATCGAGCGCTGGGAGGCCCCCTAGGACGAATCGTGATGGATCACGAGGCGCCGGTCGCGCACGTCGACGGTGATGCGGCGGGCCCGGTTGTGTTCGAGCAGGTACTTCGACAGCGGCGTGAAGAGTCTCTCCTCGAGGGCGCGATTCAGGTAACGCGCACCGGCCTTCTGCACTTCGTCTTCCCAGATGAAGGTGTCCCACACGCGGTCGCTGATGATGACCCCGCGCTTCTGCTTCTTCAGCCGTTCGAGCACGGCTCCCACCTTGTAGCGCGCGATCATCCGAACGTCCTCGGCCGTGAGCTTCTTGAAGAAGAGCACTTCATTGAAGGCCGCCACGAGTTCGGGGGAGAACTGGTCCTCGAGCAGTCGCCGAATCCGGTCCTCACGCGGCGTGGTGGAACGATTGAACCCGATCTGCTGCACGACCTCACCGTCCTCGTAGAGCAGGCGCGTGGTGGCGAAGACGATCGCCTCGTCGAAGCGTACCTCACCTTGGGCGTCGGAGAGTACGCCGCGCTCGACGACGTGCATCATGAGACGGAGCACGGCCGGATGAGCCCGTTCGATGCCGTGGAACAGGATGACCGAGCGCGGATTCTTGCGCATGGGCGTGGTCAGTGTGCCTTCGACCATGAGGCCATCGACGCCCGGATAGGCGGTGACGAGCAGATCCTCGACATCCTCTTCCTCGGTGTAGTCGGCCATGTCCAAGTCGATGACGAGGCTCTCGTCACCCATCAGGACCTCAGCGACGGCGTGGGCGAACTCGGACTTCCCAACTCCCGGGGGGCCGACCAGCAGGAAGGTGCCGTCGGGACGTTGGGGCCGGAAGTCCAGATTCGTCTTGCGGATGCGGATGGCGTTGGCGACCCGCTGGATGGCCTCATTCTTGCCGACGATCCGCTGTTGCAGAAGCTCTTCGAGCTGGAGAAGGGTCTCGACCTCCGGCCGGACGGCCGGCCGGCGCATCGCGCGCCCCGAACGCTTCTTGCGTGAGCCGGACCCGCGCCCAGGCGCCCGCCCGGGGCCGCTGCTGCCCGAGCGAGTGCCCTCGGCCGACGGATCGGATCGCCCGGGGCGTGCCCGTTCGGGGCGTGCCCGTTCGGGGCGTGCCCGTTCGGGCGGCGCCTGCTCGGAGCGCGCACCCGGTTCCCGGCTGCTCCCGCCCTTCGGCCCCCGCGTGGGGCTCTTCTTGGAGGGATGGCTCGATGCCGGGGCGCTGCGAGATCGCTTTGCCTTGGCCGTCTCCCGAGGTTGTTTTCGCGAGGGTCTCACACGCCGCATGCTGCTCTGCTCCTTCACTCCGTTTTGACGAGGCTGGACCGGTTCTCTTTAGATCGGCCGCCTATGAGCCGAGGTTGAATCTGAGGGCCTTCCCGACCTGGCTCTTCAGCCATCGATCGGCTAGGATCCGTCCGCGAGTGGATGTTCGGTAGGTGGCAGTGCGGTTTTCGGAAGCGCTGGCGGAATCCCGCCAGATTTGCCGGTGCCCGGTGCCTGGCGGCCGGTGCCCGGCGGCCAGTGCCCGACGGCCAGCGTCCGGCGGCCAGCGTCCGGCGGCCAGTGTCCGGCGGCCAGTGGCCGGCGGCCAGCGTCCGGCTACCCGGGCCGGTGGTCTCATGGAGGAGGCGAGAGATGGGCAAGGTCAAGCGAGTCGGGGTGTTGACGGGAGGGGGCGACTGCCCGGGGCTGAACGCGGTGTTGCGGGGGCTGGTCAAGACGGCCTCGTTCAATCACGACATGCAGATCGTGGGCTTCCTCGACGGGTTCGGAGGTCTTCTGCGTGATCGGATGATGCGTCTCGACTCGGATTCGGTCTCCGGCATCCTTCACCGCGGTGGCACGATCCTGGGTTCCTCGAACAAGGACAACCCCTTCCAGGTGCCCGTGAAGGCCGGCGGCGAGATGACCTTCGAGGACCGCTCCGACGAGGCCAGGCGGACTTTCGAGCGCTACGGGCTCGACGTGCTCGTCGTCATCGGCGGGGACGGCAGCCTCTCGATCGCCAAGCAACTCGGCGAGAAGGGGATGCCGGTCATCGGAATCCCTAAGACGATCGATAACGACCTGGCCGCTACCGACGTTACTTTCGGTTTCGACACTGCCGTTTCGACGGCCTGCGAAGCCCTCGACAAGCTCCACACCACCGCCGAATCCCACGGACGGGTCATGGTGCTCGAGGTGATGGGCCGTTACGCGGGCTGGATTGCACTCGAGGCCGGCCTGGCCGGGGGAGGCGATATCATTCTCGTCCCCGAGATTCCGTTCACCACCGAAAGCGTCGTGGGCGCTATCAAGGACCGCAAGTTCCAGGGCCGAGACTACACTCTGATCGTGGTGGCCGAGGGCGCCAAGACCCAGGGAGGCGACGTGGTGGTGGCGAAGCGGGTGGCGGAGTCGACCGACGCCATCCGTTTGGGCGGAATCGGACACTGGCTATCCTCGCAGCTGGAACAGCAGATCGATGACGAGGTGCGCGTGACCGTGCTGGGCCACCTGCAACGCGGCGGTACCCCTACCGCCTACGACCGGATCCTGGGCACCCGATACGGCGTCCACGCAGCAAAATGCGCTGCCGCGGGTATGCAGAATGTCATGGTATCCCTGCGGGGTACCGAGATAACCGAGGTGCCCATCGCGGAGGCGGTTGCCTCCCTACGACTCGTCGATCCCACCTCGGAGATGGTGGAAGTGGCCCGGAAGGTCGGCACACGATTCGGCGACGAGTAGGCCGGCGACGATTGGGTCACTGACGACCTGGTCACTGACGACCTGGTCAGTGACGACCTAGTCGGTGACGCCATGGTCGGTGCCGCATGGGCCGATTCGGCGACGAGAAGGTGGGTGAAAACGTGGTCGGTGCCGCATGGGTCGCGCCGTCCGGGATCCGGAGAGAGGAGCATGCACGGATGCTACCGGACAGCGCCGAGCCGCTGGATCGCAGCCGGGCGGGGCCGGGGGTGCGCGGCCGCGCTCACAGTCTGCCTGACGGCGAGGCTCGCGGCCGCGCTCGCAGTCTGCCTGACGGCGAGGTTCGCGTCTGCGCTCGCAGTCTGCCTGACGGCCGGGTTCGCGGCCGGGTTCGCGGCTGGGGCGGCGCATGCCGCGCCCTGTTCGCCGGACGGTGTTCCCCGCGCCGAGAATCTCGAGCGCCCGCGCTTTCGGGCTGAGGTGAGTGCCGCGGTGCAAGGTGACAGCACCTGTGCCCTGCTGCACATCGAGGTGCCCTACAGCGAACTCTGTTTCCGCAAGGACGCGGGGGGGTACGGCGCATCCTTCGATCTGATCGTGCACGTCTTTCAAGACGATCATCCCGTGGCGGGCGATGTTTGGTCCCTTGACGCCCGGATCACCGACCGCTCGGAGGCACGCCGGCGAGGCGCCCGCTTCGAGAAGGACATCGTCTTCCGCCTCCCGCCCGGCCAGTATGCCTTCGATGTTCGGCTGTCGGAGCCCTCGTCTGGTCACGAGGGACGTCTGTGCCTGGGCGGCACGCTGCCGGCTAGAGTGTGGGGTCGGCCCATGCTCTCCGACATCCTGCTGGGAGCCTGTGGGGCCGATGGCGATCTGATGGATCTGCGTCAGGCCGGCTTCCTCCGCCGTGAGTTCAGCGAACCGCAAGACACAGTGTGTGTCTACGCCGAGCTTTATCACCGCGGGCTCGAGTATCCCGTCGTCGAACTATCGTGGCGTTTGAGCGACTCGAGTGGAGAGACCGTGCGCGAAGGGAGCCGCTCGGTCACCGGTGGGCGAGCGGTGACGCCGCTTTCCTGGCCGGTGCCGGTGGCGGACCTCTGGCTGGATGCCTACCGAGTGGCAGTCGAGGTGCGAGCCGGAGCCTTCGAGACCCGGGCCGAGACGTCGGTCAGCCTGCTGGCCGAATCCCCAGAAGCGCTGAGCCGGTTTCTGAACGAGTCGATCGAAGTGCTGGCCCTGATCGCCGAGGGCAGCGAAATCGACCCTCTCCGCAACGCTCCGCCCGGGGAACGCCAGGAGCTATGGCGCGAGTTCTGGAAGAAGCGGGATCCCACGCCCGAGAGCCCCCTTAATGAGTTCAAGGAGGAGTTCTTCCGACGGGTTCACTTCGCCAATCGCAGCTTCGGCGTCCTGCGGCCCGGTTGGCAGACCGACCGCGGGGAGATCTACATCACCTATGGCGACCCGGACGAGATAACGCGCGATCCCCATAGCTATTACGGGCGGACCCTCGAAGTCTGGTTTTACGACCGGCTTGGGAGGCGTTTCGTGTTCGTGGATCAGAATGGATATGGAGACTTCGAGTTGGTGCAGCGGGGCTGGTAGTTTGCCGCCACTACTGCGCCCCCATTTTTGATTATCCAGAACACACGTTTGCCTCATCCTCCCGAATCTGGTATCATTACTCCTGATTGGAACAGTGCCCGAACGCGGACGAACCCACCCGCTTCACACTGTTGCAGTCCTCCACATGGAGCAGCGAGTGGTCCGAATGGGATGCGTGCCACATCCCGGACCCAAGACCAATCAATGTGCATCTTTGAAGGAGGTCGAAATGAGGTTCTTGGCGCTTCTAGCGGCGTTTGGTCTCGTCTTTGGCGTGGCGAATGCCGAGGACAAGTGGCCGGCGGACTACGTGCCTGGCACGCCTGTCTACAGCGGCGAGCGCGTTGGTGGTGAGGACATTGCGAATGCAGTCGTCATCATGGAGCTGCCCTACGCCGACGGTGGCGACACCTGCGGGTTCCTGGATGACTACGACGAGGTCTGCCCTTACTCGGGTTCGACCGCGCCGGACGTCGTTTACCAGTACACCCCCACGGGTGACGGTCTGGTCGACATCACCCTGTGCCAGGGTGCGACTGACTATGACACCAAGCTGTATGTCTACGAAGACGAGCACACGCCTGGTGCTCCGTTCGCCTGCAATGACGACGAGTGCCCTGGCTTTGTCTCCGAGCTGATGGGTCTCCAGCTGAACCTGGGCCACACGTATTTCATCGTGGTCGATGGTTACTACGGGGACTGCGGCTACTACGACCTGGACATCACCGGTGACGAGGGCGGTTCGCCTGCCGAGTCGCCGACTTGGGGTACCATCAAGGGTATGTTCAAGTAGTCGTAGCAGTAGACTGCCTAAGAAGAGTCCCGCCTGGCCGTTGAGCCTGGCGGGATTTTTCTTGTGGCCGAACGACGGGCCGGCTCTCCTAGCGATCGGCCGGTGAAGCTTCCGTCCACTCCGCGATCAGCGCTTCGATCTCGGTCATCCTCCGTTCCCAGCTGTGGGCTTCCGCCAGCGTCCGCCGCCGGTCGGCCCATCGTGGATCCGTAGCGCCAAGGGCGCCCTCAATGGCCTCTTCCATCGTGGGCAGATTCGCGCTGTTGCCGTCACCGTCGCCGTCACCGTAGGCGTCACCGTAGGCGTCGCCGTCACCGTCGCCGTCACCGTAGGCGAAGGCGATACCGGGTGCCATGTGCTCCCTCAGGCTGGGCAAGTCGGCACAGACAACGGGGCGGCCGCAGGCGAGATACTCGAAGAACTTCATCGGGAAGCTGTGCCGGGTCGATTCGCTGATTCGAAACGGGATGAGCCCGGCGTCGCAATGGTGAATGTAGCCTGCCAGTTGCCGCCGGTCACGGGGACCGAGTAGGTGAATGTTGGGAGTCGCTGTCAGGGCATCCAGAGCTGTGGTCTGCTCACCGAGGCCGAGAGGTCCCACGAATACCCACGACCAGGCCGGCCGGCGCCGGGCGGTGGCGACGATGCGCTCGAGATCGCATTTGTAGGCGGCCAGATTCCCCACGTAGAGCAGTCGCGGCGCCGGAATCGGCGCAAGATCGGATGGCTCGGCCGGCCGGTGCCCGGGGTCGCTACCTGGCGGGGGGAAAAGGCTGAGATCGGCCACATTGGGCATCAGCCACACGGACGGATGGGTGGCGCGCAATCGGTCATAGAGCGGGCGGGAGGTGGCAATGACCCGCTCGGCGCGCGCCAGCAGGCGCTTCTCGAGCGCCCGAATCAGCTCGGCATCGACCCCCGGGTTGGCCTCGTAGGCGTCCACGCAGTGATACACGACACGGCGCAATCCAAGGACCTCCAGCACCGGCTCGGCCGTGGGCAAGAAGACCCAACACAGCGGGTCGTGCATCTTGAGCCGGGCGGTGGCCTGGCGCAACCGCCAGGCCAGCAAATGGGCCGCCGCCCGTTGCCAGCGGCGCTCCGGCCGTGGGGGAAGGGTCACGGGTGAAAGGACGTGCAGGTCGCGATCGGGGTCGGGCTGATAGCTCAGACGCGCGAGACCGCGGAGCCGGCGGGCGATCTTCGTCAGGTCCCGGCGGTCGGCGCGCGGTGCGCGAAGCCCCAGGCTGTTGACGTACAGGACCCGGCGCCGGGCCGCGAGTCGCCACATGAGATGCTGGGCGTTGACCCATTGCCCCGACTCAAAGTCCGAGGACGCGAAACAGATGATGGGTGTCCGGGGGGCACCGGTCCCGGCTGGGGCGCCCGGGGGGGGTGTGTTCCCGGTCCCGGTCGAGGCGCCCGGCGGGGGTGTGTCCCCGGTCCCGGTCGAGGCGCCCGGCGGGGGCCTTCTGCCCGGGCGCCATCCCTCCCGTGCCAAGCCGCGGAGTTCTCCGCTGCCGGCGCACCACAATCCCCAGAACAGGATGAAAAGCACCAGGTCCGCGCCCAGCCGGACCCAGGACGCCGGTTCCCCGCCAATGCCGAAAAGCCGGTGCAGGCCCAGGCCGAGGAGG
>CAZZIF010000073.1:11657-14252 GCA_964654025.1 uncultured bacterium
GAACGGCCGCCCCCGGCCGTTGTCGTTTTGTTTTTCTCCTTTTTTCTGGCAACTTTATTTTTCTTAATTTTTTCTGACAGATGAGTCCGAATACCAAAAACACAGCCGAGGAGGCCGTAGAGCGAGGCGCCGGCCAGGAGGAGCGCGAAGCGCCGGGGTGTCCGCAGCTCGAGAAGACCGAGCCGTCGCACGTAGGCCACGAGCGAGACCGTCGCCCCAATCGACAATCCGAGGCCCAAGGCCAGGATGCCGAGCCGCTGGTAGGTGAGCAGAATGAAGGCAAGGTTGACGCTCGCTCCCAGGGCTTCGTAGCGAAGCACGGTGGCGTTCTCGGAGCGCGCATGCAGCACGTTGCGCAGGAAGTAGGCGCCGCCGATCGCCCAGAGGCCGCAGCCCAGACCGAGCAGGGCCTGGTGGGTCATCCGCTGGGATTCGGCGTCGTAGGCCCCACGCTGGTAGAGCACGCTCACCAGGTCGCCGCCGGCCAGGAGCAGAAAGGCCGACGCCGGCACGAGCACCATCAGCACGAGACCGAGGATGCGGTCGGCGGTCGCCTCGCCCGTCTTGCGCGCATTCCCCTCCGGTGGGTGCGCGAAGCGGGCCAGGCTCACGAGCCCGAGGGGCATCAGCAGCAGAGAGTGAGCCGACTCGGTGACGAAGCGGGCATAGTCCATCGCTGCCACCGTCCCGCCGCCGATGAGCGAGGACAGGTACCGCTCGATGAGGATCATGCCCTGTACCAGCACCGAGAGGAGCAACAAGGGCCGGAGGGGTTCGAAGAACAGCCTGGCCAACGACGATACGCCAGCATGCCCGACGTGCCACGTGCACGGCCAGTGACCGCGGGTCCGGTAGAGCCAGCTGCTGGCCGCGGCCAACACGACGTAGGTGGCGGTGAATCCGTAGGCTGCCAGCACGGGACGGCCGGTGGCCGCGGCGACCACGATCAATGCGACCAGTCCCAGGTTCTGCGCAGCGGGACGTAGTATCGGCAGGGTGAAGTCACGCCGGCCCGCCCCGAGCGCTCCCAGAAGAACGCAGTAGATGTAGAACGGCAACCCAAGGGCCATGATGCGGAGCATCTGGGCGGTGAGCGCCTGGCGGTCGGGATCGAAGCCGGGAAGCAGCCAGGGGGTGAGCAGCCCGGCGCCGGCAAAGAGCGCGGTGCCCAGCAGGAGGCTGAGCCCCACGAAGAAGATGAGCAGTGCTTGAAAGAGGGCGGCCGCGCGCTCGGGTGCCTCGCTGCGCAGCCGCGTGTAGAGCGGGATGAAGCAGGTCTGCACGGTGTGGGTCGTGAGCAAATGGACCGGGGAGAGCGCGAGGGTGAGTGATCCGCGGTAGGCGTCGGCCACCAGGCCGGTGCCGTAGAACCGGGCCAGCAGGACTTCGCGCGCGAGGCCGAGCAGCTTGCTGACCAGTGCCCCGGCGCTCATGCCCAGCGTGCTGCGCCGCGCCCAGGAACGCGGGCCACAAGGCGGACTCCCGTCCTGCGCCGCAGCCGGTTCCGACGGCCGATCGGGCTCGGGGCTACGCTGGGGATCGGGCGTGGAAGCGCCGGGGGGGCCTTGGCTCACGATTCCCATGCCGGCGCCAGTGCCCGGGTCCGGACTTCCTCCTGGATACGCGCGAGGAAATCGGCCACCGGGTAGGCGCCATGCACTTGGTTGTCCCTCGTGCGGACGTTGACGGTGCCGGCGCCGGCCTCTTTGTCACCGACCACGAGGATGTAGTTGATCTGCTCGAGCTGCGCCGCCCGGACCTTCTTGCTCACCGACTCGTTGCGGCGGTCCACTTCGGCGCGAATGCCGCCGCCGGCCAGCTCGGCCCGCACGCGCTCGGCGTACTCGAGGTGCCCGTCGGTGACCGGGATCACCCGGGCCTGAACCGGGGATATCCACAACGGCAGTTTGCCCGCCGTGTGCTCGAGCAACACACCAATGAAGCGTTCCAGGCTGCCCAGGATCGCGCGGTGGAGCATCACGGGGCGGTGCGACTGGCCGTCGGCGCCCTCGTAGGTCAGATCGAATCGGTTGGGCATCGAGAAGTCGACCTGTACGGTGCCGCACTGCCAGCTGCGGCGGAGCGAATCACGGATGTCGAAGTCGATCTTCGGCCCGTAGAAGGCGCCGTCACCTTCGTTGATCTCGTAGGGGAGTTCGAGCCGGTCGAGGCCTTCGTGCAGGGCGCGGGTAGCCAGCTCCCAGATCTCGTCGCTGCCGATGTACTTCTCCGGCTTGGTCGACAGTTTGATCTCCGGGTCGGGGAACCCGAAGGTCCTGTAGACGGCGATGCAGAATTCGATGAGCTTGACGACCTCGTCGGTGAGCTGTTCCTCGGTGCAAAAGACGTGGGCGTCGTCCTGGGTGAAGGCACGGACGCGGAAGAGGCCGTGGAGCACGCCCGAGAGCTCGTTGCGGTGCACCAGACCGAGTTCTGCCTGTCGAATCGGCAGATCACGATAGGAGTGCATGCGGCTTCTGTAGACCAGGAGCCCACCGGGGCAGTTCATCGGCTTGACGGCATGGGGCTTCTCGTCGATCTCGCAGAAGTACATCGAGTCGGCGTAGTGGTCCCAGTGCCCGCTGCGCAGCCACA
>CAZZIF010000074.1:0-14219 GCA_964654025.1 uncultured bacterium
CTCTTCTTCGTTCCGCTTCTCTCGGGCATGCCCCGGGGCCAGATCGTCCCCTTCTTGCGCGGCAACGAGATCCTGCTGGCTCTGGTGTTCGGAGCCTACATGCTCACCCTGGTGCTGGGCCGCGCGCAACGATTGCCCACCTCCTTCCTGGAGAAGGCCTTCCTGCTGTTGCTCTTCGCGCGGAGCATTCTGCCGCTGATCGCCCACCCGCTGGATTTCGCGGGGGATCCCACAAAGCTCGTGAAGTTCTTCATGGCGCCGGTTCAGTACTACTTCATCTACCGGCTGATTCTGGGGGCCGTGAAGCGGGAGGGACAGATCCTCACAATCCTGAGAACGATGATCCTCGCCGCCCTGATCGTCGCGATCGTCGGTCTGTTGCAGATCACGCGCTTCCCCGGGCTGGCGCAGTTCTACGGGTACTACTATCCGTCCGCCGAGGCGGTCTACACCTTCGTGCACAGCGTGCGCGTCACCTCCCTGTTCCATTCGCTGTCAGGAGGCGATACCCAGTTCCACGGGGGCGGCTGGAACGTGGCGGGGTTCTATCTGGCCCAGTCGTTGCTGATCGGAATCGTGCTCTACCAGTTCGAACCCAAGCGGGCCTTCCGGCGGGCGCTCATGATCATCCTGCCGCTGATCTGCCTCGTGATGGTCCTTTCGTTCTCCTTCACCTCGGTGATCTCGCTCATCGCCGTGGCGATCTACATCGGGTACCGGCGCAGGAGTCTCAAACGCTATCTGGCGCGCGCGGTGCCTCCCATCCTGGTCTTTGGTTCGTTCGCGGCCGTCTTCTTCGCCGAGGAGTTCGCCCAACGCATGAGCCTACAGTTCAGCGGAACGTGGATCCCGATCACGTTGCTGGCGCGCATCGACCTGTGGATGAATCGGGCGCTGCCGGCGGTGGCCGAACACTTGCTGCTGGGCTTTGGCCCGTCGCGTTACGACTGGGTGGCCGCCGAGAGCGTCTACCTCTATATCGTGGCCAACTGCGGTATCTTCGGCTTGGCCGGTTTCATCTGGTTCTTGGTTCTCGTCTGGCGCCGGTTTTCCGCTCTCAGCCGCTTGCATGCGCCCGACTCTCTCACCGGCGCCCTGACCCTGCTTTCCCTGGGCATGCTGCTACAAATCGCGCTCGCCAGCACGACGGGGCACTACTTCGAATTCTCCGGCGCCAGCGAGCAGCTCTGGGCTGTGTGGGGCGTGACCATTCTGGCGCACCGGATGAACCGGCCCAAGGACGCGGCGGATCCCTCCCGGTGATCGGTAGAGGTGGTGTCTGATTCATCCCCTGGACTGAAGGAGGCGTTCGCCCCCGTGGCGCCCGGCGGAGTCCGCGGCCTCCTCGTGGCGTCGGGCGGAGGTCTTCGGCCCCGCCGTGGTGCCCGGAGAGACGACGCGCGCCTCCTCTTTGGACCTACCGGCCCATCCAGACGACCTGATCCTGAGCGCGATGGACTCTTCCGGCCTCATCCTCGGCCGTCACGCGAACCAGGTACATGCCCGGCGTGAGGGTGCCGCCTGTCTCGGTGGCCAGATTCACGGACGGATGCGCCATCTGAACGAACCCCACGGAAGTGAGCGGACGGTGCACCAGCCGCCGGCCGGTCGCGTCGAGCAACTCGAAGGTGAGAGGGCGTACCGGCCGGTCCGCCTCGATCGCCAGGGAGAGATGCTCACGCACGGGATTGCCGCCGATCCGTAGCCGCAGTGGTTCGGCGACCAGCGGAGCCGGCCGTGGATCGTCAGCCGCCGCGGGAAGCTGCTCGTTGAGGAAGAGAGCGATCGGCCCGTTCGCCACGCCCATGGCCAGGTCCAACCACCCGTCGCCGTTGACGTCACCGAACGCGATCGCCGTTGCGCTCGAAGAGGCGTCGAACTGCCAGTCGGCCGTGGTGGCGAAGGTGCCGTTCTCGTTGAGGTAGATGCGCACGTGGCCCGTACTGAAGTGAACATTGGCCAGGTCCATGTCGCCGTCGTTGTCGATGTCCACCCAGTCGAGTTCTTGGCACCCGTTGAACGGTTCTTCCGAAGCCCAGGCGGGCGCGTCCGACAGGATCGTTCCCTCGTTCAGAAAGATCCAATCGGGATCGCCGTTACCGCCGACGGCCAGGTCCAGGTGGGCGTCCTGATCCACATGAGCCCAGCCCACGCCCTTGTCGGTGCGGGATGGTACCCCGGTCGTCCAGGCGAAGTTGGGATCCAGTGTGTTGCCCAGGTTGCGGAAGACGCCGGTGTTCCAGTTCGACCAACCCGAAACCGCAAGGTCGGGATAGCCATCGCCGTCCATGTCGCCCCAGGCGCACGCACCCGTGATGCCCACCTGGCTCGACTGCCACATGGGTGTGGTCCCGAGCGTGCCGCCGTCATTACGGTACAGGTAGACCGGCCGGTAGGAGTCGGGGTAGACGCCCTGGTTGGAGGTGGCGACATCCAGATCGCCATCCAGGTCGAAGTCGGCCAGATCGCAGCCGGTGGCCCAGGCCCCGCCGATGTTCTGCCAACCGGCGCTCGTGGGTAGCAGGCCGTCGTGACCGAAGAAGACCTGGCACGGCTGGAAGGAAGGGCCGCCATTGGCAAGGAAGAGGTCCGGATAGGGGTCGTCGTTGATCAACCCCCAGTCCGCATCGCCGGTGTGGCGTTGATCGACCGAGATCCAGCTGGGCTCGTCCTCGAGCATCCCGCCCTCGTTGAGATACATATAGTTGTAGTAGTCCTCGAGCGGGGGATACATGTTGGCGTAGTAGGTGCCCACGAAGAGATCCTCGTCCCCATCGTTGTCCGCGTCGAACCAGGTGAGTACCCCCGTTGCCCGGGTTCGGGAACCCACCCAGTCAGGGACCAGCGGCAGGGGCACGGAGCCCCGGCTGTAGCTGGCGCGGGGCGTTTCCTGCAGGAGGCCGTCGGGGGCCAGCAACGGGTCCTGCCGCTCTTCGGGGGTCGGCGGACGACAGTCGCAGGTCGCCGTCAGGTGGCCGTCTGGGCTTACGGTGATTTGCTGGGCGCTCGCGAGCGGGGCCAAGAGGAGTGTGACGGCTGCGGCCCCGAGACCGAGAACCCGCAAGACGCCGCCCAGCGGCAGACGGGTGGAGTTCGCGGACAAGCTGGCGGAGAACGAGGTGAGCAGCGTGCGGTGCATGGATACCTCCTTGGTTGCTTTGAGCCCCATTCTATCAGGTCGGATGCCCGTCGAGCGGCCTCTTTCGTCAGACCCCCTGGATTGCCCAGATCATTGCGTGACAGCGACTTCGCTTCTCGGGCGCGACATCGAGCCATCGTGTTGCAAACCTGGCAATTAATGCAAGTACACACAATTAGGCTAAGATGATTCATTGCAACCAGTTGAGGATTCGTATAAATGGATTTGCCGGCCCAATTCCGGTACAATTATCAGACCGCCAAAACGGCGGCGCACAGTTTGACGAGCATGAAACCTACGGAAACAGCGAGGATGGCCCATGAGACACCTGCTCCTAAGCATCTGCATCCTAGCCGCTCTCATGGCGGGCTCCACGGTTGACGCAAGTGCCAGCTGGTACTTGCATTTCACCGGGTTCCTCTACGGGACGGGACAGGGTGTGAGCGTTCGTGTCGACGGCACGAACTACAACAACATGGGGTTGGGACCGGTCACCGGATGGCGGTCGGCAGTTGCGAACCCCACCGAGTCACAGAAGGAGTACTTCGAGAATCCGCTCTACTGCCTCGACATCTTCCACTCCTACACGTGGAGCGATTCCTGGTGGGCGGACGCCTATGTCGTGCCGCCTTACAACTACCCGCCTCCTTACAATACGGCTGAAGCGGCCTGGATCTACGAGAGCTACGGCACCGGGCCCATGAGCGCGGATGAGGCCAAGGGCGTGCAGCTGGCGCTCTGGGAGGTCAGTCACGAGCAGGCCTGGCGCACCAGCTATCTGGCCAGCAACCAGACCTGGGCTTCGGCGGGCGGCTTCCAGATCACCGGCGGCGCCAATTCGGGCTCCCGCTCGGTCGCGACGTCCGTGCTGGATGCCCTCTACGCCCAGGATCCCGGCACGCTGACGGCCTCGGCGGTCTACTACCGGCCGATTGAATATGATGGTGGCAGCCAAGGCATGTTGACCAAGACCCCCGAGGTTCCCGAGCCGGGTACCCTGGTGTTGCTGAGCGCGGGCCTGCTGGTCGGCGCGGCGGTGACCTGGAAGCGTCGGGGCTAGGCGCCCCATCGAGGCGTCATCAAGACGTCATCGAGGCGGCGATTGTCGATTCTCTACTGAGCTTGCAGAACAAACAAGTGGGCGGCGGACCGGTTGACCGATCCGCCGCCTATTCTTGTGAGCGAGCCGGTTCTTCCCAGCCGCTACTTCACCATCAATACCTTCTGCGTGGCCTGTTCACCGGCCGTGCGCAACCGCACGAAGTACATGCCCGGTTGGACCCGTGAACCGTCGACGAGCTTGCCGTTCCATCCAGCCTGGTGAGTGCCGGCGGGCATCTGCTGGTTGAGCAGCGTGGCCACCACTCGGCCCTGGGCATCGTGCACGGTCAGCTCGACCGCCGTCTCCTGCGACAGCGAGAATTTGAAGTGCGCCGTGCGCGAGGCCGGGTTGGGGCCGTCGAGCACGAGGCTGAGCGTGGAGCGGGGCTCGGTCGGGCCCTCGGCATCCGAGAAGTCGACCACCAGCACGCCGCTGACGACCAGCGAGTACCGGGCGTCCATGGCCAGTGTGCTTGGCTCGGCATCCTGCACGATCTCGTCGGCGCTCACCTCCACCGTCCACTCGCCCTCCTCGGGGTTCTCGACGTAGACACACTCGACGGTGTTCTTGGTGTCCGCCACGCCTCCTGGCTCGGACCAAGGACCGTCGTAGAGCCCTACGTTGCCGTAGTAGACCGTTCCGGTCGGCGAGATCACCTTCAGCGTGAGATCGTTGATGCGGTGTTGCGACTGGACGGCCGGATTGCCGGCCAGGTCGGCGTAGGCCATGGTGGCCTTGAAAGCCGGTTCACCGGCTTCGACCACCACGACATGCTCTTCCACCTGGAATGGCCGCAGTAGATTCTCTTCATCGACCACGTAGATCTTCTCGCGCAGATCGTACATCTGCTGGACATCCGGCATGCCCCAGCCCTGGTGCGTGCGGGTCTTGTCATGAGATGGCCCCGAGAAGTCGTACTGGCGGGCCGTGTTGATCATCATGGCCTTGGCGGTGGGCACGTGCGGGCGGTTGGAGAAGACGGTGCCTTCGGGATTGACCTCGTTGCCGAAGATCCCCTCCGACCACATTTGCATGAAGAGGCCCACGTGGCCGGCGATGATCGGCGTCGCGCCGCTCGTTCCGCCGAAGTAGGCCGTGTAGGACTCGTAGCCGCAGCAGGTCACCGTGTAGGTCTGATCATAGAAGTGGCACAGGGTGGGCTTGATGCGTCCATCCGAAGCCGGCCCGGTGCTGGCGCCGTTGCACCAGCAGTCGTCGCTGAGGGTGGCCGTGTTGTAGTGATAGACACCGCCGCCGGAGATGATGTTCTTGGCCCAGGCCTGCGGACGCGAGTCCTCCCACCCGGAGTTGCTCTGGGACTGTACGTGAACCAGGTCCGAATCGAAGACCATCTCGTCGGTGTCCGCGGAGACCGTCGTGTACTGCGTGGTGCGCGGGCTGCCGACGCTGGCGGTCTGGAACACCGCGAAGTAAGGCTCTTCGAGCAGTTCCATCGTGTTGTTGTAGCGGCCCTGGCCCGTCATGGCGGTGTAGTTGTAATCGGAGATGATGCCCTGGCCGTCGGGCAGCATGCCCCGGGCGATGGCGTTGCCCGAGCCGTCCCCGAAGACGATCCCCGACGTGGAGGAGCCGTGATCGGCTGAGCCGGTGTAGCCGTGCTGGATCAGTGGGCGGGATTGGAAGTCGTGGTGGCCCATGTTGAAGCCCGAGTCGTAGACCTCACCGCGAACACCCTCTCCGGTATAGCCGGCTGCGCCTTCGATGTAGTTCGCGCCGCTGACCTCGCGGGCGACGTTCATGTCGGTCTCATACGGGCCCCAGCGGTCGACGAAGTTGACCTCGTTCCAACGAACGACCTCGAAGAGCTGGTTGGGTGTGAGGGTGGCTTCGACCAGGTGCTTGCCCGCATCGGCGCCATTGACCTGTCCACCGATCGAGGCGATCCGGTCGGCGACCACCGGCTTCTGCGCCGGGGAAAGCACCTGAATGTTGTAGCGCTGGAGGGGGTAGGCCTCGCTTGCGACCTCCAGGTTCTCCAGCATGAACTCCTCGAGCCGGTAGGCCGGTTCGTAGACGCCCACCCAGCGAACGTAGGGTAGGCCGGCGATCTGCTCGCGGGCAGCCGGGGTGGCCTCGATGAGGTAAGCGTACTGCGCGACGTAGTGGCGTACGATTCCGCCGAGATCCTCGATCTGCTCGGCGAAGGCAGCGATCGGCGGTGTCACGAACTGCACGATATAGAGTCCGACCGCCTGATCCGCACGCAGTTGCTCCGGCACCGGAGGTTCCTCGGCCAGAGGATCGAAGTGCGCGTAGCGAAGACCAAGGGTGTAGTTGGCCGTACCCGTGCGCTCGGGGCCATTGCCATCGATGTCGATCGCGTAGTGTGTGGCGGACTGGCCAGCGGCATCCAGCCCCTGCCAGACGGTCAGCTGTGTGTTGGTGCCGGGAACAACGATGTGGCGGCCGCCATGAAGGTCCTGGTCGGGGCCGGCGGCGAATCCGTTGCCGGCGCTGAGAGTGGCAATCAGTACCACGGCCACGGCACAGATACCGGATCTCTCCTTGAGACGTTTGAGCAATGCCATGCGTTTCCCTCCGGTTGGTGATCTGCGGGTTAGCAATTTTCTGTCAGGACTCCTGGGTCAGGATTCCTCGATTAGGGTTTCTGCTCGACAGGGAACGCGGCACGATCGGCTGTTCGTGCTCGAATGCGAGCCGGCGCCCTCTCATGATCGAAGCCAACGCCAGTATAGCATAGACCCGCTGGACTACTAACCAGATCCGCACCTGCGAGACCCGCATCTGTGGGATCCGCACCTGCGAGATCCACACCTGCGAGACCCGCACCTGCGAGACCCACACCTGCGAGATCCACACCCGCGAGATCCGCACCCGCGAGACCCGCACCTGTGGGATCCGCACCTGCGGTCCCCCGATCGAGCTGCTCTGTGGTGGAACAAGTGGCTATCTTTCTATATAGCAACACTTTGAGAATTTTAGTCTGCCTGCGGGCATGCGGGCGCGGGCATGCGGGCGCGGGCATGCGGGCGCGAGCATGCGTAGGCGCGAGCATGCGTAGGCGCGGGCATGCAGGCACGGGCGTGCTGGGTGCGGACGGGGTCCGCGCTGAAATCCGCTCGCCTGAAGAGCAGCCGGCCGCACGCGTCGTGGCCCCACCTTCGGCGAAGATCTCTGCCCAAACGAGGACGCTGACCAAAAAAGGTAAACCCCCGGCGCGTCTCATTCGTCCAGTGAGTGAACCAGTGAGTGAACCAGTGAGTGAACGCGAGAGCATTCCCCCCATGGGCGAGGGCTTGAGACGATGAGGGTTTGAGACGATGAGGGCTTGAGACGATGAGGGCCGGCACGATGAGGGCAGATACGATGAGGGCGAGAACTCACCGGCGTAACCGCCGGGCAACAAGCTATAGCGCTGCCGCGAGGATGGGCATAGCTGCCATCATCTATGTTCTCCTTTGGGGTGGGACGGCCGCGTGGGCGACCTTTGCGGGATTTCACGCGCCCGGAGACGGGGAGCACGGTCAAGCTGCCCGCGATTCGGAGCCGCCAGCGTACATGGCCTCTCCGGCATTGCACGCGCTGCCGCTCACCGAGCACGATTGCATCTCCGTCGACGGCAAGCTCGACGACGCCGTCTGGCAGCGCGCCTCGCGAGGTTGTGGTTTCCGCATGTGGGATCCCGATCGTGGGAGCCGTCCGTCCGAGCAAACCGTCTTCAAAGTCGCCTACGACGACGATGCGCTCTACTTTGCCGTCGCGTGCCTGGAGAAGAATCCGCAGAACATTGCCCAATGCCTGGGACGCAGGGACAATTTCAGCAACTCCGACATCGTGTCGATCTACATCGACCCGTACAACGACAAGTCGACCGGCTACAACTTCCGCGTGAATCCGCTCGGCGTGCAGGAGGATGCCTACGTCTTCAACGATGCCGACCGGGATCCGGACTGGAATGCGGTGTGGCAGGCGGAGACATATCAGGATGACGACGGCTGGTACGCCGAGTTTCGGGTGCCGTTTTCCTCGATCCGTTATCGGGCCGACGCCTCCACCTGGGGGCTGCAAGTCTACCGGTACATGCATTCGCGGGGCGAGGATACCGCCTGGGCGGTGTGGGATCGCGAACAGGCGGGTTTCGTGAGCCGCTTCGGCAGTCTGCATGGCATGGAGAGCATCCCGCCGCCGCGTCAGATCGAGATCATGCCCTACGGCGTGTACCGGGCCACCGACCCGTCCGCAGAAGGGAAGGAGGAACTCGACACGTTTCAGAACGCGGGGCTCGACCTGAAGTATGGCGTCACCGCCGCCATGACCCTCAACGCCACGATCCAGCCCGACTTCGGACAGGTGGAAGCGGATCCGGCCCTTCTGAATCTTTCCCCGTTTGAGACCTTCTACGAAGAGAAGCGCCCCTTCTTCGTCGAGGGGAGTCGCTTCTTCGAGCACCGCGGCTTCACCATGTTCTACTCGCGGCGCGTCGGGACCGGAGACGAGAACTCCCGGATTCGCTACGCGGCCAAGTTGAGCGGCAAGACCTCCGGCGACGTCTCGGTGGCCGCCCTGGTCGCGTCCACCGACTTGACCGGCACCGGGCAAGCCCACAACCTCTTCAAGTCGGGGGAGCGCACCTCACACTACATGGTGGGCCGTTTCGGCAAGGAGTTCAACGAGGGCAATCAGAAGATCAATGTCATGCAGACGGCCGTGTTGCGGCAGGGTCGGCGGGACGACTACGGGGACTACAACTCACGCGAGGCCTACACCAGTGGGCTGGACTTCGAGCTGCTCTTCCGCGACCGCACCTGGGCGGCGAGTGGATCGGTCGTCGGTTCCCTGGTGGATCCCGAGGCGCTGGCCTCGGATCCCACCGTCGTGTCGAAGAAGAAGTACGGGACGGGGGGCACGCTGAATCTCAGCAAGCGCGGCGGACGGTTCCGGGGATCGCTCTACGGGCGCTGGGAGACCGGTGACCTGGACCTGAACGATATCGGCTATCTGTCCTCGCCCGATGAACTCTCCTCCGGCCTCTGGTTGCAGTACGCCTACACGCCTGATGGGGAGAGCCGGATCTTCAACCGCGGGAATCTGAACTACAATCTCAACACCTCCTGGCTGTACGAACCGCGGACCGGGTATGACCTCCACAGCGGCGAACCGGTCTGGAGCTACGACCGCGGCCACCGCGCCTTCACGAGCACCAATGTCAACGGCTGGGTTCAGTTCCGCAATCACATGGACATGTGGTTCGGCTACAACATCAACCTGGAAGGCTCCCAGCGCTGGCATACCCGCGACTACGTCCACCTCGACAACGGCGAAACAGCCGCGATTCCGGGGGGCGGGCCGCTGATCGACGAGCCCTGGACCTGGGGTGGCTGGTGGGGGATGTCCACCGATGCTCGGAAGCGCTTCGTGGCCAGTCTGGAGATGAGCCACTACGACGACGAGGCCGGCAACCGGTCCTATCGCCTCGGACCAAGCTGCCGTTGGAATCAATCCAGCGCGGTTCATCACCGCGTGAGCCTGTCGTTCCATGATCGGATCGACGACACCCAGCATCTGATCAACCACGAGAACGAGGGCGGCGGCATTGGCGGCGTGAGCTACATCTTCGGCGACCTGCATCAGCGCATCTTCAACCTGACGCTTCGTACGAGTGTGCTCTTCAGCCGCGACCAGTCACTGGAAGTCTACGCGCAGCCGTACGTCACGGTGGGCGACTACCGGAGAGCGCGAGAGCTGGCCCGACCGGATTCGTATGATCTGACGCCCTACGAAGAGGAAGGTTTCGACATCGACGACCATGACTTCTCCTACGCCTCGATCAACTTCAACGCGGTCTATCGCTGGGAATACCGGCCCGGCAGCACGCTCTACCTGGTCTGGACGCACGCGCGCTCGACCTACGATGAGCGGGGCAACCACGCCGAGCCCGGCCGCTTCGAAGACGACTTGACTCCGGATGCGCTCTTCCAAAACGAGCCCGAGAATCGGGTTCTGGTCAAGCTGAGCTACTGGATGCCCATCTAGGTTGCGCGCGGTTCCGTCAGCGGAGAAGCGGAGAAGCGGAGAAGCCAAGCGCATCCTCCCCGGGAGGGAAGATGAGTTGAAGGACGGTGGGGTGGAGGGCTATCATGAGCCTGGCTACAATAGTGAGCATCGAAGCACCTCAACCCGGGAGGCATCCTATGCGTATCACTGCACTCGCCTTCTCCTTTCTGCTCTTGCCCGCCCTGCTTCTTCCGGCGACTGCCGCCAGCGAACAGCAGGCCTTCGTTCATGAGATCCTGCCGACGGGCACCCGCATCACCCTTGCCGAATCCGGCGCCGCGGCCGACGCGATGGCGCCCGACCTGGGCGATCGTGTCGAGTACCTGTGGCGTAGCACGCACGAGGACATCATCGGCTCCTCGGTGGGCATCAGTCACTTCGACGAACGCCGGGACGTGATGGCCGGCCACGAAAATGCTCCCCCCACGCCGGTCGAGATGTTCGAGGCTGAAGGCAACGGCACCCCCTACTGGACCGACACGGCCATGCTGGCCCAGGTGGCCGCGCGCGGTGGCGTTTATGCGCTGGCCAACTACACCGAAGGCTCGGGTATCGTGCTGACCGGTTGGTATGAAACGCTGGATTCGCCGGCCTGGACTCTGGATCTGCCCTACGCGCAGCCCGCCGGCTACAGCAACACGCTCCACGTCAACATGGACGCCACCCGGGTCTTCTATGGTTGCTTCTACCAGAACCAGGTCCGCTTGGTGGTGGTTGAAGCCGCGACGGGCACGGTGCTGGTCGATGAGCAGATCCCGCTGGACTCGGCATCGTTGCGCGGCATGTCGGTGACCGACAACGGGCAGTTCGCCGATCTGAACTGCGGCGCCACCCACGTGGTCTTCGATGTCGACGCCGGTGTCGAGCGTGCCCGGGTCAACGTGGGCGCCTCCACGAACCCGACCGGCATCTCCGAGAACGGGGAGTGGATCGTTTCGGGCTTCAATACGACCAAGGCCTATCAGTGGGATCCGGGCACCGAGACCTATGTCTCCCGCTGGGTGCGAGCGGCTGCCGGCCACTACGTGGGCGCCTCGATGGTCAGCGAGCAGGGCTTCTGGATCGCGGCCTGGTACAGCTCTTCCTACAACAAGAATCGCTACCAGATGTGGAATCTCGAGAACGGCGAGTTGATCTGGTCGGTGGACATGCCGATCAGCAACGCCGGTGTGCAGGATTTGCCGGCGGCGATCGATTACACCCGGGATCGGGACCTGATCGCGATTGGGACCTGGGGTGACACGCAGATGAACGCCCCCGAGATCCTGGTGCTCAATACCGAAGGCGACATCGTCTACGGCTGCCACGCCACGGGCTCGATCTACGATGTGGCCATTTCGGAGAACGGCCAGTACGTGGCCGGGACCGGGAAGCTGGTGCATGCCAATATGTGGGGCAGCGGTTCCGATACCTACTGCGGGATCGCGTCCGAGTACGCCGCGGTCGATCCCACTGGGCCGGCGGGTCCGACCGGTTCGGTTGCATTCGGGCCCGAGCTGTCGCTGACGGCTTCACCCAATCCCTTCCGTTCGGCCACCCAGCTTCAGCTCAGGCTGCCCGGAGGGGCCGATGCAGCCGCTCCGATCCTCCGCATCGTCGACTGCCACGGGCGGCTGGTGCGAACGCTCAGCGGTGCGTGGCAGGGAGATCGCTGGGTTGCCGACTGGCACGGACGCGACGCGGCCGGCGAGGCGCTGCCGGCGGGTCTCTACTACGCCACCTGGCAAGAAGCGTCGTCCGCGAGCACCCGCATCTTGCGACTACGGTAGAGAGGCGGCCCAGGCCGCCGGTCTTCGGTGAAGCCATAGAGCCGAGTCGAGTCGAATAGGGCGGATTCCGCTTTGGCGGGGTCCGCCTTTCGGCCGGAGAGCGACGCGGGCGAACGATCGAAGTCGCCGAAGCCTCAGAACAGCCGACGCGCCTTCCAGCGCAGGCCCAGATTGAGGATGCGCTGGATCAACCGTTCGTACTCGAGACCGCGGTGTTCGGCCGACTCGGCGAAGTCCTCGCCGTAGGTCAGGGCCGGGTTGGGATTGGCCTCTAGAAAGTAGAGTCGTCCGTCCGGGGTCAGTCGGAAGTCGATGCGGGCATAGCCGGACAGGCCCAGGATCCGGTAGATCCTCCGACATCGGGTGAAGATGCGCCGCTGCATCTCCTCCGAGAGGTTGGTGGCTGCCCGGCTCGTCACGCCCCACTTTTTCTGGTACTTCAGGTTCCACTTGGCGTGGGCCGTGGCGATCAGTGGCGTATCGTCGGTCCGCTTCTGGAAGAGCAACTCCCACACGGGGAACGTGTCGAGACGCTCGTTGCCAAGCACACCCACGTAGAGTTCCCGGCCGTCGATGAACTCCTCGGCAATCGCATCGGTTCCGACGTATTCGTGGACGAAGGCCACGCGCTTCGTGAGGCTTTCCTCGTCGTGAACCAGGGAGGCTCGGGATATGCCGAGCGAGGCATCCTCGACCACCGACTTGACGAAGAGCGGAAACCGCAGCCGCTTGGGACATCGCACCTTTCGGTTCCGGCGGAACACGGCGAACTCGGGCACCGGGATGCGGTGGTAGGCGAGGAGTTTCTTCGAGAGGGCCTTGTCGCGCGCGATCATCATCCCGCGCGGATTGCAGCCGGTATAGGGCGTGTTTCTCAGTTCCAGATAGATCACCACGTGCTGATCCAGGATGGCCAGCCCGCCGAATTCCTCGAGGAGGTTGAAGGCGATCTGCGGCCGGAATTCTTCGAGGGCGTGGCGGATGACCGCCAGATCACTGTGGATTCCCACGACCTCCACGTCGTGACCCAGGTCCTTCAAGGTCGAGACGACATCGAACTCCATCTTCCAGGGGGCCGAGACGACTTCGCCATCCGCCAGCCCCTCGATGGTGTCGGGAGGTTCCAGCCCCGAAGCCAGCAAGGTCAGCACGCGTAGCTTCTTCACATTTCCACCCACCTGCGATTGCGATACAGAGATTCAATCGTGTGCTTCACGAGCAGGATCGTGAAGTCGCGCCTGGTGCGACTCTCGGACGCCTGCATGTACAGTCTTAGTTCTCGGGAACGTCCCATCATGTCCTTGTACACGTGATCGAGCAGGTAGCGGTGTTCTCCCGTCCAGTGGGCCGCCTCGGCGCTGACCTCCGCGCGCACCCGGCGCAGAAACGTGGCCGCCGGTTCGCGGCCGCCACGGCCGCGGGTCGTCGCAAACAGGCGCAGCAGATCCTGGTCGTAGGCATCTGGATGCTCGGGTGAGTAGGCGCTGCGCTTGCGGCGATAATGCTCTCGCAAGGTCTTGCGGAGGGTCCGAATCGAGTCGACGTGAGATCGCGTGTGCACTCGGGGCCGTGTGCCGGCGATCTCGTTCATCACGTCGTCGACATAGCGCAGCTTGCTGAAGGCTTTGGGCCAGTTCTGGTACCGTTGCCGCCAGCCGGAGCGGGGTTGCAGCCAGACAGCGAAGGTCTCGGCGAAGTCTTCGTCGGGATGGCTCTGCGCGTACCAGTACTCCAGGTGGTGGACGTGTTGCCGGCTGTAGGGGTTGGGGCGGTAGTAGCGAGGGTAACTGGCCGAGGAACGGCCGAAGAGCTGCTGGCGCTTGCGGCGTCGGGTGAGCTGGAAGGCGTGATCGACCGCATGGCCGGCTTCGTGACGCAGGAGTTTCATGCACCAGCGTTCGGTAGCGCCTTCGGCTTCGCCCATGATGGAACGTTCCACTCGGACCAGACGGGGATGGGCCAGGTAGAACGGAATGGCGATGCCGGTCATGCCGTCGGGGGTGAACCAGTCATCGGACAGCCAGAAGTAAGGGCGAAACCGGAGGCCCTTGCGCTCGAGTTCTCCATACAGCCGCTCGATACGCTGCGCGAGCACCGTTCCCTCGATGCGCAGTCCCAAATCGCACAGTCGGCACTCCAGTAGCTCTTGCCGCGGCAGAGTCGCCCAGGGATA
>CAZZIF010000075.1:0-14084 GCA_964654025.1 uncultured bacterium
GCGCGCTTACCCTGGGGCTGATCTGTGCGCTGGGCGGGTCGCCCTCCGCCCGGGCCAATCCGCTCCCCTCGGGCGCGGTGATCGTGCATGTCCACGAGCCGGATCCCGGATTCTGTGGCAATCTTCCGGTTACGACCTGCGAGGAGATCCACCAGTACACGGACATGACCGGTCTGCTGCAGTTCGAGCTCTTCTTGTATTCCGAGTTGCTTCCCTACGTGGTGACCGGCATGCAGTTCACCGTCGGCTGGCCACAGGAGTGGACCTGTGTGGAGGCCAGCCTCTGCGCCGCCGACGGGGGGTACGTCGACGTAGTCGGCAACGAGGCAGCGATCTTTGCCGAGTTTGCCTCCGCGGATCCCGAACTCTTCGTGTTCCCCTTCGCAAGCTTCCTCCTCGAGGTCACCGGCGATGGGCTCATCGATGCGATCGATGATGTCATGATGCGCATGGGCACGCCCCCGAACGAAATGTGGGAATGGATCTTCATGGTGCCCGGCCACGCGGGCGTCACCTGCGGCTATACCTACATGACCTGCGACTACGAGTCACCCTGCCGGCCCAGCATGAGCCCCGGCGAACTCGTCTTCGAGGTGCCGGAAGGGCAAAGCAGTCAGCAGATGATCCACGCGGAGGCCTTCCATGAGCCCGAGTGCGTGAGTTCGTTCGATGTCATCGGCGATTGGCTGTCGCTCGAGGTCGACGAGGTCGGTCCGCACGAGTGGGAACTCACCGTCACCGCCGATGCCACCGGCCTCGGCGCCGGCGAGTACACCGGTTGGGTGCGGGGGGAGGCCCAGGTTCCCCGTTGCACGTCGGTCTACCTGCTCGTCACGCAGCAGACCCAGGACATACCCGGCGACTGGGGACCGGACGAAGATGACCTCCACACATCCTGGGGCGCGCTCAAATCCCTCTATCGCTAGCAGGACGCACGCCGTCGCTTGCATCCGCCCACGGGGCCTACTATGGTCACAGGTTGTCGGGCCCCCCGGCGGCGGGATAGCGCCTGGCCGTTGCCTTCGCTGCAAGGCGAAGCCGGCGCTCCGGTGGATGCGGAAAACGACGGAGGCGACATGGCGGATCTTTCCACGACCTACATGGGTCTGAAGCTCTCGAACCCGGTCATTGTGAGTAGCTGCGGATTGACGGGCAAGCTGGCGACGGTCAAGGCCTGTGCCCAGGCCGGCGCCGGGGCGGTCGTGCTCAAGTCGATCTTCGAGGAGCAAATTCAGGCCGAGGTGGCCGGGATGATCGAGCAGAGCGAGCCGTCGCTGTGGCATCCCGAGGCCGCCGATTACATCACCCGCTACGGCCGGGAGAACGCGGTCAAGGAGTACTTGCAGCTCATCCGCGACGCCAAACGCGAGCTTCAGATCCCGATCATCGCCAGCATCCATTGTGTCTCGGCCGGTACCTGGATCGAGTTCGCCCGCCAGGTGCAGGATGCCGGGGCCGACGGCCTCGAGCTCAACGTCTTCGTGCTTCCCTCCGACCCCCGCCGTGACGGCGCCGAGAACGAGCAGGTCTACTTCGACATCGCCACCTCGGTGAAGGAGAAGGTATCGATTCCGGTGGCTCTCAAGGTGGGATCCTACTTCTCGGGACTCTCGCGCACGCTCACGCGCCTCAGCCGAACCGGCATCGATGCGCTCGTGCTCTTCAATCGCTTCTTCAACCTGGACTTCGACATCGAGTCGATGGATCTGGTGCCGGCCTCCTACATCAGCTCACCGGAGGAAGCGGTCAGGCCGCTGCGCTGGATTTCGCTGCTCTCGGGCACGGTCGAGTGCGACCTGGCGGCGACGACCGGAATCCACGACGGGACCGGTGTGGTCAAGCAGATCTTGGCCGGCGCCCGGGCGGTGCAGGTTTGCTCGACGCTGTACAAACACGGGGTCGAGCAGATCGAGCCCATCCTGAGCGAGCTAGAAGGCTGGATGGAGCGACACCGGTTCGATTCGATCGATGCATTCCGCGGCAAGCTCAGCCAGTCCGAAAGCAAGAACCCGGCCGCCTACCTGCGCGTGCAGTTCATGAAGGCATCGGTGGGGCTGGAGTGAGCGCGAGCCCGGTGGCTTGCGCGAGCTAGCCGGCGAAGCGTGATGCGCGGGGATCGCCGGTGCGAAATGGGCGATCCGGGAGAGCGCTGCGGAGGGCCGGGGACTCGAACCCCGAAGCGGTTTCCCGCGGCGGATTTCAAATCCGCTGCCTTACCAATTAGACTAGCCCTCCGGAAGCCGCCATTATGCGAAATCGATCCCCGATGAGTCAATCGCAAGCCTAGGAAGCGAGCGCTCGAGCAGGTCCGGATCCGGTGCCCGGCTGCCGGCGGCCGCCGGATTCTGGGCGAATCCCGTCCGCGCCACGGCTGGAGGCGCCGCCGCCAGCAGCGACCCCATGAACTCGCGGTGGCTGCGTCCGCGCCGGTACTCGGGCTCGCGGGGCGGATGCTTCAAGTACCGGTCAACCGCTTCCAGGTTCGGCGCAAAGAGCAGCGTCGTCGTATAGAAGTAGAGCCCCTTGCGGCGGTAGATGCAGGAGCCGCCGATCTTGCGATCGGTGAGCACCAGGTCCGAGAACCCGTCGGATGTCACTCCTGGGTAGCCCGCGCGATCGAGCCCGGCGATCATCCAATCAGTGAGCCGATCGGTCGCGCGCTTGATCATGCCCAGTCCCGGCAACGGCAGCGCGGCCGAGACGATCAGGTTGCCGGGGTCGAGCAGAACGGCGCAGCCGCCTCCCAGCCGGCGCAGCAGGGGAATCCGGTCGTGCCGGCAGGCCCGTAGATCGATCTCCCGATCGGGCCGGCTACCGCGTCCCAGCACGACGGCCATCCCGGCCGGCCGGTAGACGGACACGACCGGCTTGCCCGTGCGGGCGGCCTCTTCGATGGGATGGTCGTCGATCGTGTAGCGGCCGAAGCCGGGCTCGCGGCCATCGGGGAGCAAGCGCTCGGGGGCATGGGCACTCTCGGCGGCATGGGCAGTCTCGGGGGCACGGGTGTATGTGGGGGCATGGGCGTGCGCGGCTGATTCACGCAGCGAGTGATCGTGCGGGTCATGGAGCGGACCCTGGCGCAGATGATCCGGCTTCTGATCGAGCCGACCCTCCACGGCCGCGATTCCTCTACCTTTTCCGCTGCGGCGGCAGATGGGTGGGCGCCCCCGCGCTCACCTCGGCGGCCTCCATGATCGCCTCGGAGATCGTGGGGTGCGGATGGATCGTCACCATCAAGTCCTCGATCGTGGCCCCCATCTCGATGGCCAGCGTGGCCTCGGCGATCAGCTCGGAAGCTTGCGGCCCCACCATGCCAACACCCAGGACCAGACCGCTGTCGGGATCGGAGATGATCTTGGTCAGTCCCTCGGTCTCCCCGATCGTACGGGCGCGTCCCAGGGCACGCAGCGGGAACTTGCCCGTCCTGTAGGGAATGCTCTTCTGCTCGGCCTCGCGCTCGGTCAGACCTACCCAGGCGATCTCGGGGTGGGTGAAGACCACCGCCGGGATCGCACGATTGTCGAAGGCTGATTTGTGCTTCGCGATGACCTCGGCGGCCACCTTGGCCTCGCGGCTGGCCTTGTGCGCCAGCATGGGGCCGGGGGCAACGTCCCCGATCGCGAAGATGTGGTTCTCGGCCGTGCGCATCTCCTCGTTGACCGGGATCACGCCGTGCTCGTTGGGCGTGATGTTGGTGTGCTGCAGGCCGATGTCATCGGTGTTCGGACGCCGACCGATGGCGACCAGCACCTGCTCATACTCCTCCTTGCGGATCTCACCGTTGTGCTCGATCTCGACGGCGAATCCCGCCGAGGTCTTCTCGATCCCCACGACCTTCGACTCCACCAGCACCTGCTCGAAGCGCTTCGTGACCGCGCCGACCATGATTTCGACCAGATCGAAGTCAGCGCCCATCAAGAGGCGTGGGAAGAACTCGACCATGCTCACCTTCGAGCCCAGGCCCGCGTAGACGAGTCCCATCTCCAGACCGATGTAGCCGCCGCCCACCACGAGCAGGCTTTCGGGGATCTTGGGGAGCTGAAGCGCCTCGGCGGAGGACCACACCGGCTTCTCGTAGGCCGAGGGCAACTGGTTGATGCGCGATCCGGTGGCGATGATACAGTGCTTGAAGTCGATGCCGCTCACATCGCCGCCTTCGAGCGCGAGGGAGTGGTTGCTGGTGAAACGCGCATGGCCTTTGACGACCTCGATCCCGCGCCGCTTCAGCAGAGACTCCACGCCACCGGTGAGCTGATCGACCACGTTCTGGGTCCAGCTGCGCAGGCGGTCCGGATCCACCTTGAGGTCCGTGAAGGTGAGGCCGAACTGGCCGGCGTTCCGCGCGCTCTCGGCGAGTTCGACCGCGTGGATCAGGGTCTTCGACGGGATGCACCCCTCGAGCAGGCACACCCCGCCCGGGCGGTCGCGCTCCTCGACGAGCATGACCTCCCTGCCCAGATCGGCTGCCCGCAGCGCGGCGACGTAGCCTCCGGGGCCGGCGCCGATGACAACGACTTCGGTTTCCTGTCTCAGGCTTCCCATCACCATGTCGTTCTATCCCCTTTCCGCTGATCCAGACCCAGCCTGGGGCAGCACCTAGGCTTCGAGCAAGAGCAGATTCGGGTCCGAGAGTTGCCGGATCATCTCGGTGACGAAGCGCGCCGCGTCGGCTCCATCGGCGATCCGGTGGTCGAAGGCCAGGGTCAGCGGCAAGACCTTGCGAATCACGATCTCGCCGTCACGCACCACCGGCTTCTCCTGCACTCTGCCCATGCCCAGAATGGCCACCTCGGGGTAGTTGATCGTGGGAATCAGCGCCGTGCCGCCCAGCGGTCCCACGTTCGTGATCGTGAACGTGCCGCCACGCATCTCGCTCACCTCGAGGTCGCCGGTCCGTGCCCGGCCGGCCAGGTCCTCGATCGCGGCCGAGATCTTGACGATACTCTTGCGATCGGTGTCGCGCACCACCGGTACGACGAGTCCGCGGCCGGTGTCGACCGCGACGCCGATGTGGTAGTGCCGTTTGTAGACGATCTGTTCCCGGAACGGATCCAGGCTGGCATTGAATGCTTTCGCCTCCTTCAGACCCGCAGTTACCGCTTTGACAATGAATGGCAGCAGCGTCAACTTGCCGCCCGGCTCACCGGCGCGGCGCTCTTTCTCGCGCTTGCGGAACTCCTCGAGTTCGGTGACGTCGGCCTCGTCCATGTGCGCCACGTGGGGCACCAGGATCATCGAGGTGACCATCTTGTGCGCCACCTTGCGGCGGATCGACCGCAGCGGCTCGATCTCGACCGGTCCGTACTGGCTGAAGTCGGGCAGCGGTTCCAGATCCAGGAACGGGATGGCCGAAGCGGCGTGGGCCGCGTACTCGGCTTCGGCGAGTGGTTCGCTGGCCGCCGCGTCGCCTTGGGCGGCCGGGCCGGCGGCTTCTGCCTCGTCATGACCGGGCGCGGCCTGGGGGCCGGTTCCCGGTGCCGTCGCCGTCTTCTCGGGTGCTGTTCTCGCCGGTGCTCCGTCTGCCTCTCCCTCGCCGCCGGAGGCGAATCGGTGCACATCCTCCGGCATCACCCGGCCCCCGGGACCGGTGGCGGTGACCTGCTTCAGATCCACGCCCAACTCCCGGGCCAGCCGTCGGGTGGCCGGCGCGGCAGGCACCGGGCGGCCCGCCGCCACTCCCTGCGCGGGGATCATGGGCGGGGACACCGAAGCGGGCAGCGGTGTGGCGTGGGGGGCCGCTGCCTCGGCCGGTACGGCGGGCATCGCGGGCGCACGAAGCGTATCGGGTGCCGGCGGTGCGCTGGCGGCGGCACCGGTCTCAGCCGCCGCGGCGCCCTCGCGGAGGGCCTCTCCGCCGGTAGCGGCGCCGATCTCCTCACCCTCGGCGGCGATGACCGCGATCACCCGGCCTACCTCGACGATGTCACCCACCTTCCCGCCGGCGCGGGCCAGGATGCCGCCCTTCGGCGACGGAATCGTGACGGCGGCCTTGTCGGTCTCGACCTCGACCAAAGGAGCGTCTTCCCCGATCGGCTCGCCCTCGGCGACGTACCACTTCAGAATCTCACCCTCGTGAATGCCTTCCCCCAGGTCGGGCAGCTTGAATTCGTACACGGCAACCTCCTCGCAATCGGTGCTAGAAATCGAGCGTCTCTTCCATCCCGCGCAGCACCCGGCCCTCGGTGGGGATGTAGCTCAGCTCCCGGCCGAAGTAGGGGGTCACGACGTCGAATCCGGTCAAGCGCTTCACCGGGGCCTCGAGATAGAGCAAGGCCTTGTCGTTCAGGTGCGCGATCACCTCCGAGGCCACGCCCAGGTTGCGCGGGGCTTCCTGCACCACGACGCAGCGTCCGGTCTTCTTGACCGAGTCAACAATCGTCTCGTGATCCATTGGGGAGATCGTCAGAAGATCGATGAGCTCGACGGTGCAGCCCCGCTTCTCTTGCAGCGCCTCGACGGCCTTCTTCGCCGTGCGCATCATGGCGCCCCAGGCGATGACGGTGAGGTCGTCCCCGGTCTGCACGACCTGCGCCCGGCCGATCTCCATGATCTCCTCCTCGTCCGGCACCTCCTCGCGGAAGGCGCGGTAGGAGCGCTTCGGTTCCATGAAGACCACCGGATCCGGGTCGCGCACCGCGGCTACGATCAGCGCCCGGGCGTTGCGGGGCCCTGAAGGGATCACGACCTTCACGCCCGGCATGTGCGCGTAGATGCTCTCGCGGCTTTCGGAATGGTGCTCCAGCGCGCGCACCCCCCCGCCGTAGGGCATGCGGATCACGATCGGGCAGTGGCGTTGGCCCATCGTGCGGCTGCGCATGCGGGAGGCATTGCCCTCGAGCTGGGGTACCATGAGATAGGAGAAGCCCGAGAACTGCATCTCGCCGATGGCCTTCAGGCCCGCCAGCCCCATGCCGATCGCGGTGCCGATGATGCCCGACTCGGCCAGCGGGGAGTCCATGACGCGTTCCTCGCCGTACTTCTCGAACAGCCCGTCGGTGACGCGGAAGACGCCGCCATCCTTGCCCACGTCCTCACCCAGGATCACGATACTGTCGTCCTTGGCCATCTCCTGGTCGAGTCCAAGGTTGATGGCTTGCACCATGTTCAGCTTAGCCATTGCCTTGCTCCTTCTTCAGCTCGGCCAGGAATGCGGCCTTCTGTTCTTCGATGACGGCGTGCCGGGTTCCGTAGACGTGATCGAACGGCGCTTCGGGCGGGAAGTCGGTCTTCGCTTCGAACTCCTCGACGCCCTTGTCGATCTGGGCCTTGATCTCCTTTTCGAGCGCTTCCTGCTTCTCGTCGCTCCAGATCCCGAGTTTGTCCAGATACTTGCGGAACCGCGGAATCGGATCGCGCTTCCAGGCTTCCTCTTCTTCAGCCGCATCGCGGTACTTCTTCGGGTCATCGGCGGTGGTGTGCATCATGAGGCGGTAGGTCATCGCCTCGATCAAGGTGGGTCCCTCGCCGCGCTTGGCGCGCTCGAAGGCCTGCTTGGTGGCGACGTACATCGCCAGCAGGTCGTTGCCGTCGACCTGGATGCCGTGGATGCCGGCGGCAATGGCCTTCTGAGCGATCGTCTCGGCCGCGGTCTGCTTGTGGCGCGGCACCGAGATCGCCCATTGGTTGTTCTGGCAGATGAAGACGACCGGTGCCTTCCAGAGGCCGGCGAAGTTCATGCCCTCGTAGACATCACCCTGGGAAGAGCCACCGTCGCCGAAGTAGGTCAGCACGGCCGTGTCGGTCTCCTTGCGGTACTTGATCGCGTATCCGATCCCGGCCGCGTGCAGAGCTTGCGAGCCCACGATGACCGCGATCGGCAACACCCGGCCCGGTCCGCCGGGGATGACGTTGCCTTCCTCGAACCCGTTGTAGTAGAGAAGCGGGTTCATCATGGTCTCGCCGCGCAAGAGCCGAGCCCCGAGTTCACGGTAGGCGCCGACGAACCAGTCGTTCTCGCCCATCGCGAAGGCGGGCCCGACGCTACAGGCTTCCTGGCCGGTGCAGGGGCCGAAGGTGCCGATACGGCCCTGGCGTTGGAGGTTGAGCATCCGCTCGTCGATCCGCCGCGCCAGTACCATCGCGCGGTACATGGCCAGCACCTGGCCGTCTTCGAGCTGAGGTTCGAACTCGGAATCGGCGTTGCCGTCCTCGTCGAGAACCTGCAAGTGGGAAACTGAGAAACTGGCGAGTTCCTTCAGTGGCATTGCGAGCTCCTTCCGTCAGGGATCTCAGGTTGCGATCTCAGGTTGCGATCACTGGCTGCCGCCAACCGGCGGGATCGGCCGCGCGGGGCTTGGTCGATTGACCCTACCCGATTTGCGGGCAGGACAAAACAGCCCGCAAGGTCGTTTATATCCTCTGCCCGTGGGGAGAGTTCCCAAAAAGCGATAGGATTGCGCCTGTTACCCGACCGCTGGTAGACTGCTCCCTCGAATGCAGATGGGAAGGAGGCCAGGCCCGGATGTCGAAGGACCCGCAACCGCGAATCCGCCGCGTCGAGACCGAACACTCCGGCCGGTGGCTGCACTACCGGGTGGCCGAGTACCGGGACCCTACCGGCCGGGCGCGCTGTTGGGAATATGTAGAACGCGAGGGAGATACGGCGGCAGCCGTGGTCGCGGCGGTGTGTCAACCCTCGGGCGACATCGTCTTGGTGCGTCAGTTCCGGGCGGCGATGGCCGCCGACACGATCGAGTTTCCGGCCGGACTCGTGGATCCGGGCGAGTCGCCCGGCGAGGCGGGTCTGAGGGAATTGCTTGAAGAAACAGGACTTACAGGGGATATTCGCGAGGTCAGTCCGGTGCTGTGCACCAGCCCGGGACTGACCTCCGAGCGTGCCTACCTGGTCGAGGTCACGATCGATGAGCACGACGAGCGTAACGCGCATCCCCGGCCGCAGCGTGCCGGCGACGAGAGCATCATCGTCTGGCGCCTGCCGGGGAGCGAGGTGGAACGAGCGCTGAAAGACGTTGCCAGCGAAGGAGTTGTAGTGGACTCTCGCGTATGGTCCTGGATACGGAAGGAAACCGGCGCATGAGCATGCGACACGCACTGGGCGGCCTCTGTCTGATCTTTCTTCTCGCCCTGACCCTGTCATCCTGCTCGGACGATGAGTCCCTGCTGAACTGGAGTGAGTCGAACCGGGACGGGCTGTCAGATCCGGCCGACACGCTGGTGAGCGCGGAGGCGATCACGGCGGGTGCCACCTACTGGGAGCAGCAGGCGACGGGCCGGACGAGCTACTTCTTGGTGGGACGGGTGGACCGGGCCGGTCTGGTCGAGGATGCGACGACCGTGTTTGCGGACGCCTACTTGAAGTGGGATCTGACCGACCTGCCCGAGGGCACCATCGTCTCGGCGAAGCTGGAGTTCGTGCTCCACGACCTCGACGACGCCGGCACGACCCCGCCCGAGTCATTCAACCTGCGCCTTTTCGAGGTGACCCAAGCGTGGGAGGAAGACAGCCTGGGGCTATACGAGGCCCCGCTCACCAGGGAGGCGACCTCTTTCGGCAACAGCGGCGCCTTCGATGTGTCCAACCTGTCCGACACCCTCGACGTCTCGCTGCCGCAGCTCTTCGTCTCTCCAGGCGACTCGACTCTGATGGATCTCGTCAACCAGTGGCTGGATGATCCTTCGACCAACCACGGCGTGGCGGTCCGTGCCGCGGACGAGACCGACGAGCAGGGCTTCCTCCGCTTCGTGGCCCGCGAAGGCACCCCCATCGGTGCGGCCTACGAGGACATCGACGTCGACTGGCCCAAGCTGACGTTGGAGGTCCAGGTGGCTGAGGGCGATGTCGAGATCCGCTCTCTGACGGCGGTGGAGGACGGGTTCCAGTTCTATGGCGGCGATGGCCGGGGCGGGTTTCGGGCGTTTGGTCGTGAGCGCACGGCTTTCGCCGGTATGGATTCCGAGACGCAGCTGCTTCTGAGTTCCGGCTACGTTCAACCTATGATCTTCAAGATCGAGTTGGACAGCCTCATGGCCGAGGATCCGCAGCGCTTCCCGAAGGGACTGGCCATCCATCAGGCCACGCTCGAACTCACCCAGATCCTCGGGGACGAATGGAGCATGACCCCCGAGGATACGCTGTGGCTCGAGGCCTTCACGGCATCGACCGAGTGGTCCGAGGACGACCCGCCCGAGCCAGGGGAGGTGAATGGACCATTCATCTCTTCCACCCGAATCACCCACGACGACGAGACCGTATCGCTCGACGTCCGATCAGCAGTGCAGCGCATCGTTGAGGGAGAGGATCTGAGCATTGTGGTTCTGATCGATGCCGGGCCGAGTGTTTTCCGTACCATACTGTTCCAGGGAAGGAATGCCGGCACGGGGGCGCCGGCCCTACGGACCTACTTCACGCGTCCCAGCGACGGACGCATCCCGGGCGTGCTCGAACAGGGAGGAGGCGAGTGATGAGGAGTTTCGAGAAGCACACCCCATTCGTCGCCCGAACAGCATCGCATGCCCACAAGACGCTGGGAGTTGTATCCGTCGGCTTGCTGATTGTGCTGACCGGATTGGCGCTGACGAGTTCGGCGGTCCAGGCCGAGAGTCTCTTCGCCCGCGAAGCACTGGGCGAGTGGATCGAGGGCTACGACATGCGTGGCGCAGCCCTGGGGGCGACCGGGGTTGGAACGATCGATCCCTACAACCTGAGCGCGCTCAATCCGGCGGCAGGCGCCTGGGCGCCCTTCGTCCTGGGGTACATAGGGATGGAAGGGACGGTCAACTGGACCGATGACGGGCAATCGACCTCGCGGCGCACGGCGGGTACGGTCTCCGGCGTGGGCCTGGTGGTTCCGATGGGCAAGGGGTGGGGCCTGCGCTTCTTGCTGCGCCCGCAGACCGACGGTACCTACGGTTACGAGGGGATCGCGCCGATCGGCTCCGAAGCCCCTGAGGCCAACACTCACCGCGAGGAGGGATCGCGCGGGCTCCTGTCCTACAGCGCCGACCTGACCTTCCGGCCGGCGACCTCCTTGGCGATCGGTCTTCGCGGCGGTGTGCTGGCCGGATCGATGCTCGATAAGACCTCCTATGATTTTGGTGACAGTGGCTGGGTCAACACGGAGGACCGGCGAACGATGCGCTGCGAGCCCACTATCCGCTATGGGGCCGGGTTCCAGTGGACGCCTCATGGACGCGTCTCTTTCGGCGCGGCGGCCGTGTTGGGGGAGACTCTGACCCTGGATGAAACCTACACGGCTCCGGGAGGCACCGACTACGAGAGCGCGCGATACGAGCTGGACCACCCTGCCACCTACGCCGGCGGTCTGGCGGTGTTCGTGACCCCTCGTTGGCGCGTGAGTGCGGATATGGTCCATCGTGAATGGGAGGATCTCGACTTCACGCATGACGGCGAGGTGATCGAGGACGCCTTCCGCTTGCGCAACACGACGTCCTACGGCATTGGTCTCGAACGGGTGCCGGGCGAACGTAAGCCGGGAAGGAGCGCGTGGTCGAAGCTCGCGTGGCGCTTCGGGTACGCGTATCTGCCCTGGTATGCCGAGGACGCCGGCGGCGACCTGTTCGAAGAACACCGCTTCAGCTTCGGACTGGGCATCCCCATCAAGCAAGATCGCGGCTCACTGGATGTCCTTCTCGCCTACGGCCTGCGCGGCGACGAGGGGAAGAACGGGATTGCCGAGGAGTACTTCCGCATCGGCCTGGGCGCTGTTTTCGGTCCCGTACCCCGCGGCTACTAGCGAACCCGCTAGGGCTTGAGCCGGCTCGGGACAAGGTGGCGGGCACACACCTCACCTCCCACACTGGGCGCCTGCCGCGCTGGGCGCCTCCCGCACCGTGCGCCTCCCGGACTGTGCACCTCCCGCATTGTGCACGTCCCGGACTGTGCGTTTCCCGGACCGCCCGATTGCGCAGTGTTCAGGTTCTCCCCTGGAATGCCGATGGATCCCGGGGAGGATGCGATGTCGCGCAAACGGTTCACCAGTGAAACCCGGACGGTCCCATCCGTTGGGATGGGTTGCTTGTTTCTCGCTCTTGCTCTTCTCCTTGCCCTGTTGCCGGTCTCCTGTTCCGACGATGACGGGGTTGCCGGGCCTGGCGACGGTGACGGCACACTGTCCCCGCACCCAGACGCGGTAGCCTGGGATCACCCCGATGGAACGACGCACTGGTACTTGCCGGTGGCGGTGTCGGTCCACTCAACGGGATCTGTCCCTTCTGGCACTGCCCCGCAGCTCGGCGCCCTGGCCCTGCGCGGCGGTGGCATCACGTGGAGCGCGGCTCACGATTCGGCTGCTTCACTGGGCGGATACCTGGCGACCGCGACCTCGGTTGAGGAGAACGACCAGATCTTCTCCTTGATCGATGCCGAGAGCTACTGGATCCAGAAGCCGGGCGGAGCCCTGTTGGGTCCGTGGATCGGTGGTCACCAGATCAACCACGCCACCGAGCCGGCGGGGGGCTGGGAGTGGATATCCGGGGAGAGTTTCGACTACACCGCGTGGTGCGACGGCCAGCCAGACGAAGGCGGTCCCCTGAAGCAGAACCGAATTCACTTCGGCGTGGCCGCCGGTAGCCGGCTCAATGCATGGAACGATCTCAACGAGACCGAAGCGCTGGCCGGCTTCGTGGTCGAGTTCTCCGATAACCAGTCCGCGCGTACCATGGGGCTCTTCCACTGCGGGGATGGCGTCCATGACGGCTATACGCTCTTCGCCCCGCAGCAGTACACCGATACCTACCTGATCGATCTGGACGGACAGCTCGTGCACCACTGGAGCAGCGACTATCTTCCGGGCAACTCGGCCTACCTGCTCGAGGGGGGGCATCTGTTGCGAACCGCCACGTTTGATCCCGCGGGGAGCGGCCCATTCGCCGGCGGCGGGGCCGGTGGACGAATCGAGGACTTCGACTGGGACGGGAATCTGATCTGGGCCTTCGAGCTAGCCACCGATTCCCAGCTCCTACATCACGACATCGAGAAGCTGCCCAACGGCAATGTCCTGGCGATCGCCTGGGAGTACAAGACCGAAGCGGAGGCCACGGCAGCCGGCCGGCTGCCGGGTACACTGCGCCAGGGGGCGCTATGGCCCGACTGCATCCTCGAGATCGCGCCGACGGGAAGCTTCGGAGGAGCGGTCGTCTGGGAGTGGCACGTGTGGGACCATCTCGTGCAGGATGCCGATCCCGAATTGCCGAACTACGGCGTCGTCGCCGAGCACCCTGAAAGGATTAACATCAACTACGATCCGGAGGAACGCGGACAGGCTGATTGGAACCACACCAACGGCATCGACTACAACGCCGCCCTCGATCAGATCGTCGTGAGCGTCCGCCAGTTCAGCGAGTTCTGGGTGATCGACCACACGACCACGACCGCCGAAGCCGCCGGCAGCTCGGGCGGACGGTACGGGCGTGGCGGTGATCTGCTGTATCGCTGGGGCAACCCCGAGGCTTACGGCGCGGGCGACACTGGGGACCGGCAGCTCTATGTGCAGCACGATGCGCACTGGATTCCGTCCGGCTATCCCGGAGGTGATGACATCCTGGTCTTCAACAACGGTGAGGGCCGCTCGGGCACCAACTACTCCTCGGTGGATCAGGTGACGCCACCGCTGACGATCGCGGGAGACTATGCATGCACCGGCGGCAGCGCCTACGGGCCTGCTGCGTCCACCTGGTCCTATGTCGCGGATCCTCCACAGGACTTCTACTCGAGCTTCATCTCAGGCGCACAGCGATTGCTCAACGGCAACACGCTCATCTGCCAGGGAGCGCATGGGACCTTCTTCGAGGTCACCTCGGATGGGCAGGAGGTGTGGCGGTATGTGTGTCCGGTGGCCGATGACGGACCCCTCACGCAGGGGGAGATGATTCCCGAGACCGGGAACGGTCTCGCCAACGCGGTCTTCCGTGCCTATCGCTACTGCGCGGACGGACCGGAGCTGGTCGGACGCGATCTTACGCCCCAGGGCACCATCGAGCAGAGCCGCTGAATCAGTCCTGACTGACGGCAGAACCTCGAGGCGCCAACCTGGACGGGGTCAGCCTCCCAGCAGGCCGTAGAGGCCCGGCCGCCGGTCGAAGACCACGTGATTGGTGGGGGTGAC
>CAZZIF010000076.1:0-14045 GCA_964654025.1 uncultured bacterium
CTGGGCCCGATCGACCTGTCCTCGGAGCGGACCTACTACTACCTCTGCCTGGCCGTGCTAGGTCTTGCCCGACACGGTGCACATCGAGGGCCAGCCCGAATTCGCCATCAGTAACTATACGTGGAAGCTGACGGGCATCAGCGGTTTCGGCTTTCTGGGCGGCGCCGCACCGCTGACGACACTGGGCGGATCACAGCTGGTGGGCGGTTTGGCCTATCGGCGCCACACCGAGGCGGCATGGGGTCAGGAGACCCTGCTGGAGATGGGATTGCTTGAGGGAGGCTCGGGCTTCCCATTTGTCGTCGGTACCGACGACACCGAACGCGGCTCGATCGAGAGTGTCACGGCCAGCCTGGGCTATGAGGTTCTCGCTGGGGACGGGGTCTCGGTGGCTTTGGGTGTGAGCGGGAACTTCCTGCGCGGGCGCCTGCGTTCGGAGATCACGACCGACGTCGCGGTGCGCGACTTCGAGTCCGGTCGACTCAATTTCCAGAAGGATTACAAGGGCTTCTCGGCGGAGGTTGGGGTACTGGCCGACGTGACCGATCTGGTCAGCGTGGCTGGCTGGATGAGCCTGCCCTACACGCTGGAGGTCTATAACAGCCGTTTCAATCAGCGGAACATCCTGACGCCAGACCAGACGCAGGTTGTCCACTTCCGCGGCGAGGTGGCCGACTACGATATCGAGGTTCCGGCCTTCTTCAGCGGCGGTGTGCGCGTGGGCCCGATCAAGGGCGTCACCGTGGCGGCCGATCTCAATCAGCGCAACTGGTCAGAGGCCGAGATCAAGCACACGCGGTCCGACTACGAGGTGTTCGATGGCCCGTACCCCTCTCCGGATCTGACGAGCTATCACGTGGGGGCCGAGTTCGAGTTTCCCCTGATGCGGGGCGCTATGGATGACCGCGGCATGGAGCTGCTTTCGCGGGTGGGCTACCGAACGATCCCGCTGGCCATGTACGATCTCGACCCGGTCGAGGGTGAGGGGCCCTACTACTTTGGGGACCAGGTCGAAGGCGAGGGCTTCAGTTTCGGATTCTCGCTGCTGACCAGAACCGACATCCGGTTCGATCTGGGGGTGGAGTTCCAGTCGTTCACGCTGCGCCGTTGGTTCCTGGACGACACGCGGCCCACCGATGAGCGGGAGATCTCCTTCGATGATCCGTATGATCGGGCACCGATCATCGATATGAGCGCGACAACGCTCCGATTCAGCTCTGCCTGGCAGCTCTAGCATTGTAGGAGAACCCTCTACGCTTGCCGGGCGATGACCGCACTGTCCGGCAGCTCGAGTAGTGCTCGTTCCAGCAGAGAGAAGGGTGCAGAGAGAAGGGCGCAGAGAGAAGGGCGGCGAGCCGCCCCTCGTAAGGAAGGTCTCGCCGCCCTTGTTGGTCATCCTCGCTGGCTGCCCTCGCTGGCTATCCTCGTCTGGCTGCTCTCGTTGGCTATCCTCGCTGGCTATCCTCGCTGGCTGCCCTCGTTGGTCGTGCTCGCTGCTCTACGAACAGCCGTTGGTTGTTCCGCAGTTGATGCAACGATGACAGGTCCCCTGCCTCGTCATGAGCGATCCACACACCGGGCAGGGGGGCGCATCACCTTCGTTGACGAATGTGATCTGCTGATTGCCGGCGGCCGAGACACCGGCGGCCGATGCGCCGGCGGCCGATGCGCCGGGCGCCGCGCTCAGGGGGACGGCCTGAAAGCCGTTTCCGTCCCCGGTCTCCCCGTCCCGCCGCTCCTGGTCTTTGAATTTCAGGGCCAGCCAACGGAAGATGTAGTCTGTGATGCTCTTCGCATACCGGATCTCTGGATGATGCGTGAAGCCGGATGGTTCGAACCGAGTGTGCGTGAACTTATCGACCAAGACCTCGAGCGGCACCCCGTACTGCAGGGCCAACGAGATCGCGGTCGCGAAGCAGTCGGAGAGACCGGAGACCACGGTGCCTTCCTTGGCCATCACCAGGAAGACCTCGCCCGGTTTCCCATCCGGGTAGAGTCCTACCGTGACGTATCCTTCGTGGTCTCCGATCACAAACTTGTGCGTGATCGACTGGCGCTCTTCGGGAAGCCGACGACGGACCGGCCGCATCTCCTTCTTCTCCGACGCATTCTCCGTCTTTGAACCGGTCGAGAGCGGTTGGGCGCCCTTCGATCCGTCCCGGTAGATGGCGATCGCCTTGAGTCCGTTCTTCCACGCCAGCATGTAGGTGTCGTAGATGTCCTGCGTGGTGGCATCGGATGGCAGATTGACCGTCTTCGAGATCGCGCCGGAGATGAACGGCTGGGCGGCGCCCATCATCTTGACATGGCCCGTGTGATGGATGAACCGCGTTCCGTTGATTGGACGGAAAGCGCAGTCAAAGACCGGCAGGTGATCTTCCTTCAGATGCGGTGCGCCTTCGATCGTCTCGGTCTTCTCCAGATACTTCTGGATCTCAGCGATTTGATCCGGGCTGTAACCGAGCTTCTCGAGCGCCCGTGAGACCGACTGGTTGACGATCTTGAGCGATCCGCCGCCCACGAGCCTCTTGTACTTGACCAACGCGAGGTCGGGTTCGATGCCGGTCGTGTCGCAATCCATCATGAAGGCAATCGTGCCGGTGGGGGCGAGTACGGTGACCTGCGCGTTGCGGTACCCGTACTTCGTACCGGTGTCCAGGGCCTCATCCCAGACCTTGCGCGCAGCTTCCAGCAAGCGTGCGGAGATCAGGTCGGGATTGATACCGCTCAGCTCGTCGCGGTGCCTCCGGATGACGCCCATCATGGGATCGCGGTTCTTCGCATAGCCCTTGAATGGTCCCACCACGCGCGCGATCTGCGCCGACGTGGCATAGGCCTGACCGGTCATGAGCGCGGTGACCGTGGCGCCGAGAGCCCGGCCTTCATTGGAGTCATACGGAAGACCGCGCGACATGATCAGTGTGCCCAGATTGGCGTACCCGAGTCCCAGAGGGCGGAAGTCGAAGCTGTTCTGCATGATCCTTTCAGTGGGGTAGCTGGCGTTGTCGACGATGATCTCCTGCGCCAGGATCAGGATCGAGACCGCGGCGCGGAAGGCGTCGGCATCGAACTCGCCCTCGTCGTCGACGAACCTCATCAGATTCAGCGACGCCAGGTTGCAGGCGGTGTCGTCCAGGAACATGAATTCGCTGCACGGGTTGCTGGCGTTGATCTGCGCAGTGGCCGCACACGTGTGCCAACCATTGATCGTGGTATGGAATTGCAGGCCCGGATCACCGCACTGCCAGGCGGCCTCCGAGATGAGCTTCATGAGGTCACGTGCCCGTACCGTGTCGATCGGTTCGCCCGTGGTGACCGCGCGCGTCTGCCACTGCCCGTCGTTCTCGACAGCCTTCATGAACTCATCGGTGACCCGGACCGAGTTGTTCGAGTTCTGGAAGAAGACCGAACTGTAGGCCTCTCCGTTGATGTCGCCGTCATAGCCGGCATTGATCAAGGCCCAGGCCTTCTGCTCTTCGTCCTTCTTGGAACGGACGAAGTCGACGATGTCCGGGTGATCGGAGTTCAGGATCACCATCTTGGCCGCGCGCCGCGTCTTGCCGCCGGACTTGATGACTCCGGCGAAGGCGTCGTAGCCACGCATGAACGAGACCGGTCCCGAGGCCGTACCGCCCGTCGAGAGCCTCTCCTTGGACGAGCGCAGGGTCGAGAAGTTCGTCCCGGTGCCGGACCCGTACTTGAAGAGCATGCCCTCGGTGCGAGCCAGCGCGAGGATCGAGTCCATCGTGTCCTCGACCGAGTTGATGAAGCAGGCCGAGCACTGTGGCTTCTCCTCGATGCCCATATTGAACCAGACGGGGCTATTGAAGGAGGCCTTCTGATGGACGAGCAGATGGGTCAGCTCCATGCGAAACGCTGTGGCGTCTTCGTCTGAATCGAAGTATCCGAGCTCGGTGCCCCATCGGGCGATGGTTCTCGCCACCCGGTCGATGAGGTGGCGGATCGAGGATTCACGCTCCGGTGTTCCGATCCCGCCGGCCAGGTACTTCGAGGCAACGACATTGAGTGCCATCTGTGACCAAGAGGCCGGAACCTCGATGTCCTCTTGCTCGAAGATGACCTCGCCCTTGTCATTGGTCAGGGCCGCGCTGCGCAGCTCCCACTCGATCCCGTCGTACGGGTGTTGCCCTGGCGTAGTGAAGTAGCGGGCGATCTTGAGCCCGCGGGTCTTGGCGGGTTCAGGGAGAGCGGTCTGATTCTCGCGGCTCTCACGGCTCGCATGGCTCTCCGTCGCGACCGGCTGCGGACGGTTGTCGGCGGACCCTGTGGATCTGTCTTCCATGAAAAGACCTCCTGACAGCCAACCCCGAGGATCGCCTAGACCCACGATCTCCGGGGTTCACCAAGTGTACTGGCATTCCACCCATCCATGGGTAGATCCAAATCACCGTCAATGGCTCCGATTCCCCAATATCTTGGGGTGGAACTCAAGAGGTAGTACCAAATATGGTAGACGTCAAACCGAAAAACGGCACCGCATCTAACTCCATGTCTCCAGCCGGATTGCGAATTCCATGACCATCGATTTCCAGGGGGGGGCACGAGCGGATGCAGGGGGCGGATTTCTAATTCCAAAGCATACCGTTTGTTAGAAAATCGTTTCCAGGAGCCGGCTTGGCCGGGTCGCTCTGAGTGGGGTCTTGGGTCGTGTCAAGACTGAATTACTCTTCTTCGAGCAATACATCGAGGAAACGGCGCATCACCGTTGGAATCTCTCGGCCCCGTTTGATGAGCACCCCCAGCGGCCGGTGGTAGGAGTGCTTCGAGAACCGCACCGCGGCCAGCGTGCCCAGGCCGACCTCGCGCTCGACGGTGGCGCTGGGGAGAATGGAGAGTCCGGCGCCAATCTCGATCGCCCGCTTGATGGTCTCGATGTTGTCGAACTCCATCGCCATCTTCACCTTCACCCGGTTCGAGCGCAGGATGCGATCGACCGCCCGGCGGGTGGGAATGTCGCGCTCGAATCCTACCATGGCCTGGCCTTCGAGCTTCTTCATCTCCACCTTCTTGTAACGGGCCAGGGGGTGTGACGGATTGCAGACCAGCACGAGTTCGTCGTCGCGGAACGGGAGAATGTCCAGTCCCGAGCGACGGGCCGGGTAGGCCACGATGCCCAGGTCGGCGGTGTTGCCGACGACGGCCTCGTAGATCTTGTTGGCCCGGCTGAACTCCATCCGCACCCGGGCGCCCGGGTACCGGCGCATGAACTCGGTCAAATACGGATGCAGCTCGTGCATGCCCACGCTGTAGATCGTGGCCACGCGCACCTCGCCGATCACGCTCTTGCTCAGCTGTTGCAGTCGCTGTTCCATGTTCTCGACGCGCAGCAAAATGTCTTTTGAGACCTCGTACAGGATCTGCCCGGCGAGCGTGGGGGCCAGATTGCGCTTGCCCCGCTCGATCAGCTTGTGGTCGTACTTCTCCTCGAGGCTCCGCATCTGCTGGCTGACGGCGGACTGCGAGATGAAGTTCAGGATCGCGGCCTTCGAGAAGCTCTTCGTCTCGACCACGTCACAGAACACCTTCAAGGTCTCTAACTGCATATCGGGCCCTCCTGGGCAATCTCGTCCCGGGCGGGTCTGGAAGCCTCTCGGCTACGGAAGGAGTCCGCCAACCCGCAGTCCTGCACGCTAATCATTCCTATTAGCACGCATTCAGGGCCAAGTCCAAGCTCGATCGCCCACTCGGTGGCCGATTTGTGGGATGGGAATCCGCGCATTCTCGCTCGCCATCTGCTGGCCATCGCGTTTGACAGTTCGCCGGCCGGCTTTCTACCTTATCCTCTTGCAGACGGACGAACGAGCGGACGGACAGATGGACGGACTCTGGATCGACCCTGGGAATCGGAATGAACCCATTCGACTTCTCGCTGGCGGTGCTGGGCTGCCGCGCGAATCAGGAAGAGCTTGACGCCCTGCGGTCGGTCTTGCTGGCCCTGGGAGGCCGCGAGCGGCCGTTTCCGGCCGCGGCCGACCTCACCCTGGTCAACACCTGCGCCGTCACTGCCTCCGCGTTGGCCCAGTCGCGCCAGGAGCTTCGCAAGGCGGGCCGCCGGCAGGTCGGGGGGCAGGTATGGGCTATCGGCTGTGGCGCGCAGATGGATCCGGCAACGCTGGCCACCCTGGACGGTGTGGATCTGGTGATCGGCAATCGAGCGAAGTTCCTCCTCCCGCGCCTGATCGAGGCCTTCGTTCAGCTGCGGGATGACTCCTGCGGCCCTGTTCCGCTTCCGTGTGTCGAGGAGATCATCCGAGCGGCCGGTCTGGAAGCTTCCACGAGTGATCCGGGCCGTACGCCCGGTCACGCGCTGCCGGCATCGCGGGAGCGGACGGTGGCGCCGATTCTATGGAGTGCGAATCCGCGACCGGAGGGATTTTTGAGCCGCTCGGGCCCGATCCCCACGAGCCGCAGCCGGGCATTGGTCAAGATTCAGGATGGGTGTCACCACCGGTGCCGGTACTGCATCGTGCCGCATCTTCGCGGGGAACCGCTGTCTCGCCCCATCCCCGAGATCCTGGCCGAGGTTGGGCGTCTGGTCGAGGCGGGGTTCTGCGAGATCGTGCTCACCGGCATCAATCTAGGTCTGTACGGACACGGCGCGCTGGCCGATCGCGACCGTCCGCCCCAGGAACACCTGCCCAGGTTGCTGCGGGCACTGGACGATGTCGAAGGGTTGCGCCGCATTCGCCTCAGCTCGCTGGAACCGATGACGATCTCGCCGGTGTTGCTGGATCAGCTGACCTCGAGCTCAAAGGTGGCCCGCCACCTGCACCTGCCCCTGCAATCCGGATCCGATGCCGTGCTCGACCGCATGGGCCGGCCGTATCGCGTGGCGGTGGTGCGGGAGCTGGTCCGGACGGTGGCTGAGCGGTGGCCACGGTTTGGGCTGGGTGTGGACCTGGTGGCCGGCTTTCCAGGTGAGCGCGAGGAAGACCACCGGGAGACGCTGGCACTGATCGAGGAACTGCCGGTGACATATGTTCACGCGTTCGCGTATTCGGAGCGGCCCGGAACCCCAGCGGCCGCCGATCCGGATACGGTCCCCCATGCACAGCGCAAGCGACGGGTGGCCGATCTGCGAGCGGCGAGCGAGCGGTTGCAGCTGCGTTTCCAGGAGCGTCTTCGTGGAGATGTCAGTGGCGTGGTGGTGGAACGGATCGAGGCGGCGCGGGCGACCCCGTATTCGCCGGCTGCCAGCGCAGAGGCTGGAGGGTTGCCCGCAGCCGGCTCGCGCGCCGCTGGCTTGCCCTTGCCCGCAGCTGGCTCGCCCGCCGCTGGCTTGCTTGGCGCAGCAGGGGTGTTCACGGGCACCAACGGGGAGTACGTTCGCCTGATGGGGATAGCGCCGCCATCGCTGGTGCCCGGGCAGTGGTGCGAGGTGGTCGCCGTAGATTCGATTGGGCCCGGTCTCATGCGCTGCTGCCTGCGGGATCCTTGACGACCGACAGGTGCGGGGCAGAGAGGCGAACCACGGACCGAAGCGACGCGGAGAACGCCGAGAGATTGGACGAGAGCGCGCCGCGAGCCAAGCCGCGAGCCAAGCCGCGAGCAAAGCCGCGAGCCAAGCCGCAAGCCAAGCCGCGAGCAACGCCGAGAGCGGTGCCGAAAGGAACGCAGTGACGCAACGATTCTGCATCGAGACCTACGGATGTCAGATGAACCTGGCTGATTCGGAGCTGATCGGCGGGCTCTTGACCGAGCGAGGCTGGGAAGCGGTGAGCGAGGCCGGCGAGGCCGACGTGATCATCGTCAACACCTGCTCGGTCCGGGAGCGGGCGGCCGAGCGGGTGATCGGACACGTCCGCAGCATGGATCCACTCCGGCGGCGGCGTCCTCATCTCCAGATCGTTCTCGCCGGCTGTTTGCCGCAGCACCGGGGGCGGGCGCTGGCCGAGCTTCTGCCCGAAGTAGATCTTTTCATCGGCCCCGACAACTACCGCGACCTCCCGGGGCTGCTCGAGGCCGGCGACGCGCCCCGCCGCTTCGCGCTCAAGCCGAATCGCACCGAAACCTACGCCGACCTCAGCCCCCGCCGCGACGGCCGGGTCAACGCCTGGGTGTCGATCATGCGCGGCTGCAATCGCATGTGTACCTACTGCGCGGTCCCGTTTGCCCGCGGACGCGAGCGCAGCCTGCCAGCTCCGCGGGTGCAGGCCGAGGTCGCCGAGGCCGTGGCGGCCGGGTACGCCGCCGTCACCTTGCTCGGCCAGACGGTGACCTCCTATCGAGACGGCGACATAGGGTTGGCCGGTCTCCTGCGGTCGGTCGCGGAGATCGAGGGCTTGCGCCGCATCCGGTTCCTGTCGCCGCACCCGGCCGATTTCACGCCCGAGCTGCTGGCCGTGATTGGCGAAGAGCCCAAGATTGCCCGCCATCTGCATCTTCCCCTGCAGTCGGGCTCCACCCGGATTCTCGAGGCGATGCGCCGCGGCTACACGCGAGACGACTATCTCGAACTGGTGAACGAGGCCCGCCGCCTCATTCCCGGTCTGGCGGTGACGACGGATCTCATCGTCGGCTTTCCCGGTGAGACCGCCGAGGATTACGAGCAGACCACCGATCTCATGCGGCAGATCCGCTTCGACAGCGCCTTCCTGTTCGCCTATTCCCCACGCGAACGGACCTACGCGCAGCGGTTCTTGGCCGACGATGTGCCCGATCGGGTGAAGCAGCTGCGCTTGCGCGAGATCATCGCCCTCCAGGAGGCGCATTGCTGGGAGCGGTTTCGCGCGCAGGTCGGCCGCCGGCTGACAGTCCTCGTGGAAGGGCCTGCTCGGGGTGAGGATGGACGGTTCTTCGGCCGGGCGTCCGACGACAAGGCCGTCGTCATCACCCCGGATCCGGAGACGAAGGCCCTGGGCCCTGGCGACGAGGTGACCGTCGAGATCACCGAAACGAGTTCCCACACACTCAAGGGGCGCCAGCTGTCTGTCGCGAGGAACCGAGAGTAAGCCGGGTCCTGCGGAGCAAACTACCCGAACCGAGGGGCCGGATCGGCCTGTGGGCACCGTGGCGTGCCAGTGTGTTCGGGCCCGAGCCGGGTCCGAGCCGGGTCCGAGCCGGTCCTGAACCGGCCCCGAGCCGGTCCTGAACCGGCCCGCGAGAAGGCGGCTCCAGCTAGTGGCCCTCTTCCCAATCCAGGGCCGGCGCCACCTCGCTGTGGGGGTATCGGTAGCACCGGCGGGTGCCGAGCCCCACGAGCAGGGCGCCGAAGAAGAGGTGCAGCATACCCATCGCGCCCAGCCCGCGGAGGCTGGCGAGCAAGGCGGTCAGCGACTCGCTCGCGGCGACAGGGGGCTCGTCGGCCGCCGAAGGCGGCAGAGAGGCGGCCCGCAGCGCGGAGGAGAGTTTGGGGACCAGCATGAGATGGGGTAGCACGGCTACCGCAGTCATCAGCAGAACCAGGATCAGCTGGATCAAGACCGCCTGCGGCGTGCGCAGCTTCAGGACCTGCATGCCGAGCGTGGCGATCAGCAACAGGCCGGCGGCGCCGCTGGTCACGAAACCCAGCATTTCGAAGATGCCAACGATGGCTCGGGCCAGTGGCATGGATTCGCCCGCGTGGTTGGCGAGCAGGGGCACGACGAGCAGCACGCTGGCCGAGTGCACGCCCATCCAGAGCGTCGTCCCGAGCAGATAGACGTACTCGAGGATCTGTGCGCCCCAATCGGGAACGGGCCTCGGCATGGAGACCACCAGGCCGATATCCGGGTCGGGTGAAGGCGGTGTCTTCATCGTGCTCCCGTAGGGTGTCTTGCGTATGGGGGCCGCGCAGCGGGGCACCGCCGTGGTCATCCACCTCCGGGATGGGGCAACGGCGTGCGGTCCCCGGCTGTCGTAGCCACTCCGTTTCAGAATCGATCTCGTCCTATCTATCGGAGAATCACCCCCGTTTCCTGACAGATGCGGCTGAGAGGGCGCTTGGCATTGACTTACGCCCCCGGGCGGACATAGCATGGGTGCTTCCGATTGATGAGGAGCCCCGACGCGCAAGAGGAGATCCACGATTCGATGAGTACAGCCAACGACAAGTGCTGGAATTGCCAGAGCGCCCTGGACGAGGTCTTGCTCTGTGCCCGTTGCGGCATGCCCCAGCCGGTGGAGTTTCCCGATCCCTTCGAGGCCTTTGGGTTGGCGCCGCGCCTCAGCTGGGACGTCACCGAGTTGCAGAACACCTACGAGCGACTGGCGCTGAAGTGTCATCCGGATCTCTTTCGGGCGCACAACGATGAGCGCGTGCTCAAGGCCTCGCGCCTGGCGATGCGTTCACTCAACGACGCTCACCGCGTCCTCGTGGATCCGGTTTCGCGTTTGCGCCATGTTCTGAATGTGTCGGGACATACGGGCGATTTGACCCGCACGATCCCGCAGGCACTCGAGGAATCGGCCGCCATCATCGGCCGCGTGCTGCAGGCGGTGGAGAAGGCGACCGCCGACGAGGATCGAGAGGCCTGGGAGTCCCAGCAGGACCATCTGGCCTCGCTCGAACTCCAGGTCGAGAAAGCCCAGCGCGAGTCCGACAGCACGCTGCACCGTTTGATGATGGAGTGGGATGATGCCGTGGCGGCGGCCGACGGCGACTGGCCGAACATGCCCGATGGATGGTATGAGCATGCCATGCGCTGGTTGGGCGAGCGGGAGTACTTGCAGAGTCTGGGACGACGCGTACGCGCGGGGCGTCGCTGGCTGGTGCCGACCGAACAAGACTGATTTCGCCTCTGGCTGACCCGGCGAAAAGGCGGGCCGGCCACACGCAGGCAAGGAGGAGAGAGGATTGCCGACTCAAGTGAGCCCAGCCACATCGGCGGACGGATTCATCGCGCTGGACCTGGGTGCCAGTGCCAGCCGGATCGCCTACGCCCGCGGCGACGCAGTCCACCACGTCAAGACGCTGACCGGGGATGTTCACATCCCAACCGTGCTGGCGTTGTCGGAAGATGGTGGCCTCCTGGCGGGCACGCCTGCCCGTGACCGGCAGGTGCTGTTCCCAACGGAGACAGTTCTTGGACTGAAGGGGCTGTTGACGACCTCGGCGGCCGAACTCGAGGCTCGGGGTCTGTTCTTTCCTCAGGAGCGGATCGAGTCCGCAGGGCCGGTCTTGCGGCTCAAGATCGGCGGGCGTGATCGCACCGTGATCGAGCTGGTGGCGCTCTACCTCAGTTACCTGCGGCGAACCGCGGAGATCCAGCTCGAGCGGCCAGTTCACTCGGCCGTCGTGACGGTTCCGCTGTCGTTCACATCCTTCGATCGACAGGCGCTCAATCTGGCGGCGCGTTTGGCGGGCATCCAGCGCGTCCGCTTCATCGAGGACACGACCGCGGCGGCGTTGGCCTGGGCGGCACAAGGGGGGCGCGGACGGGCGGTCGTGTGCTCGTGGGGTGCTCGCTACCTCAGCATGGCCATTGCCGAGGTCGGTGAGAGCCTGGTGCGGATTCGCACCGCGTTGGGTACCGACGAACTCGGTGGCGAGCGATTCGATCTGGCGCTGGCCGGCGAGCTTCTGCAGAAGACGATGGAGAAGTATCCCAAGCTGAAGCATCAGGTCCACGTGGCGCGCAGGATCTTGACGTGGACGCAAGATGCGAAGCGCGAAATCCGCGAGCGCGGCAAGGCCGAGATGCAGCTCCCGGTTGGCGATGGGCAGACCGCCAAGCTGAGCCTCTCGGTCGAGGACCTTGCCCGCCACGTCGAGCCGCTGCAAGCGCGAGCCACGAAGATGGGTGAGCAGCTGCTCGCCCTGGCCAATCTGGGCCGGCTGGATCTGGATACGCTGATCCTGACCGGTGGGATGAGCATGATCGAGAACGTGCGCTCGGGGTTGGCGGGCCTGTTCGACCGCAAGCCGGTCGAGGGACTCGATCCGGAGCAGTCCGTGGTGGCCGGCGCCCTGGCACGTGCCCGGCTGCTGGACCGTGAGGTGTCCTCGCCACTGGTTCTGGACGCCATGGCCTACGGCCAGGGGCTACGGGGGGGCGACGAAACGGTCAGCCCGATTCTCTCCCGCGGGGTGGTGCTGCCGGCGAGCGTACGCGAGGTCTTCGGCACGGTGTTGGACCGTCAGACACAAGTGGGCGTGCCACTCTACGCCCGCCAGGCGGTGGACTGGGAGGAGATCGCCCTGGTCGACATCAACAAGATCCCGCCGATGGACGCCGGCCAGGCCGTCATCGAAGTGGCCTACAAGATCGACGAGAATGGGCTGTTGTCGGTGGAGGCCACCGAGATGACGAAATCGAAGAAACTGCAGTCGGTCATCCGTCCCAAACGTGGTCTGACCTCTACCGCCTACGAGTCGGCGGTGGATGATCTTCCCGAGCCGCCATCGACGGAGGCGGCCGAGAGTTCGATCCGCGAGGAACTGCGCCTACGTGGGCGTTTCTGGCTCGAGTCCCTCAAAGAGCTCACCCGGCGGCGTGCCTCGCTCATGACACGGGACGAGAAACAACTGACCGACAAGAAAGCGCGCGAGTTGGCCGAGGTTCTGGAGGCCGGGGCCGACCTGGTCGAAATGCGGTTGTGCCTCCAGGAGATGCAGGAGATCGTCCGGCCCCTCATGCAGCGGGATGTGGACGCCAGCTTGCAGGCGCTGATGCACTAGAGGCGTTCGCGGGGCCAAAGGTGGACGATGATCCACCTGGCTCCTGCGGCCCTGGCGGCGGAATGGCTTCATGACCACGCCCCTCATTGTTTTCTGTGAGCAGGCACGTGCGCTCCTCGAATCGGCGCAGAGGGTTTTGCTGTGCTCTCACGTTTTCCCGGAAGCCGATTCAGTCGGGTCGGAGTCGGCCATCGCCCGCCACCTGACCCATCACGGGCGGTCCGTCCACGTCTGCAATCCCACCCCGATCCCGGATATCTACCGCTTCCTCGTCGACCTGTCCGGTGTGGCGCCCGACCGCTGGCGCCACGGAAGAGACCAGGTGCCCGAGCACGACCTGGTGATCATCCTCGACGTCAACGACTGGGACTACATGGGGGACCTGGGCGCCGTGCTGTCGCGTTCGCCCGCACCCAAGCTGCTGTTCGACCACCACCAGCACATGCGCCAGATTGCCGACGCCGCCCTCATCGACGTAGACGCCAGCGCGACCGGGGAGGTCCTCTATCGTTACTTCCTGGCGACCGGCGCCGACATCGACCAGCCCATGGCTGCGGCTCTCTATGCCTCGATCCTCTTCGACACCGGGGGATTCCGCTTTCGCAACACACGCGATGACACCGTGCTGATCGCCTCCGAGCTGATCCGCCGTGGCGCCAGTCACACCGAGACCGCCGCCCGGCTGTTCGAGAACGAGTCGTTCGCGCGCGTGGAGCTGCTGACCGCGGCCTTGAGCCGCGTGCGGAGTGATCACGGCGGACAGATCGCGTGGACCTACATCACCGCCGACATGTTTGAACACACCGGCACCAGCGCCGTTGACGCCGACGGCGTCGTCGACCAGTTGATGACGATCCGTGGGGTCGAGCTTGGTATCCTGTTTCGAGAGTTACACCAGGACGGCGTCAAGGTGACCTTCCGGTCAAAGGGGCGGCCCGATGTGAGTACCTTCGCAGAGGCACTGGGGGGAGGAGGCCGCAAAACGGCGGCGGGGGTCACCCTCGGCGGCAGTCTGAAGGAAGCGATGGGAACGGTGCTCACGCTGGTCAAACGCGATGGGTCGGTGGGCGCGATCTCGGACAGAGCTTAGATCGAAGGTCCCGCCGGTGGACAGGCCTCCTCGTGCGGTGGCCCAGGCGATTCGCTTCCGGGCAGGGCTGCCCCGGAAGAAGACGAACCGGCCGAAGAAGTCGCATGATCTCAGCGATTCCCCCGGCCGGTTTCGGCCGTTTGGTTGGCGCCCTGCGTGACAGTCGCGATCTGTCCTTGTTCGATCCGCCTGAGCCCGAGTCGTCCGGACTCCAACCACCCCGATGCTAAATCTCCTCGAAGAAATACTCCCGAAGCGGCTGCAGGCGCTCGACGTAGTCATCCGGATAGAGGAACCACGCCGTGATCGCGATCGAGGAGAGGAGCGAATTGCCGT
>CAZZIF010000077.1:0-13761 GCA_964654025.1 uncultured bacterium
TCGCGATGTGTTCGGGCACCGACACATTCGACATTGCCCTGGCGGCCCAGGGCGTGGACATCGTTGATACCGTGTATGACGGCACGCCGCGCGATCCACAGGCGCAGAGCAAGCTGAACTTCGAGAACACCCTGGCCTTCGAGAACTTCCAGCTCGAACTCAATCCCTACATCTACGAGTTCTCCAATATCGACATGAGCGATTACTCGAAGCTCCGTGGTCCACAGGCCGATTACTTCGTACTCTTCGAATTCTCGGCCAAGGAGGATCCGGTCCCCACGATGCTCACCCAGTGCCACGTGGACCTGGTCAACGGTTTTCTCGGCCAGACGACCAGCTTCAATCGTGAGACCTTGAAGCCCTCCACCGTCGTGCTCGGCGACATTCCCGGCACCCAGGAGATCAAGTACGTCCACGGCAACTTCGGCAGCGGCACCTGGACCTTCTTCGGGGGCCATGATCCGGAGGATTACCAGCACCGCGTGGGTGACCCTCCGACGAGGCTGGAACTACACAAGACGTCACCGGGCTATCGGTTGATCTTGAACAACGTGCTGTTCCCGGCCGCCAAGAAGAAAGAGCGTAAGACGTAGGGCGCGGGATTCAGGCCGCGGACCCTGGGTAGGGACGGGAACGCGGATCGGCACACCGGCTCGGGGTGGCCAGTATGATCGGCATCCTCATCGTTGGGGTTCGTCCCGTATCGCGGGCAACCGGCTCGGGCTCGTTCTCCTGCCCCACCTGTCAGGACCAGTGTCTCTGTACCCGGCTGCTGGTCCGTCCATTCTTCACCCTGTTCTTCCTGCCGCTCTTCCCCGTCGGTTCCGGACGCGAGGTGCTGCGCTGCGAGCGGTGCGGGCTCGACTACACCACCAACTACGCCACCAACTACGCTGCCGACTACGCTGCCGACTACGCCGCCGATCCAGCTTCACAACAAGAACCCCAAGAGCCCCAAGAGCCCCAAGAACCCCAAGAACCTCGAGCATGGAATTGCGCCCATTGCGGGAATCGGAATCCGCCCGAGTATTCCCGCTGTGTTGCTTGTCACCGCCGACGCTCCCCCTGAGAGTTGGTCTGACGGCGCTCCCGCGCTTTGTTGCTTCCTGCGCCCTCCCCCGGCCCCCCGGCCCCCCGCCTCCTGCGCGACCCCATGGTTCCGGCGGTCTTGTTGTGCTATTCTGACCAGTTGTTCGCAACCGGCGCGCGGCGCTTGCCTGCCACGACGAAAGGAGACCTCATGACACCGGCGACGTCATCCTTGCCACACTGGGACCTGTCCAACGTCTACTCTGGCCTGGACGGCGAGGACTTCCTCGGCGATCTGACCCAGGCGAAGGAGGAATTGAGCGGTCTGGAGAGCTACGTGACCAAAGCCGGCGTGGAGCGGCTCCAGAGTCCCCCCGCCGACTCCGGGGCGGTCAAGGATACGCTCGAAGACATGCTCAAGCAGCTCGACACACTGATGAAGCGCATGTCGACGATGGAAGCCTTCGTCTATGGCTTTGTGACCACCGACTCGTACGACAGTGCCGCCGGCAAACGGCTCAGCCAGCTCGAGCAGCTTGGGGTGCGGGTCGAGAAGCTGTTGACCCGCTTCCAGAGCTGGGTCGGCTCTCTGGGGGGGACGCTCGATGAGGCTTCCAAGGCTTCTCCCGTGGTCGAAGAGCACCGGCAAGTCCTGCAAGACATCATCGTGCGCAGCCGGTATCTGATGGATACCCGGCTCGAGGATCTGGCCGCCGAGCTTCAGCTCTCGGGCGGTGGCGTCATGTGGAAGCTGCAGGGAAACGTCACCAGCCAACTCAAGGTGCCCTTCGAGCGTGATGGGAAGACCGAGGAGTTGCCGATGACGGTCCTCCGCAACCTGGCCAGTGATCCGGATGAGTCGGTGCGCCGGCGCGCCTACGAGACCGAGCTCGAAGCCTGGGCGTCGATCAAAGAGCCGGTGGCCTTCTCGCTCAACTGCGTCAAAGGCGCGGCGGTCACGCTTGCCCGCTGGCGCGGGTACGACGATGTGCTCCACAGTGCCCTCGTCCAGAACCACATTGACCACTCCACCCTGGGGGCCCTCCTCGAATCGATCCGCGACTATTTTCCCCACTTCCGGCGCTATCTGGCCAGCAAAGCCGAGAAGCTGGGCAAGGAGAAGCTCCCCTGGTGGGATTTGTTCGCCCCGGTGGGTACGGCCAACCCGAGCTACAGCTGGAACGAGGCGCGCGATTTCATCGAGGCACAGTTCGCCGGCTTCACACCCGAACTGGCTGGGTTCGCGCGGCGCGCATTCGACCAGCGCTGGATCGACGCCGAGCCTCGTGACGGCAAGCGCGGCGGCGCCTTTTGTATGCGTGTGCCCGGTGTGGAGGAGTCGCGTATCCTCGCCAACTTCGACGGCACGTTCGATCAAATGACGACGCTGGCGCACGAACTCGGCCATGGCTACCACAACCATTGTCAGAAGGGCCTCCCGATCCTACTGCGCGGGGCTCCGATGGTGTTGGCCGAGACGGCTTCGATCTTCTGTGAGACCATTGTCTTCAACGCCGCGCTCGAGAAGGCCAGTGAAGCCGAGCAGCTCTCGATCCTGGAGAACCAGCTTCTGGGCGCCACGCAGGTGACCGTGGACATCTCCTCGCGGTTTCTTTTTGAATCGGAGGTCGTCAAGCGCCGCGCGGAGGCCGAACTCAGTGCCGACGACTTCTGTGCCATCATGATCGAGGCCCAGAAGGAAGCCTATGGCGATGTGCTCGACCCCGACTACCTGCATCCTTACATGTGGCTGCTCAAGCCGCACTACTACTACGGGGATCTCAACTTCTACAACTTTCCCTACGCCTTCGGACTGCTCTTCGGCATGGGGGTCTATGCTATCTACAAGCGGGAAGGCGAGTCCTTCGTCGGACGCTATCACGACCTGCTGCGTAGCACCGGCGCGGGGGAGGCCGCCGATCTGGCCGCCCGCTTCGGCATCGACATCCGGTCGAAGGCGTTCTGGAAGGGGAGTCTCGACCTGCTGGTCGAGCAGATCGATCGCTACTGCCAGTTGAAGCCCTAGTGCCTGGGCACGGCTGATTGTGGCTGACCTTGGTTGCGCGAGCCTCTCGCGAGCGGTCTTCAGGCGGCAAGGCGAGGCGGGGCGAGGGACGAGCGTCCGCCGTGCAGACAGGGAGAGGCGCCGGGCCGGTGCGCGCGAGAGCCGGCCCGCCACCTGTCTCGTGAAGCCGCCACGGGTCCGTGATGCCGCTCTGGGCCAGTGAAGCCGCCACGGGTCCGTGATGCCGCTCTGGGCCAGTGAAGCCGCCACGGGTCAGTCCGCTGGATAGATCTCCCAGTCTACGCCCAGTCCCCAGGCACGCGGGTATCGCTGCATCGCCCAGCGATCGTTGTTGTGTCCCACGATGCCGGTCTCATACTCGTCCTGGCCGCCCGTGTCGAGGAAGATGCCGTAGACAGGCACTTCGTCTCGGAAGGAGCCGAAGGGCGAATACTCGGTGGTCGAGCCCAGCGGTGGTGTGCGAGCCCAGCCGGAGTCGCCCAGGTCGGCTGAATCGTAGCGGTAGAGGTCATCGCCACGACGGTCCCAGAAGAGGCCCACGGAGCCGAGGTCGCCTGAACCGGCGCAGTGGGACTGCAGGTCGTAGCGGTCGTCGCCGTCGCCGTCGATGAAGATGCCGATCGAACCGTCGCGGGCGTGGCCCTGAAACTGGTTCTTGGCGGTGTCGTTGCCCTGATTGTAGCGGTCATCGCCCGCCAGATCGACGTGGACACCGATCGCGAAGTGTGCCGCCGCGCCCGAGGAGTACTTACCGTTGCGGTAGGTATCGTTCCCCGAGCGGTCTTCCAGTACGCCCACGCCCCACCAGTAGCCGCAGCCCTGGGACCACACCTGCGCATGGTAGTCGTCGTTGCCGTCTCCATCGATCAGAAGCCCGAATCCCCCGGCCAGCGAGTGGCCGTCTCCCAGATCGGCCCGCCGGCCGTAGCCACATCCCTGGCTCATGGCGACCGACTGCCCGAGATAGAGTTCGGAGACGTTGCCATCGTCGCGGGCGATGTAGCGGTCATCGCCCGCGAGATCCAGCAGCAGCCCCGCGCCCAGGGTAGCTCCCAGGCCTTGTGATTGCTGCGCGCAGGAGTAGCGGTCCTCGCCGGCCAGATCACAGAGCAAGCCGATGCCACCGTGCGCCGCGCCCTGGGTCCAGCGCCGGCCGCCGTGATAGGTGTCGTCGCCCGCGAAGTCGAACAGCAGCCCGCTGCCGAAGCATCCCCGCCCCAGACCCGATTCGTCGACCGCGTAGGAGTCGTTGCCCGCCAGATCGATCAGGGTGCCGATCCCGAAGATGCCGGCTCCAAACGAGGAGACGGTCGCCGGCCTGCGGGCCGGGGACTGGTCGTCTGCGTTCGAGTCGTCTGCGTTCGAGTCCTCTCCGTTCGAGTCCTCTCCGTTCGAGTCGTCCTCGCTCGAATCGCCCGCGTGGTACTCATCATCACCCGCCAAATCGACCAGGCACGCGACCGGCGAGGCCAGGGAGTTCGACGCGGCGAACCCCGGGCCGTAGGTATCGTTGCCACCGATATCGACGACCAGGAAAGCCGGCTGCTCGTGGTCGTCGTCGCCGGGTCCTCCGATCAAGATCTCGCCTAGCTCGGTGGCGAGCCGGAAGGTCGTGGCCCGCTCGCCCGAACTCGATGTGGTGGCGGTCCCTAGCGCGGCGTAGTCGGCCAGCGCCGATTCCAGGTACCGTGCCCACAGGATCGTCGCGTATCCCAAGTAGCCCAGGTCCAGATGGGTGAACAGGTCCAAGTACTCCCCGCGCAGGGTCGCCATCTGACCGAAGGCCTCGTCGTCACGGTGGGCCATGGCCAGGCTATAGAGCGAGTCGACCGTCAACGTGCCCGTCAGCGTGCCCGCCGATGTGCCCATCAGCGTGCCCGTCAACTCCGCTGGCCCGAGGGCCTGGCGCACCCAGGGGCCGGCTACGCGCGCTCCTTCGTAGAGCCGAACGATGAGGTCGCGCACGCCGCGCGGTACCGACTGCCATTGCCGTTCCCGGTCGGCGGGTATGGGGAAAGGCGGGTGATCGCCGGTCCACGTCGAGTCGATGGCCGCCATCGTACGCCGCCCGGTCGAGACACCGAGAAGGCCGTAGCACCGGCGGACCATCTCGCCGATTCCGCCCTTCTCCCAGCCGTAGCCGAAGGCGGCACACTTGCGAGCGTCGGCCAAGAGCTGGTCGCTCCAGCGGCCGGTCTCGCGCGAGACGGTGCGTACATCGGCGAACAAGCTCAGGACCCCGGGCAGGAGATGCGTGCTGCGGCCGTAGTGCGCCATGGTTGCGGCCGAGTAGCCGACTCGCCCGCCGGCCGCCGCTCCTGCTCCTGCTCCTGCTCCTGCGCCGGCGCCTGCTCCTGCTCCTGCGCCCACCTGCCGCCTGATCTCCTCCCACAGCTCGGGGGAGAGTTCCAGGTGTCGGCGGTCAGGCCCCGGGAAGGTGAGTTCGAGAGATTTGAGTCCGTGCTTGGCGGCACGATCCCGCGCATCATCTCCGGACACGGAGCCTTCGGAGGCCGCGCTGGCGGATTCCCCGCCGGCGGGCGTCTCGCTAGCCGGTGCCGAGTCGCCTGGCGCTGCCCCGGCCGCCGCCCGTGCGGTGACCCCTGGGATGACGGGATGGCCTACGATGACGGGCTGGACGGATGCCTCGGTTCCGGATACAGAATGGGCGGTGCCGGGAGCCATCCACAGGCTTCCCAGAACACCGCCCAGAATGCAGAGGCCGAGGCGCTCGATGCGCCTGTGCTTCATCATCTACCTCATCTACCTCGTTATCAGCCGTTGGCCTTGGCGAAGGCCTTCATGTAATCCACCACCGCTTCGACCGATTCGAGGGGGCAAGAGTTGTATGCCGAGATGCGGATTCCGCCGACCGACCGGTGCCCCTTGAGACCCAGCATGTTCTTCTCCTTGCCCTCGGCGACGAACTTCGCCTCCAGTTCTTCGGACGGCAGCCGGAAGACGATGTTCATCATCGAGCGGCTGTCCTTATCGACCGGGGCGCGGAAGAAGTCCGGGTTGCTGTCGATCGTGTCGTAGATGAGGCCGGCCTTCTTACGATTGTGGGCCTCCATCGCATCCAGGCCGCCCATCTCCTTCATGTAGCTCAGCACATTGCGCAGCATGTAGATGTTGAAAGTGGGCGGCGTGTTGAAGAGCGAGTTCTTCTCCGCGTACGTTGCGTACTTGAGCATCGTGGGGTTCTCGGCTTTGCACTGCTCGAGCATGTCGTTGCGCATGATGACCACCGTGACCCCAGCCGGACCCACGTTCTTCTGGGCGCCGGCATAGATCATTCCGTAGGGGGCCGGGTCGAACTTCTTCCACAAGAAGTCCGAAGACATGTCACAGACCAGCGGCACGTCGCCGGCATCGGGCGTGTAGTGCCACTGCGTGCCTTTGATCGTGTTGTTGCTGGTGTAGTGGACGTAGCGCGCGCCGGCGGTAAGCTTCAGCTCCTCCTGCTTCGGAATACGGGTCAAGCCGACCGTCTCGCCGTCGAAGGCCACGTTGACGTTGCCGAAGAGCTTCGCTTCGGCAATGGCCTTCTTCGACCAGGTACCGGTGTGGATGTAGTCGGCGGTCTGACCGGTCCCGAGCAGATTCATCGGGAGCATGGCGAACTGCATGCTGGCACCGCCGGTCAGGTACATCACATGATACTGTTCGCCGAGCCCCAGGAACTCACGCAACAGGCTGATGGCCTCGTTGTGGACCGCGTCGTATTCTTTCGAGCGGTGGCTGGTCTCCATGACCGAAGTGCCGGTGCCATCCCAGTCGGTCAGCTCTTTCTGAGCTCGCTCGAGTGCGGGTAGGGGCAACACGGCTGGACCTGCGTAAAAATTGTGTGCACGAGCCATGACGTCAATCCTCCCAATGTGGCGTTACTTGCCGTAGTGCTCCTCGAGCCGCTCGACGATGATGTCCCCGATCCGGAGCAAATTCTCCTTCGACGAGGCGCCGATATGAGGTGTCATGAAGACATTCGGGGCCTTCAGAAGCGCACAGGTCTCCGGCGGCGGATCCGATTCCCATACGTCGGTGCCGTAGGCGCGGACCTTGCCGCTCGTCAACGCGGCGACCATGTCCTCCTCGTTGATCACCTTGCCGCGGCCGCTGTTGATGATGATGACGCCGTCCTTCATCTTGCCGATCAGATCGGCGTTCACCATGCCCTTGGTCTCGTCGGTCAAGGGGGTGTGGATCGAGATGAAATCGGCCTGCGCCAGCATCTCCTCGAGCGAGACGATCGTGGCGTAGTCGCTGTTCTCGACGTACTTGTCGTAGGCGATCACCTTCATGCCGAAGGCCTGGGCCCGCTTGGCGACCTCGGTACCGATGCGACCCACGCCCAGAAGGCCCAGCGTTTTCTGGTAGAGTTCGGTGCGCTTCAGCTCCTTCTTGGCCCACTTGCCCTCGCACATCGTCATGTGGCCTTCGATCACCCGGTTGGGAATGGCGAGCAGCAGCGCAAAGGCCAGCTCGGCGACGGCAACACTCGAGGCGGCCGGCGTGTTGAACACCTTGATGCCCTTCTCCTTGGCGTATTCCAGGTCGACGTTGTCCAGTCCGACACCGCCGCGGATGATCATCTGGAGCTCGGGGGCGCCGTCGATGTACTCCTTGGTACACTTCGTCTTGCTTCGGATGAGCACGACATTGGCCGAAGCAACCTGCGCCTTGTCGTCGGTGACCTCGCCGAACTTGGCGAGCCGTTCGGGCAGGGATGGATCAAACGCATCGGAGATCAGGATCTTCATGTCACCTCCTCAAAGAAAAGAGTGTAACGCTCTATTCCGACAGCGGGCGGACGATCAGACCCGACCGCAGTTTCGGCTCGAACCAGGTCGACTTGGGCGGCATCACCTTGCCGGCGTCGGCGACCGACATGAGCTGTTCGATGCTCGTCGGATACAGTGCGAACGCGGCGGCGGCTCCCTCCGCACAACGCTTCTCGAGTTCTCGCGTGCCGCGGATGCCGCCCACGAAGTCGATGCGCGTGTCGGTGCGGGGATCTTCGATGTCCAAGATGGGGGCCAGCAGATTGTTTTGTAGAATGGCACAATCGAGCGATGCCACCGGGTCCTCGGCTGGATAGCTGCCTTCCTTGGCCTCCAGACGGTACCACTGCCCTCCGAGGTAGAGTCCGAAGCGCTTCGGGGCATCCGGCTCTGCCACCTCGGCAGGCGTGATCGCGAAGTGCTCTTTGATCCTCTCCAGGAAAGCGTCGGGAGAGAGGTTGCCCAGGTCCAGCACGACCCGGTTGTAGGCCAGGATCTTCATCTGATCATGCGGGAAGATCACGCTCAGGAAGTAGTTGTACTCCTCGTCGCCGGTATGGCCGGGGTTGGCGTCGCGGCGCATGGCCCGAACCCGGGTCGCCGAGGCGCTCCGGTGATGGCCGTCGGCCACGTAAAGGTGTCCGATGGTGGCGAAGGCCACACTCAACTGGCGGATTTCCGCCTCGTCCGAGACCACCCAGAGTGTGTGGCCGATGCCGTCCGGGCTGACGAAGTCGTACTCGGGCTGGCGGGTACGAATCGTGTCCACCAGCCGGTCGACTGCCTCCACCGAGCGGTAGGTCAGAAAGACCGGGCCGGTGTTGGCGTTCAGGGCGCTGACATGCCGGGTGCGGTCGTCTTCCTTGTCCGGGCGGGTGAACTCGTGCTTCTTGATCAGGCCGGCCTCGTACTCGTCCACGCTGGCGCCGGCCACCAGCCCCGCCTGCACGTGATCGCCCATCTTCTGCTGATAGACGTAGAAGCAGGGTTCGTCCTCTCGGACGAGGACGCTTTCGTCGATGAGCCGGCGCAGGTTGCTCCCACCCGTCTCATAAACGAGAGGATCGTGGGGATCGATACCCGGGTCCAGGTCGATCTCGGGTTTGATGACGTGGAGGAACGACACCTCGTTGCCGGCGGCCATCTCGCGCGCCTCGGTGCTGCTCAAGACATCGTACGGGGGGGAGGCGACCCGCTCGGCGATCTCTGGCCGCGGCCGCCACGCTCGAAATGGACGAATCTTCGACATCAACCGACCTCCTACCGATTTACCGCTCGTGTTTCGTGGCAAGCGGCCGATAGTAACAGATGGAGCCCGGCGGTGTCACGACCTCTTGTGTGGCTTGCGAGTACCGCTCCACACCTGGCGAGCCTTGACACCGCACTACCCTGGCACGCAGAATGCTCAGTTTGAGGGCCAGGGGGTCCGAGCCGCGCGCGACCGGCGCGCGAAGGGGCGGGGAGGTTGACCCCGAGCACGGGCAGGCGCATCTGAGGATTCTCTCAGACGGGAGGGGAGGAATGGATAGGGAGTTTGCGCTGCCGACATGCAAGAAATGCAGCACCGGCGTGCTGATACCGCTCTCGGACTACGGCCGCGACGGCGCGCCCATCAAGTTCAAAGCGTGGGTCTGCACCAACCCGGAGTGTGGCTTCAACATCCGCATCGACAACGGCGAGATCAGCTACGGCCGTACGATCAGTTTCTCCAGCAAGTAACCGGAACCGGCGTCGGCATCCAACGCGCGCGTTCAATGCGGCGTTCGGCGCCCGGCCTGACCTTTCTGCGCCCTGCACGGCGTCTCGGGTCTCTGGCACGACGGGACGGACCCGGCGGCGCGATTGCGGTGTCATCTATTGCGGTGTGATCTATTGCCGTGTCATCCTTGATGGTGTCATCTGTCATGGTCTCACCCGTGGCGATGCCGTCTGTTATGGTCTCACCCGTGGCGATGGCATCTCTGGTGCTATTACCCGTGGCGATGGCATCTCTGGTGCTGTCACCCGTAACGCCGTCATCCCGGTGGGTTCCATTCCAGGCGTGAACCGAAGGGTGCTCCGATCATGATTCGAGCCGTCATCTTCGATCTCGACAACACGCTGACCGACTTCGTCGTGATGAAGGACCAGGCCATCGGCGCTGCGGCCCACGCGATGTACGACATGGGCCTGCCCCTTTCTCCGGAGGAGGCCGAGAGCCGGATCTACGCGATCTATGACCAAGAGGGTATCGAGTACCAGTCGGTCTTCGACCACCTGCTACGGGATGTCTACGGCCACGTGCCCGCCTCGATCCTGGCGGCCGGCATCATCGCCTACCGGAAGTCGCGCGACTCGACCCTCGTGCTCTACCCGCACGTGAAGCTCACACTGATGGAACTGCTGCGCCGGGGCATCCGGTTGGCCGTCTTGAGCGACGCCCCACGCCTGCAAGCCTGGCAACGCATCCACCACCTCGCCCTGCAGCACGTGTTCGAGCATGTCATCACCTTCGATGACACGGGCCAGCGCAAGCCGGCTCCGGCCCCTTTCCGGCGGGCGCTGGAGCTGCTGGATCTGTCACCGCAGGAGGTGATCATGGTGGGCGACTGGCCCGACCGCGACATGCGCGGTGCCGGTGCGCTGGGGATCCCCACCGTCTTCGCGCGCTACGGAGATACCAAGAGCACCGAGGGGTCCGGCGCAGACTACGAGATCGACGACGCCATCGAGCTGCTCGACATCCTCGAGGAGATCAACGGCACCCCGAAGGCGTGAAGCCGAGCGCGGGGGACCGGCGGGGTACGCAGGACCTGCCGTTGGAAGGACGCTGGACCGGATGGACCGGCAGTCGCCAGCCCGCTGGGCCGGATGGACCGGCAGTCGCCAGCGCGCTGAACCAGATGGATCTGTTGTCCCCCGCCCGCTAGACTGGGTTGTCTGCCACAGGAGGCATCCGACGTGAAACTGATCACTTCTGAACAGATGCGCGAGTGTGATCGGAGGACGATCGAGGGCATCGGCCTCGAAGGGCCTACCGACGGGCTGGTTCTCATGGAGCGAGCCGGATGGGGCATCTTCACCGCTCTGCGCCGGCACTTCGGCGCGCTTGCCCAGCGGCCGATCCTAATTTTCTGCGGCCGGGGGAACAACGGAGGCGACGGGCTCGTGGTGGCCCGCCTGCTCGAAGAGTGCCGGCTCCATCCGGAGGTCGTGCTGTTGGCCGAGGAGGGCGCCCTGTCGCCCGACGCCCGCGTTCAGTGGAAGCGCTACACTGCCCTCAACGGACGCCGGCGCATCGTGACCGGCTCGGAGCAGCTGGAGGCGGCTGTCGATCAGATCCTGCGTGGGCATCGTTCACACCCTCCGCTGGTGGTCGACGGGTTGCTGGGAACCGGTGCACGCGGTGCTCCGCGGGGCCTGATCGGGGCGGGCGTGTCCGTGATCGGGAGATTGCGGGCGGAGGCGGCCGCCGAGGTACTGGCCATCGATCTGCCGACCGGCGTGGATGCCGACACCGGCCAGGTGCCGGGCGAGGCGGTGGAAGCGGACGTCACCGTGACGATGGCCTACGCGAAGGCCGGGTTCTTCGCCTACCCGGGCCGTAGCTATGTGGGGCGCCTCCACGTGGCCGACATTGGGATCCCCCGTAGCGTCGAGCGCGACGTTGGACTCCATCTGAACCTGACGACCGCCGAGGATTTGCTCTTGCTCTTGCCGCGGCGGGGAGCCGATACGCACAAGGGCCGTGAGGGTCGGCTTCTGATCGTGGGTGGATCACCGGGCCTGACCGGTGCCCCTACGCTGGCGGCCCGAGCCGCGCTACGCAGTGGGGCGGGCCTGGTGACGCTGGCCATTCCCGAAAGCCTCAATCCCATCCTGGAGGGTAAGCTCACCGAGGCGATGACCCAGCCGTGTCCGGAGACAGCCGCCGGCGGCCTGGACACCACCGCGATCGAGCGCATCACCGAACGCGAGGCGCTCACGGATGTCTACGTCCTCGGCCCAGGCCTGGGACGGGAGCAGGAGACCCAGCGGCTCGTCGCCGAGATGGTAGCGCGGGTGCCGGGTCCGTTGCTCGTCGACGCCGACGGCCTCTTCGCTCTCTCCCAGATCCCCTGGCAGCGGCCCGCGAGCGAACCCCCACCGGTGCTGACCCCGCACCCCGGCGAAATGAGCCGGCTGGAGAAGCTCGAGGCAAGCACGGAGGCGAGCATGGAGGCGAGCATCGAGGAGGGGTCCCTCGACACCAGCCCCGAGACCCAGACGCCGTGGCACCGCGCGGCATCCTACGCACGCGCTCGTCGGTGCGTCCTGGTGCTCAAGGGCGCCCCGACCGTGATCGCGGACCCGGGGGGGGCGGTATGGATTAACCCCACCGGCAACGCGGGCCTGGCGACCGGGGGGAGCGGCGACGCGCTGACCGGCGTCATCGCGGCCCTCATGGGCCAACACCTGGACCCGGTCTCGGCGGCACGGGCGGGCGTGTTTTTGCACGGTTTGGCCGCCGACCTGGCGGTGCAGACCTCCGGGGCAGCCGGCCTGGTGCCGAGCGATGTGATTGCGTCCCTGCCGGCGGCATGGCAGAAGGTCTCGGCCCTGGTTGTGAATGGCGCGGAGATGCCACATGTGACCGAGCGGGGCTACCAGGTGACCTGAGGGTTGTGGTGTGAAGAATCCCGTTTTCCCCCTGTAACTGTCGGCTGCAAGAACCATTAGCCCGAAAGTCTCGAATAGGCGGCGACTGTGCCTCTAATGGCTGATGCTATGAACTCTTAGAAGGTCGTCGCCAGGATTACTCTTGCCACAACCTGCTGATACCAGCCGTTGGACCGACTCGTGCCCCTCTCACAAGTGCAGACACCCCCACCACCGTCCGAAAAATCTACCAGGCGGCCCATGTGCCCGGCACGACCGCAGGCGAGCTCCCATCTCGTCGCGCTCGGCCCGATTGGGCCTGCCGCCGAAACGGGAAGGGTCCCAGTGAGAGGCTCCAGACGAGGGCGGTCTGCTTCGAGAAGGGCGCATGCATGTCTCACCTGTCGCTGCACAACGAAGGCGCCGAACACGCCTCGGCCGAGGCGCGGGCCTTCGCTGAGTTCCAGGCCGCCCTGAAGGCGGTGGCGTTCTATCCCGAGGGTAACCCGGTTCGCGAGCGCATGCTCGATACGCTCATCGACACCCTGATCTCCTTCCCGAGCGGAGAGAGAGGTGTTCAGTTGACGGTGCAGTCGGATCAAGTGCAGTGGAGCGGTATCACTGTGCTGCGGCGGGGTGACGACGGGTGGGACCCGATGGTCCGGCTCTTCGAGGCCGGGCTCCGCCAGCTCGGCTTTCTGCCCGATGTTAGCCGTCCGGAGGTTGAGCGACTCCTGGAGCTTCTGACCCGCACGGTCCGCGGGGAACTCAATCCCACCGACGAGGATCTCTCGGTCATGCTATGGGAGATGGACCTGCCTTCGATCACCTACCGGGTCATCGATACGCTCGAGGATACCCTTCCCCTACAGGCGTTGCCCGAGCTGGTGGAGGAGGATCAGGAGGAGGAAGCCGAACTTCCCGGGCACGGGCGCGACGACGCTCAGCTCTGGGAGGGCATGCACCCGCTCGAGCGCTATCTCGCTTCTGCCGGGGGGCTCGACACCACCGACCTGAACGCTCGCACGTTTCAGGCCGAGGAGGGCGAGCTCAGCAGCCTCTGCAATCTGGTCAAGCAAGAGGGCCGTCAAATTCGCACGAAGATGGTCAAAGTCTTGGGCGAGATTCTGCTATTGGACCTTTCGCCAAGCGAGAGCGAACGCATCCTGAAGCTGATCCGCCAGTACACGCTGGACCTGCTGCGCGAGAGCCGGTTTGACACGTTCGTGCATGTCATTCGCCGTTTCCGGGAACGGTCGGCGGATCTCACCGGACCGCTGGCCACGGCCCTTGAGCAGATGAGCGAAG
>CAZZIF010000078.1:0-13752 GCA_964654025.1 uncultured bacterium
AATGGGGCACCTCGATCACCTTCTTGTGAACCACCCTTCCCGGCAGAGGCCGATCACGTCGCCACTGGTTGTACGCATTCCAGTCGGTGGGCTCGACCGCGAAACAGGTCAATCTGATCTCCGGGTAACCGGTCGTGTAGACGGGGACAGCCACCGGTGTCGCGGGATCGAGGACGCAATGCCGGTTGGCATCCCAGGAGAGGTGCGGCGCGTAGGCACCCACCTCGAACTCGAGCGGGACATCCTCCCCCAGCATCTGGCCAAACACGTCTTGGATCTTCGCCGATACGGTCACCCGCAAGGTGGAGTGAGGACTGAAGCGGCCGGTGAGGTAAAGACCGTCACGACCTGCGCGCACCTGCAGATCCTCGACGGGCGGATCGACCCGGATCCATTCCTCGAGGTTCACGCCCTCATAGCGCAGTGGGTTGTTGAACACGATCGGGAGGTGTGAGGTGGGTGTGCAAGTACCGCCAGTGCACATCCGCTTCGAGACCGTCAGGGGACCATAGGTCTGAAACGTGAAGCCCTGGCTCTCGGTGGTTCGCAGCGGGCCCTCCGCCGAGCCCAACCCCGGGGTCAAGCGAACCTCGATCGTCGCGTCCTTGGGAAGCGGCTTACAGGCGCGCAGTGCGATCACCCGCTCGGTGGGGAAGCGATCCATCCAGTGTCCGACCGTCGGGGCTTTCCTCTTGCCAACGAGATCGCAGGCTTCTTCCCTCGCCAGAAGACGCGCATCGAAGACCCGGCCCTCGGCGGTGATGTGTGTGTGGTCCAACACGTCCTCGGGCCGGACACGCTGGTCGAAGACCATCAGAATGGGCGCATTCGGGGCCTGGGGGCCTTCTCCTGGCCACTGGTCGAGCAGACGGGGCGGAGGGGTGGTGAATGACCACGCAGCCTCGCGAGGGAGCTCAGCCCCCCCGGCCGCCCGAGTGCCCGCGGGCACCACGACGTGATAGGTGGTGGCCATGGGAAAGCGGGGGACCGGCTCGAAGGCCAGGGTGCGCGTACCCACCCATCGCCAGGTGCCTTCGGGTTCCGGTTCCAGTCGAATGGGAACACCGTCGCTCGAGGCCACCGCCTCTTGCGCCAGGGCTACCATTGGGTGGGAGAAGGTCACCATCAGTCCGCCGGCGATCTCGACCGGCCCTTCGGGAGCATGACGCGTCACGTGCAGCTCCTCCGCGGGCCCGGGCCGGACCGCAGAAGGAGGAACACGTGTCTGCGCGCTGATTGGCAAGAGGGTGTCCTGCACCAAGGCGCCGGGACGAGGCGGCGGAGAGGTCGCGACAGACAGAAAGAGTGAGTCGGGTGCCAGCGGCGGAGACCGCATTGGGCCCAGGCGTGCGAGCAGGGCCTGCGCATCATCGGAGGAGAGAACGGCGTCTATCCGAACTTCGGGCTCTCGAGGGGGGAGCGGTTCACCTCGATCGTCCTCAGCCGCCGGCATGGCGCGCATCACAATCTGCAGGCTGTCCGCGCTGAAATCCCATCGCGGGGATGCGGTCACTTCGGCAGCCGGCCTGCCGGAGATCTCGGCACTCCCGGCAGCAGACGCTTTCACGACGGCCTTGGGATTGGCATCTCCCTGCGGCGCTGAATCACGATTCCGGCAGCCCGTCAGGCCAAGTGCCAGAAGGCCGAGTGCCAGAAGGCCAGCTGCCAGCCAGGCAACCGCCAGCAGGCCGAGACGCTGTCGGCCGAGACGCTGCCGGCCGGGCGCCAGCAGGCCAAAGCGCCGCCATCCCGATGTTCCGAGCGTCACGAGGGTCAGCCTGCCACCCCTCCGGTCCAACGCAGGCAGGCCACGAGTCGAAGAGAATCTCATCACGCACCTCACTTCCCCCATGCTCACAAGTACTTCTGGTGCTTCACATTCCCAGAGGAGTCGTGCCGGCCGGTCGACTCGCTCGCTGCGCTGGCTGATGCTGGCTGATGCATGCTGACGCCGGCTGATGCTGGCTGGCACTGGCTGGCACTGGCTGACGCCGGCTGATGCTTGCTGACGGCTCTAGCGGCAGTCTAGTCTCGTTTGGCGGCCTCTGGAATCCCAATGCGCCTGTTACCGTCCGGGAACGAGCAAGGCAAAATGAGCTTGACGGAGGATTACGGTATGCCACATAGTTTTCGGCTAGACGAAGAAAAACAAACCCTCTCCCATCTCCTTGGAAAGGACTTAGGCCGCAAATGTCTTCATATGAATCGCTTAGCGAGAGCATGGAAAACTACCTCAAGGCCATCTTCCTGATTGAGATGGAGAAGCAGGCCGCCCGGGCCAAAGACATCGCCAAGCGCTTGGGGGTTGGAAACTCGTCGGTCACGGGGGCGCTGCACACGCTTTCGGGAAAAGGACTCATCAACCATGCCCCGTATGACCTCATCACCCTGACGCCGAAGGGGCGCGAAATCGCGGCCGATGTGGTGAAGCGCCATGACGCCCTGTGCAGCTTCATGGTCGGCGTGCTCGGCATCGAGCCCGACGAAGCCCGGGAAACCGCCTGCCGGATGGAGCATGTGGTTTCTCCGACTGTCCTCGAGCGTCTCATTCAGTTCGTGCACTTCGTGGATTCCTGCCCGGAAGTGGGACCGAAGTGGGTGGAGCACCGGGGCTACACCTGCCGAGAACGACAGCGGCACGAAGCGTGCGATCATTGCCGGACGGTTCCGGCCGGACATACCGCCGACCGTGGCCAAGCCGCTTCAACGGCCCCTGAACTCGCTAAGCCACTGACCAAGATCCCGCTTGGCACCCTGGCCCGAGTCGTCAAGGTCGCGGCCTCCGCAGAGATCAAGCATCGCCTCGTAGAAATGGGAATCACACCGGGCATAACCATCGAGGTCGTGCGTGTGGCTCCCATGGGCGACCCGATCGAGGTTCGGGTGAGAGGGTTCGCCCTTTCGCTTCGGAAGGCGGAAGCATCCAGCATCATGGCGACGCCGCTCGCCGGCTCCTAACCCCCGAGGTTGCGAACCACATGGCATCAATGAGTAGCAAAGCCATCAAGGCCTTCTTTTCGCCCAGATGTTCGGCGTGCCAAAATTATTTCTGCTCTCCGAAGTATCGTGAAACCACCCCAGCTGGAAGCGAAGCGCCCCGCGTCGAGAAACTCCACACGGTTGCTCTGGCCGGCAATCCCAATTCGGGCAAGACCGCCGTCTTCAACTGCTTGACGGGCCGTCATCAAAGAGTGGGCAACTACCCGGGCGTTACCGTCGAACGTATCGAGGGAACCTATCGCCACGGTGGACATACGTTTCGCGTGCTGGATCTGCCTGGCATCTATGGCCTTGCGGCCCGCTCGGTGGAGGCGCGCATTGCCCGGGATGTGCTCCTCCGAGAGGATCCGGACATCGTCGTATGCGTAATCGACGCGTCGAACCTCGAGCGCAATCTGTACCTGGCCACTCAGATCCTCGAACTGCAGCGTCCGCTGATTCTCGTCTTCAACATGAGCGACATCGCCGCCAGCCTGGGTCTGGAGTTCGACCTTGTGGAGGCAGCTCGGCAGCTCGGCGCACCCGTGGTACCAACCGTAGCTCACTGCGGCCGCGGCATCGGCGAACTGCAGGATGTCATCACCAGCCTCATCGGCGACTCCCGGGACGACCTCGCCGGCCTCAGCTGCGACTCCCGGGACGACCTCGCTGGCCTCCCCGCCACTGCCTGTGACGGCGCTGCGAGCCAATCCACCGCGGGCCGAGCACCCTGCATCGAATACGGCCAGGAGGCCGAGCGTGAGATTGCACGCCTCACGGCGCGGGTTGCGGCCCACACACCGACGCTTCCTGGACCGGACACGCGTTGGACCGCTGTGAAGCTGCTCGAGGAAGACGATCTCGTTCTCCAGGCCGCATCCGCCGAGCTAAGGACGACCGCGGCCGATTCGATCACGCATCTCGAGAAGACCCTTGGGGATCTCCCCTCGGTGTGCTTCGCCGAGAAACGCTATGCCTTCATCACCGCCGCCTGCGAACGGTTTCGGCGGGAGCCGCCTCTGCGAGATCTCACGGCATCGGACCGGGCCGACCGGATCTTGCTGAATCGCTACCTGGGGCTTCCCATCTTCGCGGCTTTGATGTTCCTGGTCTTCCAGCTCGTCTTCACCCTGGGCGGCCCCGTCATGGCCGGTCTCGAATCCGCACTCGGCTGGACAAGCGAGGCAGTATCCGGCCTGTGGCCGGCCGGCAGCGACAGCCTGGCCCGATCGCTGCTGGTCGATGGGGTGATCGCCGGCGTGGGGACCGTGCTCATCTTCCTACCCAACATCTTCCTGCTCTTCCTTGCCATCGCGATCCTGGAAGATTCGGGCTACATGTCACGGGCAGCCTTCTTGATGGACCGGGTAATGCGCTGGATCGGTCTGCAGGGCCGCAGCTTCATTCCCCTCCTGACGGGATTCGGGTGCACCGTGCCAGCCATCATGGCCACCCGCACCTTGGAGGACGAACGCGATCGCTTGACCACGATGATGATCGCGCCACTCATGAGTTGCGGCGCGCGTCTGCCGATCTACGCCCTCATCATCCCGGCCTTCTTCACGCCGCGGCTTCATGGTCTTGTCCTGACGAGCCTCTATCTCCTCGGAATCGCGCTGGCCTTCGTCATCGCGAGACTCCTGCGATCCTCGGTCTTCCGGGGAGCTGCCCCTCCCATGGTTATGGAACTGCCGCCCTACCGCGTTCCGAGCGCGCGAACCATCACGCTGCAAACCTGGACCCGCGGACGCGCCTATCTACAGAAGGCCGGTGGTCTGATCTTCGTGCTCTCGATTCTTCTGTGGGCGGCCACCTCCTTTCCCCGTGGCGAATCAAGGAGCGATACAAGCAGTGATCTGATCAACGAGCCGATTAGTAACGCGATCCGCAACGCATCTCCCCCGCTCGCCGAGTCGATCGCCGGGCGCATCGGCATCGCCCTCGAACCCGTGCTCGAACCGGCAGGCCTCGACTGGCGCATGGGCACGGCCCTCGTCGGCGCCTTCGCGGCAAAGGAAGTCTTGGTCGCTCAGCTTGGCATCGTCTATGCCCTCGGAGAAGACGCTTCACCGGCATCTCTCCGCCGGCATCTGGCGGACGAGTACTCGCCGGTGACCGCGTTCGGCTTGATGCTCTTCTGCCTCGTCGGCCTGCCGTGCATGGCCACGGTCGCCATCATGAAGAAAGAAAGCAACTCCTGGACGTGGGCGCTGCTGCAGTTCGCAGGACTGACCCTCATCGGATACTTGCTGGCAGTGCTCGTTCATCAAGGCGGCCTCTTGCTGGGGCTGCATGGCTAGAGAGAAGGAGACATCATGAACACATTCACAGACAGAGATGACAACCAGCGCGGACCGGGCCGGGCAAACCCGTACCGAAGGCGGTCGGCCGCGAGGTTGCATCAGGCCCTCAACGGCCTTCTTCCTGCACCGCTCCATGCTCGGCTTTGTGCGCCACTCCGGGCGCCACTCCGGGCACGACTCCGCCCGCGACTCCGTGCGCCACTCCGTGCACGACTCCGTGCATCACGCAGCGCACGGCTCCACGCACTGCCGCTCGCACCACTCGTCGCCGTGCTCCTGGCCGGTTTGCTCGGCGTACGGCCTGGTCTGGCGGACGGGATGTCTTCTCCCACGGTCGGCGCCCACATCGTCCTGCAACTCGAAACCTTTCACGACGGAGAGGATAGTCCGCTGGATCCTTCGACCGGCCAGTCCGATCGGATCACCGTCCGTGAGGCCATGCTCGCGTTGTCCGGACGCCTGGGATCACGAGTGGCATACGACCTCGAAGCCGGGGCATCGCAATGCCCTGCCAGTGGTAGCGGCGGCCCGGAGGTGCTCGTGCACGATGCAACCATCTTCTACAGCCTGACACCGAATCTCCGCGTTGGAATGCTGATGGGGCACGTTCTCAAGGGCTTCATGCTGAACGAGGAATGCACCGATGGTCTCACAGGCGAGAAGACCCGCTTTGCACCCGTCTTCTCGCCCTGTCATCCTACCGGAGTGGCGGCCGAGTTCGAGGTTGGTCTCGGTGGCGCATCTGCCCTGTCAGGTCAGGCTACCCATATGAATGGAACCGACCTCACGCTCGAAGAAGAGCACGATGCCAATCTCGGACTGGTCTTCCACGCGCCCATCGAAGGTTTGAGCTTGGGCGGCTTCTACAACCACACCCGCATCAACCTGGGCACGTTCGACCCCGCGACCTACGAATCCATCTACGGAGATGGATACCGCGCCGGCTTGGGATTGGACTTCACGCGCGCTGGGCTTTCATTCAGAAGCGAATACTACCTCGGCCGGGCCTTTACCCAGGGAGCCGGCGGCGCCCCCGAGATCGAGAATCCCGAGGAACGGGAGATGGCGGCCTTCTACGCCCAGACCGGATTCGCGGTGCCAACCGGGCTCGCGTCGATCCCGTGGGTCGAACCCTACGTCCGTTTCCAGTACTGGGACCAGACGGCGGACCTGGACGACCGGCATGAGTGGACTTTTTGGACGGTGGGAGTTCGGCTGCACCTGATCGAAGACGCGAGCTTCCTGCGTCTCGAATATGAAGCCGTCGACTCACGGCCTTCCGGCACGCTCCGGCCTGCCGATCGCCTGATCCTCAGATTGCAGTTGTCCGCATGACCTCGCCCATTCATGACACCTCCCGCGCGCCCGATCGGCGCGCCGGGTCAGCACGCGCGATCAACACACGACATCGCGCGGAACCTACGCAAGGATCTACGCAAGGATCTACGCAAGGAATTAGAAGGAGAAGCAACATGGCATCGAAATCTCATCCCCTGGCGGTTCTGATAGTCATCGCTCTCGTCGCCTCGGCGATCCAGATGGTCGCGAGGGCGGAGACACTGGTCCTCGAATCGACCGACGATATGTACACTGATCCGGAACACCCCGGTTCGCATGCCGAAAGCGAACTGTGGGTAGCCAACTACACAGGAGCGGGCGAGTTCCAGCGAATCATGATTCGCTTCGATCTCAGCGACATCGAAGCGCCGGCGGTGAGCGAGGCCACGCTCAATCTCTTCCGCTTCTTCGTCTGCCCCGCCGATCCGTACACGATCACCGACATCTATGCGATCAGCGAGCCTTGGAGCGAGGAAACCTGGCCCGGCCACCAGCATATCGCCTACGATCCCGAGGTGTGGACCACGATGGCCTTCGGCCCCCAGAATCCGGCCTGGTACAATGTGGACATCACGAGCTTGGTGCAGGCCTGGGTCAATGGTGACATCGAGAACTACGGGCTCGTGATCATCGCCCGCAACGGTGAGAAATGGAGCAAGTTCTACTCGAGCGAGCATGTCAATCCCGCCCTGCGGCCCTATCTGGACGTGGAGTACACCAGCACGTCGGTCGAGGACCCGCCCATCGAAGTGCCATCGCTCGCAGATGTGGCCGACGTGCTGGGTCTGCGCTGCCTGACGCCGGCCGCCTCCGGCATGACCTTCCACTACGTTCTGCCGGGCTCCGGACCGGTGGCGGTGACCATCCACGACGGCAGCGGGCGCTGCATTCGGGAATTGGCGGCCGGAACCCAGGCACCCGGCACCCACGAGCTGCGCTGGGATGGGTGTGACGGGCGCGGCGTACCCGTTCCGAGTGGTGTCTACCACTGTGCCGTGCGCACCTGGTTCGGGACCGGGACCCGGAAAGCTGTGTTGTTGAGATAACAGGGGCCCCGTTCTGGTGAGCGGGTCGGCGTGCCCGTGGGCGCGGATCGGCGTGCCCGTGGGCGCGGATCGCCGCATCTACCTCCAGGTCACCCCACCGGATTCGTCACCCGTCCCATGAAGAGAATCGTCCCCGTCTCACGGTGGCGGATCAAGAACAGGAACGGGTGGTCGGCACGGAAGAGTTTCGGTGGCTCCGCCGGCGGCATGCCGGTTGCTTCCATCAAGACCGCGGTGGCGGCGGCGGCCTCGGTACCCTCCTCATCCACCGCGATGAAGGTCTTGTGGATCACCTCGGAGATGAAGAGGTCTTCGGCACTGGTCATACCCGAGAAGTCCGCGCGCCGCGGCGCAAAGGCGTTGCCGATGCCGAGTGCCTGCAGCGCGTCGCTCAGCTTGAAGGAGTTCGTGAACTCGAACTTCGGAAGAATCACGCGCACTCGCGTACGTGAGAACTGCTCGAGCCAGGCGTCGAGTTGTTCGGATGAGATCCGCTGCTCCAGTTCGGGAAGCCTGCCGATCTCTCTGGGCAGGAAGACGTACATCGAGAGATCACGCAGGACATAGGGCATCTCCAGAGCCTGGAACTGATCGGTCTCCAGGTAGCCGAAGCGATCCAGCTGCTCCATGAGTTCTGCTTCAACCTGTTCTCCGGCCGTCACGTGGAATGGTCCGGGTTGGGTCCGCTCCTCGGAGAAGGTCGAATGCCACTGGCTCTTGAAGTAGACCGCGTTGGTGAGGATGAGCCGGGTGAGCGCGGAGATCGCCCCGGGGCCGATGAGATCCTGGATGCGGTCCTGGGTCTCCTTCGCAGCCCAGGCATTGATCATCTGGCGTGCCGCCTCGGACTGGGCGAAGTCGACCTCCTCCAACCGCGCCCCGAACTTCTCGCGGAGGGGATCAGCGTATCCGCCCTTCAGCGGATAATCGCGCGCCACCCACATCGCATTGGCGATCGAGAGCTGGTAGGCGGGCTCTTTCTGATGGGTCAGTCGGGGTTGATTGAGCGTCGCGATGAGCTGTCCCAGAGAAGAGGCGACCTCCCGCGGGGGGGCCGCGTAGTACAGTGCCGCGGCCATCTCGGTGGCCGTCTCGCCGTCGGCGCCTGCGTAAGCCATGGCCATGGCCAGATGGATGCTCGGAGGCGAGAAGAGAAGATTGCCCGATTCGGCCGCGAGTTCGTGATAGAGGTCGCAGGCAAACGCGTTGCTGCTCTGGGCTGGCATCATGGCCTCCTTGGAAGCAGGCGGCGAACCCGCGCGTCCGGTCGGCGCACACGAAAGGTGCGCCATCAGAAAGAGCAAGAAGAGCAAGCCGAACACGCTCACGGGAGTCCACATCGCGCGCCGCGCAAGAAAGCGCGCAGGGCGCCTCGGGAGGAAACGCATGCAACACCGCCTTTCTCGAATGCTCTGCACCGCGACCGCGGATCAGCCAGACGGCCGAGCCGCCCCTGGTGAGGCCGCGCGCATATCACTCGCGCCTCGGGGTGCGCTGGTGACTGGCTCAGGCTACCCGAGCACCGGCGGCACCGCAATCGGTGGACGTGCGAATGGGCAAACGGGCACACGGGCACTCAGGCACTCAGGCACACAGGCACACAGGCAGCGTCGCGGCGGTCGTGGCACGCTGCATGCACCTATATAGGTGCGCACGGACGGTGGCCCTGGAAGCCGAATCAGATAAGCGCCTCTTGGAAAGAGAGTTACAGAACAAAGTCTTCCAGGACACGCCGCTAGTGGGACTCGGGCGCGGCCGCTGGGGTACATGGTGTGTACGCTTGGGTACAGGGCCGGTGGCAGCAGAGATCCGCATGACTGTGCGCTCGGGGCTGGAGAGGTCATCCCAGCCCGCCGAATTGAGGAGTGGAGGGGCAAACAGGAAAGGGACCTACGATGCGTAAGGACAAGAACTTCTGGGATTGGACGTCACGCAGCTTCCTGGCGGCTTCCGCCAGTATCCTCATCATACTCTTCGCGGTGGCCGGGTGCTCGGACGATACGGCCACGAATCCCATCGGCACGAACGGGTCCTCTAGCGGCGACACCTCCGAGCCGCTCGATGAAGCCGTCTTCGATGCCTACGCCTACGTTGGCGTGGAAGGCTTCTCGGGGGAGCGCGCAGACGGTTGGAGCCGGCTGGCCGAGCTGCTTGGCTTGACCGACGAACAGACCGAGCAGATGCAGCTTGCCTTCGAGAACTTCCGTGACGCGCTGCGAGATCTCAGAGAGCAGGTTCGCCAGGGCGCGCTGACCCGCGAGGAAGCTTACGAGCAAGCCCAGCTGCTGCGGGTCGAGTACGAAGAGCTGCTGCAGACGATCCTGACGCCCGAGCAGTATGAGCTCTTGCTGGAGCTGCGCCGCCAGAACAGCGACAGCACGGGTCCGCAAGAGGCGGGTCCCCACTACGGGCAGAATGACAACGGCGGTCCGGTCGATCACGCGATCGTGCACTGGGAGCACCTGGCCGAGCTGCTCGAACTGACCGAGGCACAGATCGCCGATCTGACCAAGGCGGGCGAGGACCTTCGCACGGAACTGCTCGAGCTTCAGGCGCTCATCCGTAGCGGTGAGCTCACCCGCGAGGAAGCCCGGGAACAGGCCCGGTTGCTGAGGGCCGAGCATGAGGCGACGATTCAGTCGATCCTGACCGAAGAGCAGTATGCGCTTCTGCAGGAGCTACGCGCCGGCGCCACGGGCCCGCATGGACGCAGGCCCCACGACGGTTAGCGGCATCCGCCCGAATGAAACTGCTGGGGTGAAGTCACTCCCCGGGAGCCAATCAGCGCGCGCCCCGTGCACAGGGTTCTGACCCTGAGGCACAAGGCGCGCGCTTCCTTTGACATCCCCTTCCAGAACCGATGGCAACCAACCTTGTTGCCACACCCCCCGAACGTCAGTTACACTTGATACTTGTGAGCGTTTAGGGATGATGCGTAATCGTCGCTGTCGGCATTCGTGATGGGGATCCCTCTGTGCGGAGTGCGATCATAGCAGCCGTCGCGTGCTGCCTGTTGGCGGGACTGTCCGTCGGGCATCCCGCGTGGGCGCTGATCCAGCGCGAGGATCTGCCCTGGACTCTTCATACCCTCAGCTATTCCAGGATCCCCATGAGCCAACCGGGAAGTTCCTGGACATCGTTCGATTGGAATGACGACGGCTCCCATGAACTCGCCGTCTTCCGGGACCAGGGCCACACCCTGCAGATTCTGTCCTTTGACGGACACATGTGGAGCACGCGCGGGCACATCAACCTGCTTGGCCTGGCCGCCCGTCATCACTGGAGCGCCGTGGCTCCATGTGGCGATTTGGACGAAGACGGACAGATGGAACTCGCGATCACGCGTGTGAAAGGTGACTCGCTCTGGATTGACATCCATGGGGACGGCCCGGTGCGCGGCACCACTCCCATCGTGACCGAGGACTCCTGGGACAACGGGTGGTACGATGCCCGCCTGACGCCTCTGGGCATGCTTCACGACCCGGATGACGACGAGGCCTTGCTCATCGTGCTCTCGAATGTCGGCCACGATTCCGGACCACGAGGCGTGTTCGCCTACTGCCTCGAAACCGGCCAGGAAGTCTGGCGATACGAGACCGGCCCCGGCCCCTACACGGAATCCGCGCAACTGATCGATCTCGATAGCGATGGCCATCTGGACATCCTCGTCACGATGCCGGCTTCGGCGAACGGGCGCCGCGCCGGGACAACAGACGACCATCACTCATATGTCCTGGCCCTGCGTGGCAATGGAGACCTGCTGTGGCTTCGTGAGCTGGGAGGCACCTTCAGTTATCCGAACTGGTGCGAGGTGCTGCATCCGGCCTCAGACTTGACCGTCGTGCTCACCTGCACGGATAGTCGCTACGCAGAACACTTCGCGAAAGAACCGGGAGACGAAGACGACGGAGTCGAGAACGACGACGGGGACGACGGAGAAGACGGCGACGACGACGGGGCCAATGACGGAAATGAAGGCGACCTCTTGGCGACTCAGGATTCCATCCACGTGTGGCACGCCGCGACCGGAGCCAGAATCCAAGCCATCGCCTCGGAGGAGTCGCTCGCCGGACTTCACAAGCTCGATGATCACCGAATCGCTGTAGGTACAATTGCCGGGACCTTGTCGCTGTATCCCGTTTCGCGCGATGGCCGGATCGAAGCGCCGAAGGTTCGAGTTCACACCAAGCCGGTGGTGTTGCTGAGGGAGGCGGCTGACCTCGACGGAAATGGTGAACCGGAGATCATCGGCATCACCCGGGACTTCACTACGCACTTGACCATCATGAGTTCTCGGTTTGAGCTGATGGCCGACATGGAGTTGCCTTCCGCGATCAGTTCCTTCTCGATAGCCCTTGTTCCCGGCTTGGAGAGATCGAGCCTATTGCTACTCAACCTCGATGATCACTTGTTCACCCTCGAGCTGCTTCGGAATGCCAAGCAAGGCTCCCCGGCCATTGTGGCGGCGACGACACCCTCCCCAACCATGACAGGCTCCCCGGCCATGACAGGAATGGGTGACAGCGTTGGCCAGGACACGAGCGGCCACGTGCCGGCTCCGCCTCGGCAGGCGGCCTCATCCCCATGGCCTTACCTTGGTCTGGGGGCTGTGGCGTTTCTGGCCGCGGGGCTTGGTCTTGCTCTCCGATCTCGTCGCAAGACGTCTCGCGCCAGACACGACGACGCAGCCGATTCGGCAACACCATCCAAGGCAGACCAGCCCCAGGATCAGACTTCCTCCGACGATGGGGCGCATCCCGTACCCACGGGCGATCTGAGACGATTGCGGGTTTCGCTCTTGATGGCCACGGAGATCGGCAATCATGGCCATCTCTCTGTCACTCGCGTGCTCCGTAGATTCGCCTGGCTTCTGGAAGCCGTGTCGCAGCAAGAGTCGCCCGCGGGAGAGTCCCTGAAGCGATTGCGGGAAACCGCGCGAGACTTCGTCGACATCACCAGTCCGCAGATCGAGCAAATCCTCGGCCTCGGAGGGGGCCTGCACATCGAGCGGCCCATCATCGCCGATATCCAATGCCGACGCGAGACGCTGGAGGCAACCATCAGCAGGCTCGAGTCCGATGGATGGACACCAGACGCAATCCAGACGGCCGTGGGGCCCACCCGGGAGGCCGCCGACCGCATCGAGGCCGGACTCAAACGAATCCGCTTGCGCGCGCGGCATACGGTCACCCAGCCTTTGATGCGGGAGATCGACAGCGCCATCTCGTCCACGATCGAGCGCTGTGGAAGCAACGCACCCCGGATATCGCTGGAGTTCGCTCCGCCGGCACGCACCTGCTATGTGCGTGCCGCGCGGGGTGACCTCGCCGTCATCATGGAGAATCTGCTCGCCAATGCCGTGCGGGCACTGCGCGGGCGGGCCCATCCCGAGATCCGGGTCACGGGCTGGGTCGACGAACGCTTCGCCCTGATCCAGGTCAGCGACAACGGCATCGGAATCCCTCCAGAGCAGCAGGAGGCGATCTTCGAAGCCGGGATCTCCTCCCGCGAGAACGGCGGCACCGGACTGTTCGCCTCGCGCCGTCTTCTCGACGACTTGGGGGGCAGCATCCGGGTCAAGTCGAGCCAGGTGGGGGTGGGGACAACCATGGAGTTGAGGCTGATTCGCGAAGACACCCTCGCCGAGGCTGCCGGCGACCTTGCGATCGAACCCGTGATGGAGAGCGTGTAGTGGCTCAGAGAACCCCACCCGCACAGTGTGAGAGCAAATGGCCCAAGATCTTGCTCATCGATGACGATTCCAGCTTCTGCTCCGATCTGTCGGCCCTTCTCGCGCGACGTCTAGAGGTGACCTGCGCGCACACGGTCACCGATGGGCTTGCCCGGCTCGAGACCGAGAGTCCTCTTGCGGTCTTGCTGGACATTGACTTGGGGAAAGGGACCGACGGCCTCGACGGCCTGCTCGAGATCCGCCGTCAACCCGGCGCGCCACCGGTGATCATGCTGACCGGCGATACCCGCATCCGCACGGTGGTCGAAGCCATGCAACTGGGCGCCTACCACTACGTGGCCAAACCACCCAATATCGAGGAACTCGTGCATCTGATCGAGCGCGCGGTGGATGA
>CAZZIF010000079.1:0-5157 GCA_964654025.1 uncultured bacterium
TCGGCCTCATTCGTGTCGTAGGGATTCGATCGGGTCGAGCAGGGCGGCTTTGCGCGCCGGATAGATGCCGAAGACGATCCCCACCGTCACCGACACGCCGAAGGCCAGCACGATCGAGGCCGGCTCGATGATCGTCTTCCAGTTCGCGTAAGAGGCGATTCCCTGGGTCATCAAGACCCCCAGGAGGATGCCGAGCAATCCGCCCGAGAAGCTGAGCAGGGTCGATTCGAAGAGAAACTGCGACAGGATGTCCCGGCGCGTGGCCCCCAGCGCGCGCCGGATCCCGATCTCGCGCGTGCGCTCCAGGATCGTGGCCAGCATGATGTTCATGATCCCGATCCCGCCAACCAGCAAAGAGATCCCGGCAATCGCCCCCATCACGATATTGAAGACCTGCTGGGTCCGCTGGCTCTGACGCAAGAGCGCTTCGGGCACGACGACCTGGAAGTCCTCATGCCCGTTGTGACGCAGCACGAGCAGGTTGCGTACCAGGTTGGCGGCTTCGCGGATCCGCTCCTCGTTCTTTACCGAGAGGACGATCTGATCGATGTCGGGTTCGCTCGCCGACCACAGGAAACGGTGTTCGATGGTCGTCAGCGGAATGTAGACATCTTCGTTGAGATCGCGCTCCCCCACCGCCGCCATCCCGGATGCGCGGGTCGTAGCCCCCAACACGCCGGCGACCGTGAACCACGAATCGCCGATCTTGATCTCGGCGCCGACCGGATCAGCGGACAGGAACAGCTTCCGCTTGATGGCGTTCCCCAGCACGCACACCCGGCGCGCGTGGTGAAGGTCATCGAAGCTGAAGAAACCGCCGTCTTCTACGTGCAGCCGCAGCAGCGCCGGTAGGCGCGGGGTCGTCCCGATCAGGGTCGCGGTGGCCTTTTCGCTGCCTCTGTGAATCGTGATCTCGGGCAATTCCTTCTGGGCAACCGCGTAGGTGATGAGCGGGTTGAGCGTGTTGAGCGCACGAGCGTCATCGAGCGTCAAGCCGCGGGCGAGGGTCACCTTGCCGGCTTCGTCCTCCTCGGCCGTCACAGGCCGCGAGCGCAAGATGATATTCTCCAGACCCAGCATCCGAATCTGTTCGAGCGCTTCCTGCTTGGCGCCCGCACCGATCGAAAGCATGGCGATCACCGCCGCGACGCCGAAGATGATGCCCAGCATGGTAAGGAACGACCGCAGCTTGTGCCGCTGCAAGCCCGCCAGGCTGACCGTCAAGCTCTCACGTACGTTCACGCCACTCCCTCACTCGTCGGCGCCCGGCGGCAGAACCCCGCCGCTTTCGTTGGCCGCGGGGGCATCACCGATCTCTTCGAGCGGCAAGGTGGGATCCCGCAGGCAGACCTCCTCACCCTCCTCGAGCCCCTCGAGCACGACCACCCGGTCCCGGTTGCGTTTCCCGACCGCGACCACCTGACGCTTCCAGGAACGTCCCTCCATGAGATAGACGACCGTCTCCCCTGCATCCTCGAAGACCGCCTGCCGCGGCACGTAGAGCGCATCCTCGATCCGATCGGTCACAATCCGGCACTCACAGGTCATGCCCGGGCGCAGCCCCGCGGCGGTCGAATCCACCGTGGCTTCCACGTCGAAGACCTTGGCATTGGTGGCCGACTCACGCCGCGCCAGGGGGGCGACCCGCGAGACCGTGGCGTAGAAGGTCGCCCCACCCAGGGCCTCGACGGTCAGCACGACGTTCTGACCCACCTCGATGGCGCTGACCGCGACCTCCGGTACGCTGGTCTTGACCAGCATCTTTGCTAGATCGGGGATTCCGATCACCGGCATCCCGGGCCAGGGTGTGTCGCCCACTTGCACCTTCTTCATCTCGGAACCGGACCAGATCTTCTGATAGACGACCAGGCCATCGATGGGCGCTGTCAACGTGAGCGAGGCGAGCATCTCTCGAGCTTCATCGAGGTCGGCTTCGGCCTGGCGGATCCGGATCTCGCTCTTCTGCAGCGTGGCGGCGTCGATCACCTTCTGAGCCTCGATCCTCTGTTTCGCCTGCTCGAGAGCGAGCTCGGCCATCTTGAGACCGAGTTCGGCCTCCCGTCGCTTCGACTCGGCTTCGTATTCCATCATCCTGTAGCCGATCTGGGCCTGCTCGTAGCTGTACTGCTCGGTCTTGAACTGGCTCTCGAGCTGAGCCCGGTTCGATTCGATCGAAGCTTGCGAAGCATCGAACTCGGCCCGCGCGGTGGCCAACGCGTTCTCCGCCTCGGTCACGCGCTGCTCGGCCTCGCCGGTATCGAGTTGCAGCAGGAAATCTCCGGCCTTGACCTGCGTTCCCTCGGGCACCATCCGAACGATCTGCAAGGTCATCCGGCGCCGCCCCCGCGGGATCGAGACGTTGGTCGAGTTGAGCGCCTCGATCTCCCCCTGCGCCCTGACATCGATGACGAACTCGCCGCGCTCGACCGGCATCGTCGCGATCTCGGTCGATTGCGGCAGGGTCGTCCAGATGATGATCACCACGACGACGACAACCGCCAGGCCGACGGGCCACCAGCGGCGCCCAATGGGAAGCTTCATCCTCGGACCTTTCCTCATCTCGGCCAAACCACCACCCTCCAGCGCCTATGGCGATGACGGGGGTGGCGGCGGAGGTTTGCTGTCCCGGTTGCCTGCACGCGAACTCTCCCCGCCGGATGGCCGTTCGCCGCCTTTCCCGCGCTCGCCTCGGTCGCCGCCCTTCCCGCGCTCGCCTCGGTCGCCGCGCTCCCCACCCTCGCCGCGCCGCATACCCCTTCGCTCCTCAGGGCGCTCGCGCCGGCTCTCTTCTCCGTCCTCCGCCTGAGCTTCCGGCTCGGCCGCACGGTCGTAGTCGAACAGCAGACCCCGACCAGCTAAGATCTCCAGATCCTCCACCATCATCCTCCGCGCGGCGAGCAGCCGTTCGTGCTCCCGTTCGGCCCCGAGGGGCAGCGCCCCCTCGGCCAGCGGTCTCCAGCTCAGCTCCATACCCGGCCGCACGCCACGGCGGATGACGATACCTCCACCCCCACGGGGGCCCAGCTCGACCGCAAACCCGCGTTTCTCACCTCGCGGAAACACCACCGGCTGGCCGGACACCTCGAAGACCGTGCCGGCGGGCACCCACACGGCATCGGGAATCTGTTCGAGCAAGATTTCCACCCGGGCGGTCATGCCGGGTTTGAGTTTGGCGTGCGTACCCTCGATCGACACGACCACGGGAAACCCGGGTGGGCTGTCCGGTGAGGGCGAGGGCTGCGTGATCTTGCCGATCTCGGTCACCTGGCCTGGAAGCTCGACTTCGGGGTAGGCATCGAGCGAGACGCGCGCGGTCTGTCCGCTGCGCAGAAGCGGCCAGTCGATCTCGTTGATCGAGAGATGGACCTCCATCTGGTCGAGGTCGGGGATCGACAGGAGCCCTTCGCTGGGGAAGGCGGTGTAGCCGGTCCGCAACCGCTCCGGGCTGCCCCAGCCGCCGACTTCCATGTAGACCACCAGCCCGGCACTTGGGGAGGTGACATCCAGAGCATCGATTTGCTCGCGGTTGCGCTCCACGCGCCCGCGCGCCTCGGCGATCTTGGTCTCGAGCTTGATGCGCTCGCTGCGATGAATGACTTCCTGGGACTCGAGTTCGGTGGTCACCCGGGCCACGCTGATCTCCGCCTGGCGAAGCTGCAAGCGGACGATGTCCTGGCGGGCCTTGGACTCGAACCGACTGCTCTCCAGCCGGAGTTGGGCTTGTTCGAGGGAGTAACCGGCAAGCTCTCGGTCGTTGCGCAGGTTCGCCATCCGTAACGCCTGCCGGGCGGCGAGTTCCTCGAGGTCCGCCTCGAGCGAACGGAGGGCATCGAGGGCCTGGTCGAGCGCGGCGCGGGATTCCCGATCGTCGAATTGCACGAGGAAGTCGCCGGCTTGCACGCGGGTTCCTTCGGCGACCAGGTCGGTGACCTGCAGGGACTGGTTCCAGATGCGCGGCGCGGAGATGTGAACCTGCTCTACGGCGGCGATTTCGCCGGATTCGACGAGTTTGACCTCGAAGGGGCCTTGCTGTGCGAGAGCCCAGCGATCCGTCTCGGAGGCGGCGCTCGAGGCGGCGCTCGAGACAGCGCTCAAGACGGCGATCAAGGCACTCGTGATTCCCAGCCGACCCACCAGAAGCCATCCCAACAGAACCGATCGGAGCGCGATGGATCCGGCACGCCACATATGTGCGCGCGCAACCGCAAGGCGGTTCTTGCCGAAGTCGGATTTCTCTGAGTGGCGCATGCCCGTCCCCGTCCCGTCGCTTCATCGATTCAGACACGCCGAAAGATGGTTAGGTCCTAATTGTTTATCAAGAGGAGAATTACGCGCAATTGGATCGGAAGGCACCTGCTCGAAAAAAGGATCAGGAACCTTGACTTCGAATCCGAGTTCTTGATATGAATGTGAATTCGGATTTCGCAATACGAAGTTCCTCTTCGTAGGAACCGGCTCATGAGGTCCACCATGAAGCACACAAATGGCAACCGGGGACATCCAGCCGAACCGGTTGATTCCTCCAAGACGCCTTCCCCCAAGGCCTTACGCAAGGAGCGGGAGCGCCAGGACATCCTGTCCGCCGCCAGTGCGCTCTTCGCCGAGCAGGGCTTCCGCGCCACGAGCGTCCAGGAAATCGCCGCTCGGGCCGAGTTCTCGGTCGGGAAGATCTACAGCTTCTACCCCAGCAAGGAAGCCATCTTCGATGCCCTGGTCGAGGGGTTCCTCGAGCGCATGGACGGCTTGATCCAGTCCTTCGACCGGCCCGACCTTCCCCCGCTCGAGCGGCTTCGCCACTGGCTCAACGGCATGATGGAATCGGGCGAGCCGGACCGCGACCTGATCCGGGTTGGCATCCTCGAGGCCCGCCGCGGGAGGCATCACTATCACCCCGAGCGGCGGGCAGGCTTCGTGCGCAAGATCGAAGAGATCATCCGTGCCGCGGTCGATGCGAACGCCCTTCCCCCACTCGACGCGCACACCTACGCGGTCATGCTCCAGGGCGTGATCGAGGAGCTGACGCTCACGATCGGCTCCGAGCACGATGCCACCCCGTTTCGCAAGATCCCTGAACTCGTTTTCGATCTCATGATCAATCCCTTGTCGAAGACGACCACCCAGTCTCACAGCGAGGATTCCTGATGAGAAGATTGATCC
>CAZZIF010000079.1:5257-13694 GCA_964654025.1 uncultured bacterium
AGAACGCTCTCGAGCTCTCGCTCGATGAAGCCATCGCCCGCGCGCTCGAAACCGGCGAAACCGTTGCGCAGGCTCACGAGACCGTGCGTGCCGCGGAGGCCGGCTTGCTACAGGCGCGCGCCGGACGCTGGCCGCACCTGGATGCGGCGACCTCGTACCGGCACAACGTCAAGAAGCCGGCCTTCTTCCTGCCCGCCGACTTCGCCGACGCATTCGGCGGAGCAAGCAAAGTCGAAACCGGCGGCGATTACGACCTCACCGGAGCGCTCACCGCCACCTGGAATCTCTGGACGGCGGGACGCCTCTCGGCCGCCGGCGGCGCCGCGCGCGAATGGCTTGCCGCGACTCGCTATCAGGAACAGGCCGCGCGCGACTACATCCGTTATCGCGTACGCGCCGCCTACGACCAGGTGCTGCTGGCGCAGGCGAACCTCAGCATCGCCCAGCGGGCGCTCTCCGAGACCGAAGAGGCCGCCCGCGTGGCGCGCGCCGGGTTCGAGGCCGGCACCGTGAGCCGCTTCGAACGGCAGCGGGCCGAAGTGGAGCTGGCCAATCGCCGCGCGCCGCTGGTCGAGGCGCGCAACGCGGTCGGCCAGGCGCACCTCCAGCTCGCCCGTCTCTGCGGTCTGTCGCTCGAGACCTCGCCCGTTCTGACCGACTCCCTCGAGGCGGTCACCTCGCCGGGACCGGCCACCGAGATGATCGCTCGCATGCGGCGCCACAGCCCCGAACTTCAGGCCCTCGAGCACGCCTTGTCGGCCGCCCGCCGTAAGGTGGATCTGCAGCGCGCCCAGCGGGGCCCGGCTTTGCAGCTCAGCGGGCAGTACGTCTGGCAAGGCCAGTGGGATGACGATCCGATCCCCGAAGACGACCACCTGGCCACCAGCGCCAACGTCGCGCTCGGCGTTTCGGTCCCGATCTTCGACGGCCTCGAGACCAAGGCCCGGATCGAGGGTGCCCGGGCCGAACTGCGCACCGCGGAGTTGGAGCGGACTCGCGTCCTGCGCGACAAGGAACTCGCCGTCCGGCAAGCGCTGCTGCAACTCGAGAATGCCCTCGCCGCCCTCGAAGGCCGGCGGGACGCGGTCGCCCTGGCCGAGGAAGCCCACCGGCTCGCGCTCGTGCGTCTGGCGAACGGTCTGGCCACCCCGCTCGAGCGCCTGGATGCCGAAGCGGCCATGACGACCGCCCGCGCACAGTTCGCGGCCGCGCTCTACGCGGCCAACCTGGCCGAAGCCACTCTGGAACTCACCGTCGGCGCCCCCTTGCGCACCGATGACGCCGGCGATCCGATGGATTCGAGCGAAGCACTTCCCCGCCCGATCACCGATCCCTCCGGGAGGAACCACCATGAGTAGTACCGACCATCCGAACACCGCCACGCGTGCCGACCGCCCGAACACCGCAGCGCGCGCTGACCGCCCGGATGATGTGGGCCGTTCGGCTCCCGCCGGACGCTCGCCACACACACCCGAGCACCGTGGCTCCGGACGTACCACCCGTCTCGTGCTCGTCCTGGGCCTACTGGCCCTCATCGCCGTCTTCGCCGTTCGCTTCGCCAGCATCGGCCGGACCGACGTGCCGCCCAGCATCGCGTCGGTGCAGGCCGAGCGCGGCAAGCCGGTCGAGGCCGTTACTGTAGAGGCCGCCGATCTGGAGACCTGGGTCACGGTCGCCGGCACCGTTGAGGGCATCGTGCAATACCCCATCGTCTCGAACAACTCCCTGCGCATTGCCGGCCTACCGGTGCGGGAAGGCGACCCGGTCAAGGCCGGCGACGTCATCGTCCGTCTGGTCCGGGAGGCGCCGAACCCAATGGTGCACTCCTATCAGAAGGCCCGCGCCGCGTACGACAACGCGCTCAAAGACGTGCGCCGCCTGCGCGCGCTTTTCGAGGCCGGCGCGATTTCCGAGCAGGCTTTGGATCAGGCCGAAACACGCCTGGAAGTGGCGCGTGTGGATCTCGAAGACGCCGAGGGCAGCACCTCGCTGACCGCGGGCCAGGACGGGCTCGTCTCCCGCGTGCTCATTGAAGAGGGTGAGACCGCCAGCGCCGGCAAGCCGCTCGTTTGGATTACGCGAACCGACTCGGTCAAGATCGTCTTCGAGGTGGGCAGCCGGCAAGCCGTGGCGCTGCGCGAAGGCCAGCGCGCGCAATGGATCGCCGAGGGTACCGGCCGCTCCGGCGAGGGCCGGGTCGCGCGGTTGGACCTGATGGCCGATCCGCAAACTCACCTGCTCGAAGGCGAAGCGCTCTTCCCGAATCCCGACGGCGCCCTGGTGCCTGGACTGCTGATGTCGGTTCGCATCCTGACCGGCCACCGCGAGCAGGTGCCCACCCTTCCCAGGGAATGCCTGCTCACCTCCGGCACCCAGGCGAGCGTCTACGCCATCGAGACCACCGGCACCGGCGACACCATCGCACGGCGCACCGCCATCGAAACCGGCCTGTGGACATCCGATTGCGTCGAGGTCGCCGGCGGCCTGCCTCCGGGCGCGCTGGTCGTGCGCTATGGCCAGTCCAAACTCGAGGACGGCGAGAAGGTCTACGTGGTGAACGCAGCGACAAGCGCGGCCGTGAGCGCCCATGACACCAGCACCTCGCCCAGAACCTCCCCGAGTGGATCCCCGAGTACCTCCCGGAGTGGATCCCCGAGTACCTCCCAAGGAGAGACGCGATGAGTCTGCTACGCCTGTTCGTCGGCCGGCCGGTTCTGACCACCATGCTCACGGTCGTGATGGTGGTCATGGGCATCTACGCCTATCAGGATCTCGTCGTGGAGCTGTTTCCCAAGATCGATTTCCCGGTCATCGTCGTCACGACCGTCTACCCCGGCGCCTCCCCCAGCGAGGTCGAGAGCCAGATCACGAAGCGGATCGAAGATGAGGTCGCGACCCTGGCCAGCATCGAGGATCTGTCGTCGGAGTCCCGGGAGGGGATTTCACAGGTCGTCGTTCAATTCGCGCTCGAGACCGACGCCGATCAAGACGCCATCGACGTCAAGGACAAGGTCGACGCGATCGCCGCCGACCTTCCCGAGGACGCCTACGATCCGGTCATCGTCAAGTTCGACCTGGCGGCCACCCCGGTGGTCGACCTGGCCCTCTCGGGCGAGCGGTCGCTCAACGAGCTCTACGAGATCGCCGACAAGACGGTCAAGGAACAGCTCAGCCGCATCCCCGGCGTGGCCGAGGTCGTCATCACCGGGCAGCGCGAGCGCGAGATTCGCGTCTCGGTCGCGCCCGAACGGCTCCGCGCCTACGACCTCACCCTGATCGATGTGATGCAGGTGCTGGCCGCCGGCAATCTCAACGTGCCCTCCGGCCAGATCACCCGCGACGATCACGAGATCACCTTGCGCATGAAGGGCGAGATCACGAGCCCCACCGAGCTGGCCGCGTTCCGGCTCTGGCTTCCCTCGGGCAAATCGATCCCCTTGAGCGAGGTGGCCGAGGTCATCGACACGACCGAAGAGGTGCGCGAGGCCGCCACCTACGACGGAGCCCCCGTGATCGGCCTGGGTGTGCAAAAGCGCTCGGACGGCAACACGGTCGACGTGGCCGAGGGCGTGGTCGCCGCCGTCGAAGCCCTCGGGCCGCAGCTCGGCGAGGGCGTGAACCTGACGATCGTGCACGAATCGGCCTCCTTCGTCCGGGATTCGGTGCGCGATGTGCTGACCAATATCTTGATCGGGATCCTGCTGGCCGGCTTCCTGCTCTTCCTCTTCCTCCACGACTGGCGGCAAACGGTGATCGCCGCCGTCGCCATGCCGGTCTCGGTGGTGGCCTCCTTCCTCTTGATTCAGGCGTCGGGCTTCGCCATCAACGTCATGACCCTGATGGCATTGGGGATCAGCATCGGCACGCTCGTGACCAACAGCATCGTGGTGATCGAGAGCATCAGCCGGTTGGTGCACCAGGGGCTGCCGCCGGAGGAGGCGGCCGCGAAGGGCACGGCCCAGGTCGGGGTGGCGGTGCTCGCCTCGACCCTGACGAACGTCGTCGTCTTCACCCCGATTGCCTTCATGAGCGGAATCATCGGCCGCGTGTTCGTGCAGTTCGGCATGACGGTGGTCTTCGCCACGCTCTTCTCACTGGTGGTGAGCTTCACCCTCGTGCCCATGCTGGCCGCCCGCCTTCTTCAACCCGGCCGCGGCATCGGCGGCGGGGACAACCTGTTTGCGCGCGGCGCACGGGCCTGGGACCGCTTCTACGGCGACCTCGAAGCCCAGTACCGCCGGAGTCTGGACTGGGTGCTGAGCCATAGGCGCTATGCCCTGGCCGCCGCCGGAGTGCTCTTTCTCTTCGGCCTCTTTCTCTTCGGGTTCCTGGGCGGTGAGTTCATGCCCAATATTGATCAGGGACGGTTCACGGTCCAGATGGAGTTGCCCGCCGGCACGAGCCTGGAACGAACCCAGGAGCTGGCCGCCGAGGTCGAAGCCATCGTGCGCCGGCAGCCGGAGGTGACCTCGATCACCGTCCAGATCGGGGGTGAGCAGCTGGGCGTCGAGGACGCGATGATCTACGTCTACATGGTCGAGGCCGGAAAGCGCGATCGCAGCCCGGAGGAGGTGATCAACTCGCTCCGGCCCGATCTGGCCATGATCCCCGATGCGCGCATCGCCCTCTTCGCCTTCGGTGAGACCGGCCGGGTGCAGTCCGACGTCGTACTCGAGGTGCTGGGCGATGACCAGGCCGCCCTCTCCTCGGCGGCGGCGCAGGTTCTGGAGGTGCTCGAAGGCGTACCCGGGCTCGTGGAGGTCACGACCAGCGACGAGCCGGGCAAGCCCGAGATCAACGTCGTGCCCCGCCGCCGCCAGCTCGCCTGGCGCGGGATGACCGCGGCGCAGATGGGCAGCATTCTGCGCACCGCCTATGAAGGCTCCGACGCGGGCGTCTACCGCGAGGGTGGCGAAGAGTACGATGTGGTCGTACGCTTCGCCCCCGAGTACCGGCAGGATCCGGCCATCCTCTCCGACTTTCCGCTGACGACACCGGGCGGGTACACGGTCCCCCTCTCGGACGTGGCGCTCCTCGAGCACGGGACCGGGAACCCGACCATCCTGCACACCGACAAGCAACGCATGATCAAACTGGGCGCCAACATCGCCGAGGGCAACCTGAGCGAGAAGCGCGGCCTGATCGACGCCGGCCTCGCCAACCTCGATCTGCCCGACGGCGTGACGGTGCACTACGGAGGCGACGCGGAAATGCAGGACGAATCCTTCGCCGCGATCTTCGAAGCCCTGATCCTGGCGATCGTGCTTCTCTACATCGTGATGGCCGCCGTCTTGGAGAGCTTCATCCATCCGCTCACGGTCATGGTCACCCTTCCCCTGGCCCTGGTGGGCATGGCGATGGCGCTATTCCTGACCGGCGAGACGATCAACATCATGTCTCTCATGGCCCTCGTGATGATGCTGGGCATCGTGGTCAACAACGCCATCTTGATGCTGGATTACACCTCGCAGCTTCGCAATCAGGGCCGCGGCCTGCGCGACGCGCTGCTCGAGGCCTGCCCGACCCGCCTGCGCCCGATCCTGATCGCCAACCTGGCGATCGCGGTGGGCATGCTGCCCCAGGCGATGGGCGGGGCCGGCAGTGAGTTCCGCATTCCGATGGCGGTCGTGCAGATCGGCGGCGTGCTGGTCTCGGCCTGCTTCACCCTCTTCGTGGTGCCGGCGGTCTACACGATCTTCGACCGGCTGACGCTGCAGGGACGGCGGGAAGCGCACGGGGCATGAGGGCTTGATGTGGCGGAGTCAGCATCGGCCGCGTGGCCGGTGGGACGTCGGGGTCCGGGACCGCCAGCGGCCCCGGACCCTTCTCGCTAGCTGGTGCGCTCGAAGAGGAAGAGGGTCTTGACCTTCTCCGGCTCACCCCCCACTTCCAGCAGCGGATAGGCCAGGAAGTTGATCGCACCGGTCGAGGGGGCCGGGTTGACCACCAGGTCACGGCCACGCGTGAACTCGAAGCGGTTCGCCGGATGGTGGCCGAAGTAGTACATGCTCAGGGCGCTGAACTTGTCGCCCTCGCTCAGGTCTACCGGCCACCACTTGCCCTGGGCGTAGAACTCCGCCCAGCAGTGGTAACCGTCGGTACCGCCGTCATCGCGCTCGGATGGAATCGACACCCCGATCGCGAAGCGGGCTGGAATGTCGACCGCCCGGGCCAGGCCGATGAAGTAGGAGTGGTAGTCGGTGCAGTTACCGGTCTTGACATCACAGGCGTGCATCGCGTCGCCCTGACCCCATCCGACACCCACCTTGATGTAGCTCATCTGGTCGATGACATAATCGTAGAGGGCCCGGGCCTGCTGGAGATCATCGTCCAATCCCCCGACGACCTTCCGGGCTTCGCTCTTGAACCGGTCATCGAGCGGCACCAAACGCTCGGGTTCGAGGTAGCGGGCCGCCTCAGACGCGTCCCCCGGATAGGCCCCCTTCTCCAACCGAACGACGTCATAGACAATCTCCACACTCTGCCCGCTATGCTCGGGACCGAGCTCGAGATAAAGCACCTGGTTGCCGTGGGTCTGATCCTCGAGGGTCTCGTAGGCGCAGGGTGTTCCGATCGACTTCACGGTCACCGTCTGGAAGTCATCCGAGCCGGCCAGCGGAATCCAGCAACGGGCCGGCGCGCTGATCTCGGGCAGGGTGGCTTGATAGCGGAACTCGAAGGCGTCCTTGCCGGTCAGCACGCCCATCAGCTCCTTCGAGGCATTGTCGACCGGGACGCGCTCCCAGTGCTCCTCCTCGTTCTGCTCCCACAGGTAGTAGGGCACGCCGTTGAGCTTGTGCACGGTGGTCTCGGTGACGACCATCTCGCCCGGATCGCCCTCCAGGAAGAAATCGACATCGTAGAATTGCCCATCTGCGCTCGCCATGTCGACGCACGCGAAGTGGCGCTGCGGCGCCAACGAGGCCAGATACTCCACATGGATGCGCACGAGCTTGAGCTCAAGCTCCTCGCCCTCGAACGGAACCCGGAAGTACCCGCCCCCGGCCTCGATCTGCTCGGCGATATGTTTCTCGATTCCGGCCTTGATATCCCCGGTGACGATGTTGGGCACGTAAGGCTCTACGGACTCGGCCGCGGATGATTCCGCGGCCGCGCCCACGCTGAGCAGACTCAGGCTCGCCAGCAAGATCAAGACCGCCTGCGCCGAACGCCAGATCGCCGTCCGCTGCGCGGCGGGCGCGGCCACTACCAGGGGGCCCAGCACGTTCGGCAACGGAACAGGCCGCCCCTCTGTATGTCGTTTGAACATAGTTCTCCCCATCCTTTCCCGATTCGGTGTCTTTGCGTGATCGCCCCCACCTGGCTTAGTGGCCCGGGTGGTCCTTCGGCTTCGCCTTCTCGGGGTCTTTCTTGGGAGCTGCGGGAAGCAAGACCGCATCGATCACGTGAATGACGCCGTTGGAGGCCGCGATGTCGGTCTTGATGACCTTCGCCTGGTCCACCATGACGCCGTCCTTCTTGACCTGGATACCGAGCTCCTGGCCGTTGACGGTCGTGACCTTCGAGGTCTTCACATCCGCCGCCATCACCTTGCCGGCGATCACGTGGTAGGTCAGGATGTCCACCAGCATCTGCTTGTTCTCGGGCTTCAGCAGGTTCTCGAGCGTCCCTTCCGGCAGCGCCGCGAACGCCTTGTCGGTCGGGGCAAACACCGTGAAGGGCCCCTTCCCCTGCAGGGTCTCGACCAACCCCGCGGTCTTGATGGCGGTCACCAGGGTCTTGAAGTCATCGGCTCCGGCGGCGACAGCAACGATGTCCGCCCCGGCTTTCGGGTGCTCGGCCTTGGCCTGTTTGGCCTGGGGATGGTCGCCGGCCTGAGCGATGCTGCCCATGGCAACCAACACAGCAAAGAGACACACAGTGACGAAGCTCATGGATTTCATATTCTTTGGTCCTTCTGTTGACTCGTTCTGGTCTCGAGCTATCTCGTGGGTAGCTTTTTGGCGATAGGGCCTCTCGTGCGCATCCGCAGGGTCAAGTTGTCCTGGAGTGGCCCACTCGATGGCTGGCAACACACTAACGAATGCCATCGGGTTCCAGGCGGGCAGTTCCGTCGCGGTGGGTCCAGGAGAGATGCCAGAGCGAAACGTGGTTGGACGAGGGCATGTCGGCCGTCGTCCTCGAGATGAAGGCCCGCCACTACGCGGACTGGGCCGACCACCCCCTACCGGCCTTCGGCGGCAAGACCGCGCGCGAGATGGTCTGCACGAAGAACGGCCGTGAGCGGGTCCATGTGATGCTCAAGACGCTCGAGCACACCGAGGCGCAAGCCCCCAAGGGCCAGCGGTACGATTTCGGGCCGCTGCGCCGGGAGTTCGGGCTCGCGGAGTAGGCCGAGGCGCAGGCCGAGGCGCAGGCGACGCGGCGCATTCGTAGTCTCTGCTGGGTGGCAGACTTTAGCCCAGGTCGACTGGTG
>CAZZIF010000080.1:0-13581 GCA_964654025.1 uncultured bacterium
GGCGACCGGGGCGGTGAGATCGTGGCTCGGGGGACACCCGAAGAGATCGCGCGAGCGAAGGGATCTCACACCGGGGCGGTTCTGCGCGGCTGATAAACAGCCTCGCCGCAAGCTTTCCGGCGAACTTGCCGCGCAGACGCGTTGAACGTAAACCTATCAGGTCCATCCATACTGCTGGCGGATTCATTCCGAGCAGTTGCATTTCACACTTGCCGGACAGTGCCCACGAGTGACAACCTCTGATCATCATTCGCACCGCAACCAGCTCCCGAGACGCGCTCGCTGGCCCAGCGCGCAACCAACCGCGAGACCGGTGCGATCACGCCTCACCGATGGGGGACGGGCCATGCTGCATTCTTCCGCTGTCTTCCGCGCCGGCGCGCGCAGGCTTCACCGGCTGGCCGCCGCCGCAACCTTTCTCCTCCTTGCGGAACTACCCCTGATCGGACCAGGGCCGGCAGATGCGCTGATCCATTGGCACACCGCGCGCGAGGATTCCGTCTATGCGGCGGCGGACACCCTCTGCGCACGGGGACAGTTCGAAGGGGCGATCCCGCTGCTGGAAAGCCTGCTCGCCGAACTCGCCGCCGACGATGAAACGCTCGCTTACAAGGAAGATGATGCGCGGCGCTTCCTCGCCTATCTCCGGTTCGCATCCACGGCGCCCGAGTCGGCCCAGGTGAAGCTCCAGGAAGCGCACCGGCTTCATGCGCGGATGCTCGGGGACGCTGTGGAGGGGCACTACCAGCCGGCGCTACCCGATGGCGAACGTGCCTGCGCGTGGCGCGCCGAAGTCTTGGGCCCCACCCACTTCCTGACCCTGGACAGCCGCCGCTGGCGCGGTTTCGCCATGGTCATGGCAGGGAAGGCCAGCGAGGCCTTGCGCGAGTTTCAGACGATCCGCGAGGTCGGTCGCTCGGTCACCGGCACGAATCATCCCGTCTACTACATGGATCTCAACGACGTCGCCTTCACCGAAGGCCGCCTCGAAGACATGGAGGCGGCCGAGAAGCACTACCTGGAAGTGGTAGACGGCATGAAGCGAACCGAGGGTCCCATCAGCCGCTCGCATGCCTTCGCGCTCTTACAGCTCTCCTGCACCATCAGCACTGCAGGACGAATCTCCGAGAGCGAGGTGCATGCCCGCGAGGCGCTGCGCATCCTGCGAGCTTGTGAGTACGCCGATCCTTATGAGCTGCAAACCGCACTGATGATCCATGGCCAACTCCTCGGCCTCGTGGGCAGGGTCCCCGAGGCTCGCAAGGAACTCGAGGAAGCCGGCCGCATCCTGCGATCCCGTCCGGGAGATCACTCTCTGACACTCGCGCAGCTACTTCGAAGTCAATCCGAACTCCTTCAACAAGAGGGGCGACTCACCGAGGCAGAGAAGAGGGCTCGGGAAGCGCTGGATCTGGCCAGCAAATGCCATCCCGAAGGGAGCGAGGAGCTTGATCACTTCTACACTACTCTCGCCATCGTACTCGGTGCTCGAGGCGACGTGCTCGCCAGCGAGGCCATCCTCGGTGAGATCCTCGCCCGGCGCATGAAGGCCTATCCCGCTGCCCATCCGATGGTATCGGCCGCCCACATCAATCTCGCCTACTCCAAGCTGACCCGCAACGACCCCATCCAGGCCGGGCCCCATGTCGCGGCCGCCGATACGATCCGGCAGACCCTTGGCCTCACGGAGGCTTGCTGCTACTCGGTCGTACTGAGGAAACGCGCCGCGATATGCCAGTCCAGCGGCGCGTACGCCGAAGCCGAGTCCTTGCTGACCGCCGCCTTGGCGCACTGCCGGCGCCTGTGCGGTGAGCAGAGCGACTGGGTCATCACGATTCACGATCGTTTCGCGAATCTCTATCTGGAGATGGACTCTCTCTACCTGGCCGAAACTCACGCGCGAGAAGCGCTGCGGTTGCGCGAGGCGGCCGCCGACGGCCGTCACATCGCCATCGCGCGCGACCTTAGAATCCTGGGCGTGGTGCTTTCGCTCCAGGGCGATCGGGAGGGCGCGCGTGACCATCTCGCGAGAGCGCTGCAGATGCGGCTCGAGATCCTGGGGGATGAACATCCCGAGGTCGTCGAAAGCTGGTGCGATTTGGCCATCGAGGCGCTGGGGGCAGGTGAGTTTGCCAAGGCCTTGGACCTGCTCCAGCGCGCGGAAACCGCCTATGAAGCGGTTCGGCCCCGCGTGGCCCACTCCCACTCCGCATGTCTCTTCAACGAGGCTCCGCTCCACGAGGCACTCGCCGCCAGCCATCTTCTCTGCGGCGAGGAGAACGCGGCCTGGGAAGCTCTCGAACGATCGCGCGGACGCGCTCTGGCCGAGACTCTGCCGCCTTGGGACATGTGTGCGGAGAGTCTGGCGGTGATGCGAGACTCGCTGCATGCCGAAGCAGCGGCGCTGAACGCGCGAATCAAGGTTCTCGAGACGGCGACCGGCCACGGCGAAGCCGCGCTGTTGGCCGATCTGCGTAGCCGGCGCGAGAAGCTGCGGGCCGAGTGGATCTGGACCGAGCTGAAGAGCTCGCGGCCGGCTCCGCCCACGCAGGCTGGTGGCGATCTCCTCGAGACCGTGCAGCAAGCGCTCGGTCACGACGACGCCGTGTTGGGTTGGCTCTCGCTGGAGGACGACCGATTGAACGCGCCCCTGTCATGGGGCTACGTGATTCGAAAGGATGGAGACGTCCGCTGGGTACGGTTGGACGGGATGGAGACGGAGGCGCCCGGCAATCCGGCGGTCGCCTACCACGAGGCGATCGCACGACGGCCCGCCGGGAATGCCCTGCCCACCGCAGGAGCAGAGGCGCTCTGCCGTCACTACCTCACGCCGCTGTTGCCGGCACTGGAGGGTGCCCGTCATCTCATCGTGATTCCATCCGAACCGTTGGTGAGCCTACCGATCGAAAGCTTCTATGATCCCGTTTCGCGGCAATGGATCGATGAGGCCTTCTGCGTCTCCTACGCCCCGTCGGCGGGCGTCTTCGCCTGGCTTCGGCAGCGCCCCCCCTCGCCATCAGGGCACACGTGTCTGGCTGTCGGAGATCCGGTCTTCGCGGAGGTAGTGAACCCATCGGGCGCACCGGGCGGCCCGCCGGCTGATCGCCCTGACGGGAGTGCGGCTTGGCGGACGGCCGTCTACGAGGATCCGGTCCTGTTGCGGAGTGCCGTCAACGGCAACACCGACCTGCTGCGACGCTTGCCCCGTCTGACCGCGAGTCGCCAGGAAGTCCTGCGCGTGGCCCAACTCCATAGCGCCAGCGCCCTGTGTCTGACAGGGAGTGACGCCAGTGAGATGGCCCTTCACGACCTCGCGCGCTCAGGCACCCTCAAGCAGTTCGCTCATATCCACTTCGCGACCCATGCTCTCATCGACTACGACGATCCGCAGAACTCACGGCTGGTGTTGACGCAGGTCGGTCTTCCCGATCCTCTGGAAGCCGCCAAGGACGGCGACCGTGTCTATGATGGTTGCCTCTCCATGGGCGAGATCGTTCGCGAGTGGGATCTGCATTGTGATCTCGTCACGCTGAGCGCATGTGACACCGCCCTCGGGCGGGTGCTGCGCGGTGAGGGACCGCTCGGCTTCGTACAGGCCTTCCTGCAGGCCGGGGCTCACAACGTGGTCGTCAGCCGCTGGAAGGTCTCCGACCAGGCCACCTCTCTCCTGATGGAGCGGTTCTACTCGAGCCTGCTCTCGCAGCCTCATCCGGCCGGCCCGGTCGCCATGGCCGAGGCACTGCGAGATGCGCGCGCCTGGCTCCGCGACTACCAGGACACCGATGGTCACCGGCCCTACGCCCACCCGTTCTTCTGGGCGAGCTTCGTGCTCTACGGCAAGGGTGGTTGAACCCCGAGGGGGGGTGGGCGCCCCATCCCCCCCTGGCGCGTGCCCTCGAGACGCAGCAACGACCCAGCAACCATCCAGCAACGACCCAGCCACTACTTCACGACCACGAGCCGCGCCTGCTTGGCTACGCCCGGGGATTGAAGCTGCAGGTAGTAGATGCCTCCCGGCACGCCGCGGCCGCGCCGGTCGGTGCCGTCCCACATCAAGGATGGCGGGTCCGCCGTCGCGGGGCCGCTCCACAGGGTTCGCAGGTGGCGGCCCGCCGCGTCAAAGACAGCTAGCCGCGCGACCCCGTTCCCGGCACTGCCGGCGATCCCTGCACTCCCAGCGCTCCCGGCAATCTCTCCGCCCAGGGGAAAGAGCAGCCGCATCTCGCTGCTCGGACGGTAGGGGTTCGCAAACTGAATCCAGCGCGACACCGGCTGCCTGCTTTCTTCGATGCTCGAGAAGAGCGGAAGCTCGGCCACCGCCGCGGCCAGGTTCGGGCGCGGACCGATCTCTTGATCGGGATCCACGTGCGGCGTGCCGGTCTCGCTCAGCAGGGTGCGCATCTCGAGCGGCGTGTAGGGTTCGGGTTGGTTGGCTTTCACGATGCCCTGCAAGGCCGCCACGGATCCGGCGACCATCGGCGACGCCCCGGAGGTGCCGCCGAAGCTGGCCGTGTATCTCGTCTGAGGCGTTCCGCCCGAGTAGAGGTCGCCGCCCCCGGTGGAGACAATGGCCGAGCCCCAGGCGTGCACATCGATCCGGCTACCGTAGTTGGTGAACCACTCGGCCGTAAGACTGTAGGGCAATCCGGCCGCGACCATGATCGCCCCCGAATCGCGTTGATTGCGATCGAAAATGCCGCCCCAGGCCGGATCGTCCAGGTCCTGACTGCCATTGGCCGCCGGCTCGATGCAGATGATCCCCAGGCTCCACGAGCTCGTCCAGATCACATCGTAGTTGACCTGAAGCCACTCCATCGGCGTCGCGTCGAACCCTGACGGATACATCTGCAGCTCGATGAGCCAGACGTCACCGGCGTCGAGCTGATCCACCGCCTCCTGGAAGTAGTGCGGTACGTAGGGCCACTCGCCCAAAGTGACCGCCACGACGCCGAACTCCACCTCCGGCGCAAACCCGCTCACGCCGTACCCGTTGTGCTGGGCGATGACCTCGCCCAGAACCGGGGTCCCGTGGTACTCGTAGGAGGGATTCATGCCGGCGCCACCGATGTAGAACGGCCCGCTCGCAGCGAAGTCCTCGTGATCGACCGTCCAGCACAGCTCCACGTCCACGAACTTGACCCCGGCCCCCTTGCCGCCGGGCTCGGCCCACGCGGCAGGCGCATCGAGCCCCAAGGGCGTGTCGTAGAGGTATCCCTGTTGATTGCTGAAGTCGGGCGTCGGGAGGCGCTCGCCGCCGGATGCGGAGGCGTTCCGGTAGGCATCGTCACTCGTCTCGAAGAAGCCCGCCGGCTCGGGGATGGCCACGGGGTGCGCAATCTCGACCTGCGGACAGGCGTTGAGCTCATTGACAAGTCGAGCCACCGCATCGCGTCCCCCGCCCACGCGCACATCGAACCACAGCGACAGATCGGGACCCGTCTCGCGCGAACGCATCTCGCCCCGCGCCTTCCACTCCCGCAACAGCGCCCGCGAGTGCGCGAAGGTGCGCCGCACGATCTGCACATCCTCGGCGGCGAGGCAGGCGTTGACCGCTGTGAGGTCCAGTGCCGAACCCACCGGTGGTTCGTCCCCGAAAGCGATGCCATCGGTGACGACGTTCGAGCCTTCCACGAACTTTACGTGGAGCCAGGCCTCGTCGAAGCGCTCCAGGTCCGCGGCCGTCCACTCCATCACCGGAGAGACCAGACGCGTGGCGGTATCGAGTCCAGCGGCCGGCGGCAGGACCACCATGCCCAGAACGAACAGACAGGCCATTGAACGAGTGGCGATTCGAAGCATACCGGTTCCCTTCTGATTGGGAGGACATCGGCCAAGCGCTTGCGTGGCGCGGCCCGATTCGGTCGGCCGCGCTCATTGTAGCACGTCCGGGACGAATCTACCGCCTTCCGCACGCCCATCTTCCTCAGATATGGCCGGTTAGCCATGCCGCCGCCCGGCCGCGCGGCCGGCTGGCGGAGAAGGCCCCCCGTAAGGTGCGCGTAAGGCCCGCTTTCTATCCTGCCCACGATGATTCACCGAGGGCATCCGTTGAGGGAGGATAAGCCATGTCGACCCGCAAAACCGGCCGTGGGGCCATGAAGCGCTGCCTGATGAGCCGCGTCGCTATCGTTGTCTTGGCCACGGTGAGCGCCTCTTGCCTGGGGCACGAGGCCGCGGCGCAGGAGATCACCTGGATCAACCCGGCCGGCGGAAGCTGGCACGACGCCGCGAACTGGGACCCGCAGAACGTGCCCAACACTGACGGGGAGATCGCCGTCATACCCGATGATGGAAGCGCCTACACGATCACCCTGGGCACCAATACCAGCCTCGCTGAGATCGACTTCTTCAATCCGCTGAGCACGCTGAGTCTCTCGGACCATAACCTTCACTTCTACCAGCCGGACGGCTTCACCAATTACGGCACGGTGCTCGTCGACCTCGGCGTCAGCTCGGTTTCGGGCAAGGTCGCCAACATGGCCGGCGCCAGCTGGGATCTGCTGGACGATACCAGCTTGACCTTGAACGCGATCGTGTTCGAGAACCATGGGACGATCCGGCTCAACCCGCTGCTGGGGCCGGCCGGGACATCGATTGCCGTCTACAGTAGTGCCCAGATCACGGGCTCGGGTGAACTCCTCATGCAAACCGACGGCGTGGGGAGTACGGCCAGCATCTGGACGTACTACTCCACCTTGACCCATGGGAGCGATCACACCATCCGAGGCGGCGGCAACCTCCGGGCGCAGTTGAACAACTACGGCACGGTGAACGCGGATCGCCCCGGCGACCCGCTCTTCATGTACGAGGGGAACCGGAACAACTACGGCTTGCTGGCGGCCACCGCGGGCGGGCAGCTCGTGATCGGCTCGGGCACAACCTCCCAGTACGAAGAGGGACAAATCTTCGCCGATGACGCCGAGGTGCTCGTCAACTCCAGCGCCACGATCAACGGGGGGAGCTTCAACACGGCCAATGGCGGGTACATCGTGGTCGACGGCGAAGCGACCACTCTGACCGATGTCACCCAGCTGGGCGAGATGCGCATCTCCGGCCAGACCCAGGTACAATGTCAGGGCACAATCACGAACGACGGCGACATCTACGTCAACCACGCTCTCGACGATGATCCGAGCCGGCTTCGATTCTACGGCGGCAATGCCACCCTCGCCGGTAATGGCACGATCCATCTTCAGACCCTGAACGATCGCGACGACGCCTACCTCTCTACGTACTACACGACCGTTACCCACGAGGCCGGACACACGATCGAAGGTGGGGGGACCGTCTACGCCGCATTGATCAACGCCGGCACGCTCCGTGCCGACCGGCCGGGCGATCCCCTCTACCTGGCCAGTGGGGGCAAGACGAACCACGGTGTGATCGAAGCCACCGGGGGTGGCGAAATCATCCTTCAGGACGGCGCCATCACGCAGTCGGCCTCCGGCCTCATCCGGACCGACGACGGCAAGGTCACGCTGGAGGCTGCCGCTCGAATCTCCGGCGGGCACCTGGAGAGCGACAATGGTGGATTCTTCGAGACCACGGTCACTGGCCCCAGACTCGACGGCGTGACATCGGCCGCCGAGCTGCGCCTCTCAGGCCCGGCCCGTTTGGAGGTGATGACCAGCCTCGTCAACGACGGCGACATCCATATCAACCACGCTCTGGACGGGGATGACACCCGGCTTCAAGTCTCTGGGTCCCCGGTACTGGTCGACGGCAGCGGAACGATTCACATGCAAACCGCCGGTGACCCGAATGATGCCCAGATCACCGACTATTACAGCGGGATCACGCAGGGCGAGAACCACACCATCCGGGGCGGGGGCACCATCCAAGCCACGTTCACGAACCAGGGTCTGGTCTCGGCCGACCGCCCGGGCGACCCCTTGCGGCTCACCTCGCACACGAAGACCAATCATGGGCTCGTGCAGGCGATCGGCGGCGGCGAACTGGCCGTGAGTGCGGTGACCATCACCCAGGGTGAGACGGGCGCTCTCCTGGCCGACGGTGGCGTCGTTGCCCTCGGCAGTGCCGCCAACATCCAGGGCGGGCAGCTCGCCTCATCCGGCGGCGGGCTGGTCGAGTGTCGCTCCGAGGCGACCCTGCAGAGTGTCCGCAGTGATGCCCACCTCGCGGTGCTCGAGGGCTGCCGGCTTGATCTGAGTGTGGCCTGCGAGAACAACGGCACGATCATCGTCAATCCGACCGGTCACGAAGCCAACACCTATGTGCGCGCAGTCAACGGCAACCTGGTTCTGAGCGGCACCGGCGAGATCGTCCTCTGCGCCGGCGACGACCTCTACGACGCCGCCTTCACCGACTACTACACGACCGTTCGCCACATGGAAGGCCATACGGTACGCGGCACCGGCCGGATCACGGGGACGTTCGAGAATCACGGACGCATCCTGGCCGACCAGCCGCACCGGCTGCTCGAGCTCACCGGCGGCCATGTCCCCAACCACGGACTCGTGGCCGCGCAGGACAGCGCCATCGTGCGCTTCGTCTACATGTCGCAGAACTACGCGTCCCAGACCCTGCTGCGTGGGCGCTGGCACGCCCATGAAGCGAGCTCGCTCTACCTGATGGGCGCGGACCTGCACAAGCTCGACGCTGAAGTACTGCTCGACGGACCGGGCTCGATGGTCTACCGGGACGATGGCGTGAGCGATGCGCTGCTCCACCTGGCGCAGGTGGACTCGCTGGGACATTTCTGGATCGAGAATGAGCGAGACTTCCTGACCGAGGGCGCGCTTCACAACGAGGGCCGCGTCACGGTGGGCGCGGCGTGCTCGCTGGTTGTCAACGGCCCCTATACCCAGGCTGGCACGAACCCGGCCGGTCACAACTACGACGGCAGCGGCTGGACCGAGGTCAACGGTGTCCTGTGGCCTCTGGCCGCCGCGCCCCTGGCCATCGAGGGCGGCACGCTGCTCGGCAACGGCACCGTCGCCGCCAGTGTGCACAGTGGCGGCCGCATCGATCCGGGCAGCTCGGTGGGTCGGCTCACGATCGACGGCCTCTACACGCAAACCTCCGCCGGCGTCCTCTACTGCGAACTCGGCGGCCGCAACCAGGGTGAGTACGACCATCTGCAGGTCAACGGCCCGGCGGAGCTGGCCGGCACGCTATGGATCCGCGTGTTGGACGGGTTCACGCCGGTGGCGGGCGACACCTTCCAGGTGCTGAGCTGCGAGAGTCTCACCGGCGCTTTCGAGGTGCAATTCGGGTCCCCGGGCATCGGGCTGCAGTACGAGATCCAGTACCACGACACCTACGTGACCGTGGTCTTCTACGAGGACGTCAGCGCCGCGCCCGACCCAGAGCATGATCCGCAGTTCGATCCCGGGGACGATGTCAGCGCCATTCCGGCGCAGCTCGCTCTGCAAGCCCGGCCGGTTTCCGGCGGCGCCGATCTCTGGATGGCGTTGCCCGCTCCAGCGGCCGTGGATCTGTCGATCTACGACATGGGCGGACGACGGTTGGCCACGCTCGCATCCGGCGATCAACCGGCCGGTCTTCATCCGTTCCGCTGGGATGGACGGGACGAACAAGGGCAACCGCTGGCCAGCGGCGTCTACTTCGCGCGCGCGCGGGTGCACGAGCTGGGCGGGGAACGCCTCGATGCCCACGCTCGAGTCCTGATCGTTCGGTAGGGTTTCGGTGGGGTTCTGGGTAGGACGTTGCCTAGGGCTTCACGTGGTGCTTCACATCGGGCTTCACGTCGGGCTTGATGCACCAGGGGAAAGCGAGTAGCGGTCATGTCCACGTTTGTGGTGCGCTTCGTCAAGGAAATGGAGAGCAGTTTCCGCGGGCGGGTTCGTCACGTGGCGAGCGGAGAGGAGGTCACCTTCACGACCTATTCGGAACTGATCGCCTTCCTCGATGAGATGCGTGTTCTGAACGGCGTGATCGGATCCCAAGAGGAATGGAACTCGCAGGATGGTCTGGATTCGGAGGTGGGCAAGTAGATGTCCAGGGCACACGCAGCCGTCCGGCCGACCGGGTTCGGGGCGCACGCAGCCGCCCGGCCCACCGGCGGCTACGTGCCCGCCTCCACGATGCGATCCGCCAAGGCACGCATGGCTCGGTTCGGCATCAAGCCCATCTCTTGGACCACCATCTTCTCGTAGGCGTGGTAGGCATCGAGTCCCTCGCGCCGGTGCCCCAGCGCGAGGAGAGCTTGAATGCGGTGGCGGTGGAGGTCTTCCTGATAGGGATCCAGCTCGAGAGCGCGCCGGCTCAGCGCGGCGCACTCTTCCCAGCGCTTGCCGCGCTCGCATCGGGTGAGCAGATGCGTCAGGCAGCGCAGGAACAGCTCGCGCAGCCGCTCCCGGTCGGAGATCGTGAACTCCTCGTAGGGATTTTCGGCGAACAGGTCCCCGCGATAGAGGTCGAGCGCTTGCCGCCATGCCTTCTCCGCCGCCCGCGGCCGGTCTTGCTGCCATTCACGGTCACCGGCCGCCACGGCGCTCTCGAAGAGTTCGACATCAAAGTGGTAGCCATCTCCCGCGGCCAGACGGCAAGCCTCTTCGCGGGTGCGTATGTAGGCCGACTGGCGGGCCTCCTTCAGCTCGGGCTCCAGGGTGCGGCGCAGGAGATGCATCGTCTGCCACAGGTTGTTGGCGCCGCGCTCGGGATCGGTCTCCGGCCAAAGGGCTTCGAGGATCACTTCGCGCGGCACCCATCGGAACCGGTTGAGCAGCAGGAGCTGAAAGAGTCGCCGGGCCCGAACCGACCGCCAGGCACTGGGGCCGAGCGTGCGGTCGCCCACCGACACCTCCAGCCCCCCCAGAGCAAGGATCTGCAGCGCCGCCCGGGGCTGGCGCTCCAGCTCGCGGATGGCCTCATTCGACGGCGACCGGTCCGCAGAAGCACCCGGCCGGTCCCCGGCGGCTTCGTCCCCGGGTGCCGGTGTGGCGGCCAAGCGCTCGAGCAGCCGGCGGGCCGGGCGCCCCGGAATCTGCGAGAGGACCTCGATCGCGCTGCGACGCACTTCATCGGCCTCGGGATCCACTGAACCCAGCATCGCCGTCAGTGCCGGCAACGCCGGCTCGCCGAGCTGCACGAGCAGGTCACCGGCGTGCCGGGTCTGAATCCCCAGCGCCAGCGCCCGGGTCAACACCCGGGCAGCGGGGACAGGGTCGATGCTGGTGAACAAGAAGTCGTGCTGATGCAGCGCCGCGCCCTCGATCAGCTCGCGCAGACGCTCGGTCTCCTCGGCCGGCCCATAGCTGCCGAGCGCCAAGCGCAGAAGCAGAAGCCGGTGGCGGTCGAACACACCACCCAGCCGCTGCAGGCACGTCTCGGCCTCCCGCCACTGGTGGTGGGCACTGCGCGGCTTCTGCGCCCACACGACGTGCCCGAGCAAGATGCGGGCCCGAGCCTCGCTCAACGGATCACCGAGCTTCTGGGCCAGTGCCAGAATCTCCCGGCACGCGCGCTCGACCCGGGCCGCCCGCGCATCGCCGCTGCGCCAGTCACACTCGGCCAGCCCCAGACGCGGCATGAGCCGCAGGGCCGGATCGCCCAGCGAGTCGGCGATCTCGACGGCTTCGGTGAAGTGACCCCGCGCCGACGCGTACTCGTTCTCGAGCAGGTCGCACAGGCCGAAGGTGTGATGGCAGTAGCCCACGACGACCGGGTACTCGAGCCCCTCGGCCATTCGCAGCGCCCGATGCGTCAGCGCCCGGGCCTCTCTCAGCGAGCCGGTCACGGCCGTGATGAACCCCAGCACGCCGAGACTCAAGCACAGTCGGCGCGGATCGTGGATCTTGCGGAAGACGAGGATCGCCCGCCGGGCGGCTTCGCGCGCGCGGCGGAACTCTCCGCGGCGGTAGTGGACATTCGCCGCCAGCAGGTAGAACACCCGCCCCTCTCCGGCCCGGTCGCCGCCCTGGCGGAACAGACGCTGGGCCTCGATGAAGGCATCCTCGCCTTCGCGCAAGCGGCCCATCTCGCAGTAGGCCAATCCCATGTTGGTGAGCAGCTGGCCGCGGAGGTTCGGATGGCGCCGGCCCAGTTCGGTCAGCAGCTGGCGACTGAGACGAAGACAGGCGCGGTACTTCCCGCGCCGGAGCAGAAGATGCGCCAGCAGGTCCTTGAGTTCGGCGATGCGGCCGGCGCGGGTGCAGCGCTTGATAGCGCGCCGGTAGCACTGCTCGGCCTCCTCCCACTCGCCCCGGATATCCAGTACCCGGCCCTTGATCATCAGGGCTTCCGGACTCTTGCGCAGCTTCCCCGGCGGAACGCTCTCCAGGGCGCGCTCCAACACCTGGTGCTGACCTCCGGCCAGAAGCTTCTCACCCTGCTTGCTCAGCAACTCCAGCAAGGCTACGTGATCACCGCTATCGGCCAGGCACGCGGCCGCTTCCGCCCACGCGCCGCCTCGCGAGAGACTCTGGGCCGCCCGGCGGTACAGGACCCGCAGCTTGCGCGGTGGCAAGGACACCCGCAGCCGTGAGAGCAGGAATTCGCGGAACAGATGGTGGTAGCGATAGCCGGCACCAGGCTCGGTGAGAGCGAAGGTGAAGATGTTCCGGTCGGCGGCCTGCTGGAGCAGCGCTTGACTGGTGCGGATTCCAAGCACCCGGTTGCACATGCGCGGCTCGAGCCGCGGAAACACGGAGGACCGCAGCAGAAAGTCCCGCATGCGGTCGTCCAGGCGCTGCAACACCTCTTCGGCGAAGTAGGTGAACCAATGGCTGCCGTGGGCCTCCAGGCGGCTCAGCGCGTCGGTCACCGCCTCACTGCTCGTGCCCTCGAGTGCCTGAAGGAGTACCTCGAGGCCGGCTGCCCACCCCTCGGTGCGCGCCAGAATCCGGCGGGCGAGCGATGGGCTGAGCCGCTCGCCGGGGAACCGCATGGCGAACAGCTCCTGCAGTTCCTTCTCGCGGAACGCCAGATCCCGCGCGTTCAAGCGGGCGACGGTTCCTTGAGACTGCAGCCGGCCGGTGGCGATCCCGACCGGCTCCCGCGACGCCAGCACGACCCGGCAGTCGGGGGGAACGTAGCGGATCAAACGGTCCAGGAACCGGAGGGTACGCGAGTGCTCGGGCAGCAGGTGAAGGTCGTCGAGCACGATCATCTCCGGAGACGTCTCTCCCTGGAGACCGTGCGCGATCGCCGCAAGCATCCCCTGAAGCACGCGGGGCTCGCCAAGATCGAGCGAGGCGCGGGCCGCCGCCGGCTCCGGAATGCCGAGCACGGCCCCCAGATGGCCGAGGAAGACGGACGGATCGTGATCGAGCTCATCGACCGAGTACCAGAGGCAGCCCTTCTCGCAGGCCCGGGCCCGGCTGGCGAGGAAGGTCGTCTTCCCGTAGCCGGCGCCGGCGGTGACCACCCACAGCCGGCGGCCGGCCCCACGGCGCCACTGGCGGGCGAGTCGATCGCGCTCCAGATAGCCGGCCGGCTGCTGGGGAATCGAGATCTTGGCTGTCAGCACCTCTGGTTTCATCGTGTCCACCGGTCGCAGACGCAGAGCGTTCGCTCAACTCACGAACCCTCGATCAGCTCACGAACCCTTGGTCAACTCACGAACCCTCGATCAGCTCACGAACCCTTGGTCAATTC
>CAZZIF010000081.1:0-2133 GCA_964654025.1 uncultured bacterium
CAGTGAGTCCCGTTTCGGCGGGATTCACGCTCGTTCGATGACGGGTATGGCCCCCTCCTTCGGGAGGGGGCCATTTCTGTGATCTGCGATCGGATCAAGCCCGGACGCCTGTCTCCTGCTGAGATGTCGTACACGTGCCCCACCTAAGCACCTTCTTGAGAGAAGCTTGATTCGTAACTCTCCTAGGCCGAAGACTTTGCACAGACCGGGATTTCCCCCAAACTTGCACACTTCCTGTCTGCCACCTTCCCTTCCGGGTTCGCATCGAGTACGATCATCATGCGAGCCCCAAAAAGTGCCATGTGGGTTCCGAGGACTCGTCACCCGAGTCCATGTTCGGCACGATCGTTCCGGTGTCCTCAGCGAGGGTGGACGTGAGGAGAGGGGAAGGCTTCCAGCCAGGAAGTGGGTACTTCCCAAGACCTATAGCTATGCATCCATGGTTGAACTTGCGCTAAGGAGGTCAACGTGATGAAACGTATGCTGCTGGCTCTAGCGCTACTCGTTTCCGTGGTGGGTGTGAATGCCGATCCCAGCAACCTGGAGAGCGGCGTCTTTATCACACATGCCCCGCCCGGCTTCGTCTACTCGGCTGGAATGGACTGGTGCGCCGAGTACGACGTGCAATACGGAATCGTGAGCTGCGACGAGCAGAACACCAACATGCCGGCCCTGGGAGACCCGAACAACCCAACCCTCTTCTACGTCGTGGCGGCGTGGGACGAGGCGAAGCTTTGGTGCGGGACCGAGTTCGGTATCAGCCCCGACTTTGCAGAGGACTTTTACTTCACCGAGTATGGTGCCTGCCTGCCGAACCACCTCGAGATCTCGACCGATGGTTGGCCCGGCGCTGGTGAGGGGACCGCGGTCGTGGCCACTGATATTCAGTGGGAAGGCAACTTTCAGGCCGTCTACCACTTCCTCGGGTACTGCTACTACAGTACGGAGATCGCGCTGGACGTCGATCCGGCGCAGAACTTCGCGGGGACGGGTAACTGCAACATTCCGCCCCTGATCTGGGACGCGGTCTGCCTCGGCGTGATGGGAACGGGCGACAATCCGGGCGCCGAGTGCTGTCCCGAGGCACCCGCTCTGTTTGCCTGCTGCTTCGATGACGGATCGTGCGAGCTGCTGGCCGAGTATGACTGCGATCAGGCCGGCGGCGTGTTCCATCCCGAGTGGGACTACTGCGAGCCCAACCCGTGTCCGCCGCCGGATGAGCCCGGTGCGTGTTGTCTGGAGACGGGCGAGTGCTTCTTCATCCTCGAGGAAGACTGCGGCGCGATCGGTGGAGACTTCCTGGGCCAGGGCATCCCCTGCGAGCCCAACCCCTGTCCCCAACCGACCGTCTGCTGCGTGGGTGAGCTTTGTTACATTGTCTTCAGCGAGGAGGAGTGCATCGCGCTCGACGGTGATTGGTATCCCGAGTGGGATACGTGCGACCCGAATCCGTGTCCGACTCCTTCGGGCGGCGACACGTGGGGTTCGATCAAGGTCCTGTACCGCTAGATCGAATCTACTCGGACGCGCAGGAGAGCGTCCATGAAACCGAACCCGTGATGGCCGGGTCCAGCTCCGGCGGAGCCGGCGGTCACGCGGCCAGGGACTGCAGGCGAACGAGCGGCTTTCTCCTTTGGGAGAGAGCCGCTCTCGCCTTTCTATCCTCCCCGCCAGTCTGTATGCTCGGCCTGTGGCCACGCCAGGACGCACTCCGGTCCGGTGTTGGTTACGACCGGGCGTGTGCCGATCGCCCCGGCCGTTGTCGGTCGCCCTCGGCAGTCGTCGGTCGCCCCGGCCGTTGTCGGTCGCCCTCGGCAGTGTGCCGGTTGACCCCGGCCATGTGGCGGCCGCGCTCTGATCGTGAACATCAACTGGGGAGGAGATGCCATGCCCGACCGGTGGCAGCGCTTCCGCGCAGACCTCATCGAAGAACCCGTCCTTGGGTTTCGCCTCGATACCAGCCGGATGCTGAGTGACGCAAGCCGCCTCGATGCGCTTCGCGATGACATCACCGATGCCTTCGGCCAGATGAAGGCGCTGGAGGAGGGGGCGATCGCAAACCCCGACGAAAACCGCCGTGTCGGGCACTACTGGCTGCGCTCTCCCGATCTTGCCCCCGAGACATCACTCACC
>CAZZIF010000081.1:2143-3606 GCA_964654025.1 uncultured bacterium
CGACCAAAGAGCGGATCAAGCAATTCTCGGCCGACATCCATGCCGGCCGCATCCAAAGCACGGCCGGCCCGTTCCGCCGTCTGCTGCTCGTGGGCATTGGCGGCTCGGCCCTGGGACCCCAACTCGTCGCCGACGCGCTGGGCGGTCCCGGTGACCGCCTGGTCCCGCACTTCATCGACAACACCGATCCCGACGGGATCGACCGTACCTTGGCCCTGATCGGCGAGGACTTGCCCGCTACGCTGGTCCTGATCATCTCGAAGTCGGGCGGCACCAAGGAAACCCGCAATGGCATGCTCGAAGTCAAGCAGGCGTTCGAGCAAGCGAATCTAGCGTTTCCCGCCCAGACGGTGGTGATCACCGGCGAGGGAAGCGCGCTCGATGAGTTGGCCAAGCGGGAGGGATTCCTCGCCCGTTTTCCGATGTGGGACTGGGTGGGCGGTCGCACGTCGGTCACCTCGGCCGTCGGCCTGCTCCCAGCAGCCTTGCAAGGGGTCGATATCGACGCACTGCTCGAAGGCGCCCGCCGCATGGACGAGTTGACCCGCCGTGACGATCCCGACCACAATCCCGCCGCGCGGATGGCGCTGCACTGGCACGCCGCCGGTGAGGGCCGCGGACGGAGGGATCTGGTCGTACTGCCCTATAAGGACCGGCTGGTCTTGCTCAGCCGCTATCTCCAGCAGCTGGTCATGGAGTCGATCGGCAAGGAGAGGAATCTGGCCGGCGATGTTGTTCATCAAGGTTTCACCGTGTACGGCAACAAGGGCTCGACCGATCAGCATGCGTTCGTCCAACAGCTGCGGGAAGGTCCCGACGACTTCTTCATCACCTTCATCGAGGTGTTGCGGGATCGCCCGGGCGAGAGTCACGAAGTGGAACCCGGGGTCACCTCGGGCGACTACCTGCTCGGCTTCTTGCTCGGAACCCGCGAGGCTCTGCACGAGGCCCAACGCAGCTCGATGACGATCACGATTCCCGAGGTCGATGCCATCTCGCTGGGCGCGTTGATCGCACTCTTCGAGCGCACGGTGGGCCTCTACGCCAGCTTGATCGGGATCAATCCCTACCATCAGCCCGGCGTCGAGGCCGGCAAGCGAGCCGCCGGCGATGTACTCGCGCTGCAGGGACAGCTGCTGGACCTTCTCACCGCGGCCGGCACGGAAGCGCTGGCCGTCTCTGAGATCGCCGCCCGCCTGCAGGCCGAACCCCGCGTGGACCAGATCTTCCATCTGCTCGAACATCTGGCGGCCAACGGGCGCCTGCACGTGGTGCGCCAAGGACAGACGGGCGATCATCGCTATTCCCTGGTGTGAGCACCGCTGAATCCGCTCTGGCACCGGTGCGCCCGTCCGCGGTCGGCTGAGTCCGCTGAGGCACCGCCGCGCCTGCCCGCGGTCGGCCCAGCCCACTCAGGCACCGCCGCGCCTGCCCGCGGTCGGCCCAGCCCACTCAGGCACCGC
>CAZZIF010000081.1:3706-13472 GCA_964654025.1 uncultured bacterium
CCACTCAGGCACCGCCGCGCCTGCCCGCGGTCGGCCCAGCCCACTCAGGCACCGCCGCGCCTGCCCGCGGTCGGCCCAGCCCACTCAGGCACCGCGCGCCCATCTGTACTCGCCTGATCTTGTTTGGGAGTCCAGTCTGGACCGGGTCATGGTAGAATGAAAGCATCACCCGCTAGCGCCAGATGGCGCCATACGCAATCCAGCATCCAAGGGGGCTCTCGCCATGAAGGCGTTCGCGGATTCGCTCATCGGCCACTCGGCACACGGCGGCAGCCGACATCGCACGCCGCACTTCGGCGCACGTCTACCGCTTTCTCTTGGCGGGTGTCTCGACGACACATTTCGGCCGGCTCTGCTCGCCCTGGGTCACTTCACCTTGTGTCTCTTCACCCTGTGCCTCTTCGCCCTGTGCCTCTTCGCCTCATGTCTCTTCGCCTGGGCTCCGGTGGCCGGCGCACAGACCTACAAGGACGCCGAGCAGGCCCCCGGCGGTGTGATCTCCTTGCCGCACGAGCTCACCCCCGAGGAAAGGCTGATCCTCGATGAGATCGGTCTGCGCCATCGGGAAACGCCGCCACCCACCGCGCAGCCGGTCCGCCACGTGGCCGAGTTCGAACCCATGCAGGGCGTGCTGATCACGTATCCGCTGGGCATCAGCACCTCGATCGTGCGTGAGATGGCCGAGGAGACGATCGTCTACTGCATCGTGACCTCCAGCCAGCAGAACAATGCGGAGCAGGCCTTCATCGGCGCCGGCGTCAACATGGATCACGTCGTCTTCTTCAACCAGGCGACCGATTCCTATTGGACCCGTGACTACGGCCCCTGGTACATCTTCGACGACGACCTCGCCCCCGGCATCGTGGACGTGATTTACAATCGCCCCCGTCCGAACGACGATGAAATTCCGACCGAGTTCGCGGCCTTCCTCGGCATCGATGCCTACGGCCCCAATCTGATCCATACGGGGGGCAACTGGATGGTCGACGGGCACGGGATCGCAGCCTCCTCGGAGCTGGTCTGGGAAGAGAATCCCGGTCTTACGCCGGATGAGATCGACCAGATCGTCTCCGACTATCTGGGCATCCACACCTACCATGTAGTACCCGATCCGAACAACACCTACATCGACCATATCGATTGCTGGGGCAAGTTCCTCGCGGTCGACAGAGTTCTGATCCGCGAGGTGCCTCCCACTCACCCCCAGTATGAAGAGATCGAGGAGACCGCCGATTACTTCGCCGCCCAGATCAGCTCCTATGGATGGCCCTTCGAGGTCGTGCGTGTCTACACCCCCAACGACGAGCCGTACACGAACTCGCTGATCCTGAACAAGAAGGTGCTGGTGCCGGTAAACGGCAGTAGCTGGGACGATGAAGCGCTGGCCGCCTACGAAGCGGCCATGCCCGGCTACGAAGTGCTCGGCTTCTCCGGCTCGTGGCAATCGACCGATGCGCTGCACTGCCGGACGAAAGGGGTAGCCGACCTCGAGATGCTCTATGTCTGGTCGCGCCCTTTGCGCAACACTGCCAACACGAACGAACCGTACCGGGTGGCGGCTGAAATCGTTGATCATAGCGAGGCCGGCCTCGTTTCCGACCAGCTGCAGGTTCGCTGGCGAGTGGGCGACAGCGGACCGTTCAACGCGGAGGTCATGGCGGCCGTCGCCGGAACCGACTCTTTCTACGCCGACATCCCGCCCCAGTCGCTGGGCAGCACGGTCCAGTACTACGTGCACGCCGAGGACCTTTCGGGCCGCGCACAGGACTTCCCCATCGTTGGTCCGGATGGCCCCTTCGTCTTCACCATCGAGGAGGATCTGATCCCGCCGGCGATCACGGGCACGACCGATCTGCGCAGCACCGAGGACCCGTTGGGACCCTACTCGGTCACGACGACCGTCACCGACAACATGACCCTCGATACCGTGGAGCTCCGCTTCCGGGTCAACGGCGGAGTCTTCTCCGCGGTGACCATGACGCCCGGTGGTCGCGGTGCCTACGCCGCCGGTATTCCGGGGCAGCCTCACGGCAGCTTCGTCGAGTACTACGTGCTCGCTGCCGACGACGCCGGCAATCAGGCCACCGATCCACCCGATGCGCCGTCCACGTGCTTCAGCTTCTATGTCGCGCCGGTCACGATCTATCTCACCACCGATCTGGAGAGCGGCTCTACCTGGACGCACGGACCGGTCAGCTCCGGCTACGGTGACCAGTGGCATCTCAGTTCGCAGCGCAATCACACCCCAGGTGGCCAAACCAGCTGGAAGTGTGGCGACACCGGCGGCGGTGACTACGCCGACCTGCTCGACGCCGGGCTCGTGACCGAGACCTGCCAGCTCGGCACCGACTCACAGCTGCGCATCTGGCATTGGATCGAGGCCGAGACCAGCTCCTACTATGCCGGCTACGCGTACGACGGCGGCCTGGTGGAGATCGACACGGGAGCCGGATGGGAAGCGATCACGCCGGTCGACGGCTACCCCTATCTCATCCGAAACACCGGCGGGAGCGGCCCTTTCCCGGCCGAGACCGGCGTCTTCTCCGGCAGCGCAGGATGGACCGAGGCTGTCTTCGACCTGGCCTCCTACGAAGGGGAGGCCCGGTTCCGCTTCCGTTTCGGTTCCGACAACAACACTGCTGGCGAGGGCTGGTACGTCGACGACCTCACCGTCGACGGCTTCGAGATCACCGGGGCGGAGGTGATCCCGAGCGTCGCTGCCAAGGCCTGCTTCGAACTGCTCGCCGCCAACCCCATCGCCGCCACCGGCCGAATCGCCTTGCGTCTGTTCAGTGAGGAAGAGGTGTCGCTGCAGGTCTTCAGTCCCGACGGCCGGCTGGTCGAGAAGTTGATCGATGGGCGTCTTGTGCCGGGGGCATATGAACTCCAGTGGCCCGGGATGCGGGCCGCGGACAGGACGGCCGGGACAGTCGGGACGGGGGTCTTCTTCTACCGGCTGCAGGTAGGCGAGGAAGTCCGGCAGTACCGGGTCGTGAGAATCCGCTAGACCGCCGCGATATCGAGGGCGGGGGGTGGCGCTGATATCGCAGTCCCGATCAGTTTGCCAAGGCCCCGGCCGGTTCCATCGGCGAACCGACCGGGGCCTTGTGCTGCGAACTCAGAAGGGGTGCACCCATCGAAGCCACATGCCTCGTGAAAGGGCGCATCGTTCAGCGCCGAACGCCTCAGGGAGAGCGTCAGGGCTCGAGAACGTTATCCACGTAGAAGGTCCCCGGGCCATCGTTCCACGACGCGAAGCTGATGTGCGTCAGTGAATCCGGAATCGGCGAACGCTTCGTCTTGTAGGCCTTGACGCGAACCGGCTCCTCCGTCACGCCCACCACCGAGACGTCGTACCTGTCCTTCTCGACATTGCCGTCGACCCGGATCGTGTACCACTCCTTCAGGTCCAGGCCACGAACCAGGACGGTGCGATCGTCCCATTCTCCTCCTTCACCGCCCTCGAAGGCGAAGAGGTTGATCGTTCCCTCGGTCTCGCCGTTCATGAAGCCCAAGAACACGAACCGCTCGCGGCCGGTTGCGTTCGGCCCCTTTCCCTTCACCGACGTGTTGCCGATCATCTGGAACGCGGTGCGATTGAAGGGCGGCAGGATCTCGCGAACGTAGATGTCCCACTGAAGGGAAAACGGACCGGTCAGGGGCCGGCTGAACTCCTGCGAAACGTAGGTGTTGTACTTCGGGTCCGCCTTGATCATAGCCTTGTGGGTATCGTTCCCCCCGATGTTCTTCTTGCTGAGCATGAGCAGCTTGGGACCCGATGTGCCGTCGTTGCGGCTCTCATACCAGCTGCGGGGTTCCTTCAGACGACGCAGTTCCGCGTAGGTGTCGCTGTCGTTGAAATCGCTGTCCACCAGCAGCGGCTGCTCGGCGCCCGCGGCCGTCGGGCCGGCCGATCCGGGTCCCGCCAAGTCGGTCGCCACGAGGACGCCCGCCAGCAAGAGGGCCAGACACCAAATCCCACCATGAAACTTCATCATCAACCTCCCCGGGTCGCTTCTTCGTACGGCGCCAATCCTTCCCCACCGGCGGCACCGCACGCGGTTGTCGATGGTCTTGCTCTCCCACCAGCGTAACCGATCCGTCGGCCGGAGAAAACCGTCCGCACGCAGATCCGCTCACCACCGCGCCCCACCCGTAGGCTCTCAGTTCGCGCTCCCTGCCACCACAAGCGTGATCTCGCCCCGGACCTTCCCTTCACCCAGCTGGTCCGGGAGCTCGCTCAGCCGTCCGCGGTAGATGTGCTCGAACTTCTTGGTCAGCTCCCGGCAGACCGCCGCCCGGCGGTCGCCGTAGACGTCCAGGCACTCGGCCAACAGCTTGCGGATCCGATGGGGAGACTCGTAGAAGATCAGGGTGTGGACGTGATCTCGTTCCTGCTCGAGGAATCGGCGGCGCGCCCCCGGCTTGCGCGGCGGGAACCCCTTGAACAGGAAGCTGGACGCCGGGAGTCCCGACAGCAAGAGGGCCGGCTCGATCGCGCACGCGCCGGGCAGCACCTCGACATCGTAGCCGGCTTCGATCACCGCCTGGAGCACCCGGTACCCGGGATCGCTGATCCCCGGATAGCCGGCGTTCGAACACAGCCCCACCGACTGCCCATCTTCCAGACGGGCCACCAGGATGGGTGTGACCTTCTCTTCGTTGTGCTCGTGGTAGGCCACCAGCTGCGGCCGCGGGTTCACCCCGACTCGGGCGAGCAACAGGCCGGTCTTGCGCGTGTCTTCGCAAGCGAGCAGATCCACCGCCGCAAGGGTCTCACGAGCCCGCGGCGTCAAGTCGCCCAGGTTACCGATCGGGGTAGCAATGATCGTCAACCGCGCCATGAGCGCTCCTGGGGGCCGGCCGGGGCCACATCGATCCCGCCCTTCACTACCCGTGGGCTGCCGGTGCCCGTGCCAATCTCCATACCCGCACCGGCGGTCACACAGGCGCCCTCATCGTGTCTAGAAGTAGTACCAAATGCTCTCGTAGTCGGCGGGGTCTTCACCGAGCGCCTCGAGCCGCTCCAAGTATTCCAGGATGGGCACGTCGGGCCCCACATAGGTCTCGAGCGTACCGGTGATGTTCTTCTCCCATGGATGGAACTCGTAGACCCGCGATCCGTCCGGAAGAATCGAGAGCAGATCACGGTGCTGGCCGGCACGCAAGTAGTTCTTCCCGAAGCCAGGCACGTTGTAGACCGCTTCATCCGTGCGTGAGAGGCCCGGCAAGAGACGTGCCTCCTCCTTCTGCTCCTGCAGCAGGCGGGCCACCGGCACCCGGTAGGCCATCATTTCCTCTTTGCCCTTCACATTGAAGGTGTAGTAGGGGTCGATGCCCGCAAGCCGCAGCAAGCGCCGGAGCGCGCAGGCCTCGAACCGGCGCGAGATGAAGAAGGTGTAGACCAACTGGTTGTAGACCGGGATGCGCCGGGAACGGAGCCGCTGGACCGCCTCGATCATGTCGGGTGTGATCTCGTAGGGATGCTGCACATGGGTGACCACACAGACCTCACGCCGTCCCGGCACCGAGTACAGCGACAGCAAGTCGGCCAGCTCGCCGGTCACCCGCATCGGTGCCGTCACGGGAATTCGCGTGCCGATGCGGATACGCTCGACCGAGCCGATCAACGCCAGGCGGTCGAGGATCTGACGGAGCCTTCCGTCGGAGAGGATGAACGGATCGCCGCCGGTGACCAGAACCTCACGAATGGAGGGGTGTTCGGCGATCCAGCCGATCGCCTCCTCGATCTGCTCCTGGGGGAGAAAGCCGCGCGCATCCATCGCATCTTCGATCTCCCAGTTGCGCTGGCAGTAGACGCAAATCTGGGGACAGGTGTTGACCGGCTTGAGAATACAGATCTGTGGATAGCGCCGGGTGATGAGGTTGATGGGCGAGGTATCCTCCTCCCGCATGAAGTCGAGAATCGCCGGATCCTGGTCGCGTAGCTGGCACAGTCCTTCGACATACTCCCCTGATGGAAGCACCTGGTACCGCACGGCCCGGTCCTGCTCGGAAGGCTGCTCATCCATCAAGGAAGCGTAGTAGGGCGTCACGCCCATCGGCACGCGTGCCTCCCGCGCCCGGGCCACCGCCGTCCGCACCTCCTCGGGCAAGTCCACCACCTTCGACAGCGTCTCCACATCACGAATCGAGTTGCGCAACTGCCAGTGCCAGTCAAGCCACTGCTCCTCGGTTCCACCCAAGGCCGCCAGGATCTGGGCCTTGCGATGGCGACGCCGCTCGATGACCTGCTCATCCAGGCCGGGAACGTAGCGATCCATAGAGCGCTCGAGCCGGCCCCACAGCTCATCGAGCTGATGCGAGCGTTCGATGGCCGCTTCCCGCCCGGAGAGTTCCGAGGGCGCCAGAACGGCGTCGGCGGGACTCAATCCGGGCCCCCGGCCATGCATGCCCAGAATGATATGGGCGATGTCGGCATAGAAGGCGGGCGTGAGATCGGGCCGGTTCACGCCCCGCGCGATGTCCTGCAGCGCCTGGGCCACACTGAAGCCGGCCTTGTCATCCGATCGCCGCGAAATCAGGCTCTGAAACGCACGGACGCAATCGCGAACCCGCACGACCGGGAGCCCGGCTTCCCAGTCGGCCCCACTGAAGGTATCGAAACGGATCTGATTGGCATAGCCCGACAGACGGGCACGCAGGTGCCCCAGATTGGGGGCGGCTTTGATTTGAGCGAACAGGTCCGGCGCCTGGGCCTTGACGTATTCGGCCGTGAACTGGGTGGTGTCTTCCACGAGTTCCTCCTGGCAGAGCTTCGCCTGGGCGAGTCCCGTGCGGGGCCCGCCTTCCGATGTGCGGGAACCACGTGCCGGTTCCGAACGGTGCTAGGTCGTTGACTTCCGGCCGGAACGCCTTCGCGGGGCCGGAGCCGCGGCACGGAGAGAGCGTAGGTAATACCCGTCCCACTCCAGGGCGAGCGGCTTTCGTTGACTCGTCAACTTGCGGCCGAGAACGTAGCCCACGAGCAGCGGCAGCGACACACTCGGCTCGACCCAGGCCATCGCGAATCGGGCGGCCTTCTTGATCTTCCCCCACGACCGGGCTTCGCTGAGCGTCGAGCTCGACAGGCCGCCATCGGCCGTGACGGCGGTCGTGATCTGCATGGCGTAGTCGTGCCCGCGTTCGAGACCGTAGAGATAGCTCATCACGACCGAGTCGTTGATGTAGTTCTTCGGCACGCCTCCGGCCACGTAGACGGCCGCGGTCATCGGTGAGTGCACGACGATCTGGGTCAATTCGTGATTGTCCTGGATCGAATCGATCGCAACACCCGGCCGGTCCTCACGGAGGCAGCGCAGGCGGTGCTCGGTGATACCGATGCCGATCGAGGAATCATTGATGGCCGGCACGATCATCGGCACGCCCCGGCGCCGGCACGTGACCACGATCGAATCCTCGTCCTCGAGCTGGTCGGCCAAGTGGTTCATGAACTGACGGCTGGAGTAGTTCCCGGGCGGCAGCGCATCGGCCTGGCGGCCTACCCACGCGTCGGTCTCCCAGAAGTGATCTTCATCGACATAGGTGTCGTAAATGCGATCCAGGTGAAGATCGCGCAGCTCGGCGTCATCGGCCTGCGCACTTCCCTTGAAATGCTGGAAGCCCCGGGCCTGGTAGATGTCCTGATACAGAATCGCACCGGTGGATACGACGACGTCGACCCCGCCCGCCGCGATCAGATCACGGATCACCCCTCGCAGTCCGGCTGCGACCAGCGGACCGGCCAGGCCCAGGAAGACGGTCGGCCGCTTGGGGTCGGTGTAGATGCCTTTGAGCACCTCGGCACACAGGCCGATGTTGCGCGCCTGGATCGACATGCCGCTCATGGCCTCGACCAGGTCCGCTACGCTCGTCTTCGCCGTGAGTCGGACCGGCCGCACGGGTTCGGAACACGCCTGTCGCTTCCGCGCACGAAGCTTGGGCGGCAGCTTCTCATACGTGTAGCGGCCACCCTTTGTCTTCTGCAACTTATCTGCCATTTTCACTCTCCGTTGGGTAACTCCAGACGCAACAAACCCTGTCGGTCGATCATAAGGTCCGCGATCATCATTTTCAAGCCAACCTGAGCGCCAGCCGGTGCAAGTCCCAGAGATTCAAAAAGTTGGCCCCGATCACCTCAAGGGAGGAGCGATGGGATCGGAACGATACGACTCCGTGCCCGCGTACGTCGCCGCGTACCCCGCCGCGTATGTCGCCGCGTACCCCGCCGCGTACGTCACCGCGTACCTCGCCGCGTACGTCGCCGCGCACCTCTCCGCGCACCTCTCCGCGTACCTCGCCACGTATGTCGCCGCGTACCTCGCCGCGTACGTCGCATTGACATTGGAACCTATTGCGACTAGGCTCTTTACCTATCTTTGATATCTTGCTGGCAATCAGATCATGGACGGCGCCAGGGCGGTCATTGTAGAACGTCTCGGCGCCGGTGGGGAGTACTCTACATTCTCGGAGGTTCCATGCGTTTCATCATTACCGCCTTCGCTGTCGGGCTGCTGTTTGCAACTGTACACAGCCATGCTCAAGACACGAACACGGCCCCCGACTTCACACTGAAGAATATCGAGGGCAAGACCGTGAAGCTTTCCGAGGTCTATCAAGACGGACCGGTCATCCTGACCTTCTGGTCCACCTGGTGCAAGAACTGCCCGGAGGAAATGAAGCACTTCCAGCGCTTCTATGACCAGTACAAGGAGCAAGGTCTAACCGTGCTGGCCGTCTCGATCGACGGAACGAAGACCGTCTCCAAGGTCAGACCCTGGGTGACCGGACGGCGGCTCAACTATCCCATCCTGCTCGACACGAGGGGCGATGTGAAGCGGCTCTACCACGTCAAGCCCGTCCCCCATTCCTTCGTGATCGACTCGAAGGGCCAGATCGTCTACAGCCATGTGGGCTACCGGCCCGGTGATGAGGTCAAGTACGAGAAACACGTCAAGGAACTGCTCAAGGCAGCGCCCGCCGCCCAGGAATAGACGCTTTGCCCACCATCACGAGGAACCATCAGAAACAAGGGGGATCATCGTGAAACGTCTCTTGGCACTCGGGTTGGCGCTGGCTCTCTTCGGCGCTGGGTGTGGGAAGGATCTGCCGACCGGGCAATCGGGCGAAGGCACCTACGAGCGAATCGTCCTGGCCGAACTCTTCACCTCGCTCCACTGCGCGAACTGCCCGGAGGCCGAACACGCCCTCGACCGCTTGTACGAAGAAGAACTCGATCAGATCGCCGTCATCCACTGGCACCCGACGCGCGGCCTGGCCGACGTGTTCGGCATCGAGATGACCGACAACCGCTACGAGACGTATCAAGACAACCTCTCCGGCATCGTGGGCCTGCCGACCTGCGTCTTCAACGGTATCGCCCCCGTCGTGGGCGGCAATGCCGACACTTATGAGGAGTATCGTGGTTTCTTCGAGAGCGAGGCTCTGCTGCCGGCGGAGTTCGCTGCCACACTATCCCCCGTCTTGAATGGCAACCGAATCGACATCGACATCGATGTAGAGACATCGAACGCGCTGGTCGCCGGCACCCTCGATCTCACGACGGTGTTGGTCGAGCACAAGGTCCCGAAGCCCGCGGGGCAGCCCGGCCCTGACACGCTCAGCTTCGTAGCTCGCATAGCCTGCGCTCAGGAGATCGACCTCGCGGCCGGAAGCCTTCACGAATTCACGGCCACGCTCGCGTTCGATGACAGCTGGAACCCGGATCAGCTCTACGTGGTGGCCATCTTCCAGGAACCGGACCTGG
>CAZZIF010000082.1:0-9914 GCA_964654025.1 uncultured bacterium
CTTGACCATCGCGTAGTTCGTCACACGGTTCAGAAAGCGGCCGTCGCTGATGACGTAGTCGAATGTGACGTCGGTGCCCCGGCCCTCGGCCCAGAACTGCAACGTGTCGCCGACGGTGGTGGATTCCGGATAGGCGTCGATGCCGGTGATGTCGACCGGGCTACCCGGACACGCCGGACAGTCGTCATCTTCGGAACACCCGTTACCGAGCGCAATCGCAACCGCGAGCGCCAGGACCAGGGCCAATAGCCGCTGAATCATCAAACAACCCCCATCGGTCGTCGTCTTCTCGAGGCCGCGCGCCGGTGGGCGCGCAGGTCTGTTATCATCAGGTCCCCGGTGAGCCCTGGCGGTGCCCGGCGGAGAGCGGGATGGCAAAGCGATTCTATCTATTGCGACTGGGCGGCGATAGTACTCATTCTCAACCCTGGGTTCGAGACGGGGTTCCTGGGAGAGAGGCCGGATTCCCGTGAAAGCGAGGTTGATTTGAGACCACGTCCTAAGGCCCTCGGAGAAGAGGGTGCCTGGCCGGTCGATCACACGGCGGATGTGGCGCTGCGGGTCAAGGCGCCGACATTGCCGGGACTCTTCACGCATGCCGCGCTGGGGATGGCGCGTCTGGCGTTGGGCGAGGAGTGGCCGGGTGATTGTGGATCCGGCCGGCAGGACGAAGCGCGGCCGGTGACCGTCGAAGGACTCGACTGCGAAGAGCTTCTGGTCTGCTGGCTGAACGAGCTGCTCTACCTCGGTGATAGCGAGGGGCTCTGGGTGGTTGAAGTCCGCTCGCTCGAGGTCGGCTCTGGCGACACACCTGTGCCGGCCGCCGAGCCGGAGAAGGATCTGGGGGACGCGGGTGAGCCGGCATACTGGTTGCGGGCCCAGTGCCGTTTCCGTCCCGGCGACGGCGGTGGTGGCGGCGGATCGTCGATCAAGGCAGTGACCTATCACCGATTGCGCATCGATCCGCGTACGCGAGATGGCTATGATCAGCTGATCGTGTTCGACACGTGAGCGCCGCGGATCGGAGAAGAGGATGAGACCATGACACGCAAGGGAAAGCACCGGGGAAGATCTCGCAGTGGACCGGACACGGCCAAACGCGCCCGCGGTCGTCTCCGGCGCGAGGCGCAGAGCGGCAGCGGCCAGACCGGCGATGGCCCGTCCGGTAGCGAAGCGGCAGGCGGCCGGCTCGAACCACCGCGGGGCTGGAAGCTGCGCCGGATCGAACCCTATCTCTACGAGATCGAGCCCACCGGCGCCATGCGGGTACCCGGGCGGGTCTACCTGAGTGAGGCGCTGCTCGATCAAGCGCGCGGCGAGGGCGGGCTCGATCAGGTGGCCAATGTAGCCTGTCTACCCGGCATCGTGGGCTACTCGATGGCGATGCCCGACATCCACTGGGGGTACGGATTCCCCATCGGCGGTGTGGCGGCCACCGATCCCGAGGAGGGTGGCGTCATCTCACCGGGTGGCGTGGGGTATGACATCAACTGCGGTGTGCGGGTCGCCACCACCAACCTCGACTATCGCGATGTGCAAACGAAGCTGGAACCGGTCGTCCAGGCCCTCTTCCGGCATATCCCCACCGGTGTCGGGTCGGCGGATGCCATCGAGAAGGTCTCGCGCCAGGATCTGCGCGGCGTGATGACCCGCGGCGCGCGATGGGCCGTCGAGCGGGGATACGGCTCGGCGAGCGATCTGGAGCATACCGAGGAAGACGGCACGCTGGCCGGCGCGGACCCGGACGCGGTGAGCGAGCGGGCGCATGAGCGCGGCGCCCGGCAGCTGGGCACCCTGGGCTCGGGCAATCACTTCGCCGAGATCGACCGCGTGGAGGAGATCTATCACCCCGAGGCGGCCGAGGAGTTCGGGCTGCGCGAGGGGCAGATCGCGCTCCAGATCCACACCGGATCACGGGGGTTCGGTTACCAGGTATGCGACGACTACCTCAAAGTGATGGCGCGGGCCGCCCGTCGCTATGACCTGGCGCTACCGGACCGCCAGCTCGCCTGTGCGCCGGTCGACTCCGACGAGGGCCGCCGCTACATTGCGGCGATGGCGTGCGCCGCCAACTATGCCTGGGCCAACCGGCAGACGATCATGGCCCTGGGCGAACGGGCGCTGCTGGAGGCCTTGGGCGTGACGCCGCGCGAATTGGGGATGCGTCTGCTCTACGATGTGTGTCATAACATCGCCAAGCTCGAGGACCACGAGGTCTCGCCCGGCCGGGTGAGACGCCTGTGTGTCCACCGCAAAGGCGCCACCCGGGCCTACCCGCCGCACAACGCGAAGCACAAGTGGCGGACCGGGCAACCGGTTCTGGTGCCTGGAGATATGGGCACCGAGTCGTACATCTGCGTCGGCCAGCCGGCATCGTTGGGCCTGACCTGGGGATCGACCTGCCACGGGGCGGGCCGGGTCATGTCCCGCCGGAAGGCGAAGGGATTCTTCCGGGGCCGGGATCTGATCGGGGAGCTCAAAGAGCGCAATGTCCTCGTGATGGCGAAAGAGCGCGGCACAGTGGCCGAAGAAATGAGTGGGGCCTACAAGGAGGTCAGCCAGGTGGTCGAGGTGATGCACCGCGCGGGTGTGAGTCTCAAGGTGGCGCGACTGCGGCCGCTGGCGGTGATCAAGGGGTAACAGGGGTAACGGGCGTATCGGGCCGGCCCAGGAAGGTCGGCGGGAGAGGATGGAGGACAAGGTGGCCGAGAAGACCTACACGGTGGATGAGCAGCTCGAGATCTTGATGCGCGGCACGCGCTTCGCGGATGAGGCCGACGACTGGGGGGATCTGGGGGAGGCCGGTGCGCTGCGCAAGCAGATGACCGCGGAACTGCGCGAGAAGCTCAAGCTCGGCCGGCCGCTGCGCGTCTATCTGGGCGTCGATCCCACCAGCACCAACCTCCACGTGGGTCACTTCGTGCCGCTGCAGAAGCTGCGCAAGTTCCAGGAGCTGGGCCACCAGGTCATCTTTCTGATCGGCGACTACACCGCCACGATCGGGGACCCCAGCGGACAGGCCTCCGAGCGCAAGCGCTTCACGCACGAGCAGGTGCTCGAACTCGCGCGGACCTATCAAGAACAGGCCTACCGTGTGCTGGACGCCGAGAAGACCGAGGTCCGCTACAACGGCGACTGGTTGGCGAAGCTCTCCTTCGCCGACATCATCGACCTGGCGTCGATCTTCCCGATGAAGCAGATCATCGCGCGGCGCGACTTCCAGCAGCGAATGGAGCGCGGCGAGTCGCTGCGCTTCCACGAGGCGCTCTACGCCTTGATGCAGGGATACGATGCCGAGGCCCTCGAGTGCGACGTGCAGGTAGGCGCCTACGACCAGCACTTCAACATGCTGGCCGGCCGCGCCATTCAGGAGCACTTCGACCATCCGCCGCACACGATGATTACGAATCCGATCATCATCGGCACCGACGGCCGCAAGATGTCGAAGAGCTACGGCAACACGATCAATATCAATGAAGAACCCTTCGACATGTACGGCAAAGCCATGCGCGTGGCCGACGAGCACGTGCCCGAGTACCTGGAACTCACCAGCTCGTTCACCGGGCCCGAGATCGATCAACTCGTCGCCGAACTCAAGGGCGGCGGCAACCCGATGGACGTGAAGAAGAAGCTGGCGTTCAACCTCGTCGAGCAATACCACGGCGCCGAAGCCGCGCGGCAGGCCGAGGAGCGGTTCCGCCAGGTCGTCCAGCAGCGCGAGGCGCCCGCGGAAGTACCCGAGCAACAGGTGCCGGCCGACCTGGACGGTGCGACCTGGGTGGATGTGATCTCGGGCCTGGGGCTGGTCAAGTCGAAGGGCGAGCTTCGCCGGCTGATGAAGCAGGGCGGCTTCTATGTGGAGCAGACACCGGTGACCGATACCGACGCGGTAGCCGAGATCGCCGGGGACGGCGTGCTCGTGCGACTGGGCAAGCGCCGCTACTACCGGTTGGTGCGCTGAGCCGGCGGCGCCAAGCTCTCGAGCAGTTTCCTGAAGGCAGCGTAGGGGTGAAGCGGACGCAGCTCGGGGTCGCAGGCCACGCGATCCCGGGCGCCCTCGCCCTTCAGAACTCCTGTCTGCAAGCCGCTGCGCAGCACATCAAGGGCCTCTTCGTGGCGGTCTGAGGTAGCCAGGAGCCGGGCCAGCTCGAGATGCACGTCCCCCTTCTGATCGGGAGCCGTTGCGAGCGCGTGGCGCACGATTGCTTCGGCCTCGGCGCCTCTCCCTTCACGTCGCAGGACGCCCGCGTGGGCCAGGAAGATCAACGGCGCGTCTTCACCCAGTGTCTCAGCCAGCGTGAACGACTCGAGCGCCTCGGATCCATGACCCGCCGCCGCCTGCAGCAGCCCCTCGACCGCCGCCTGCGCGGCGGGCCCGTGATCGCCGCGGTCTTTCGCTTCCAGGGCGACCGCCAGGGGCAGTAGACCGATGTCGATCAGGGCCTGAACCTGCGCTTCGTAAGCCCGGTTCGACGGAGCCGGGTTGGTCAAACCGTGTCGTTCCAGGCGTTCGACGGCGCGAATCATCGTGTCCCAGGGCTCCACCTGATGAAAAATGAGCGCGTAGTCGCGCCGGTCGACCGCGATGGCCCGCGCTTCCGGATAACGCCCCAGCTGCAGCAGGCTCTGGACCTTGTGCAGAAGTTGCCGGCGGGAAAGCTCACCGAGAGCAACGCGATCGTAAGCGCTCACCGCCTCGCCGTATCGCCCAAGCCCATGAAGCGCTTCCCCGCGGGCAATGAACCCCGCTTCGCTGTCGGGACTGCCACTGAGGTGCCGGTCGATCCAGCCCAAGGCCTCCTCGTACCGGCCGAGACCGGTGAGCGCTTGTGCGAGCCCCAAGGTGGCCAACGGGCTGTTCGGAATCGCTGCGGCGATCTCGCCCCACGCCTCCAACGCGGGTTCCCATCGCTTGCGCTTGATGAGATTGACTGCCCGGACGAGCTCGTTTTCGAAGTAGACGTGGTCGGCCGGATTCGGGAGGTCCTGATAGGCCGTTCGGGTTTCGGGAACCTCGGCCGCGATGTACCCCAAGCTCTCGAGCTTTTCGATTTCCAGGTCGCTGAGGTGGCGCAATTCGCCGACCTCGTCCCCTTGCCATTGCGCGCGGTACTCTTCTAGACGTCCCGCCTGTGCCCGCAGCGTCCCGGCCCGTGTTGCGGCGAGATTCATGGTCTCCCGCGGGTCGGCCTCGAGATCGTAGAGCTCAGGAGTCGGGGCCTCGATGTACTTCCAGCGCTCGCCGCGCCAGGCGAACAGCGGGCTCCAGCGGTAGCAGATCCACGGCAGCATGCTTTCCATGTAGACGCCGCTGCGCGCGTCGAGCGGGCGACCCTCGAGCAGTCCCGCCAAGGAGAGCCCCTCGTGCTCGGCCGCGGGATGTCCGCCCTCTTCTACGGCGCCGGTGAGCGCCAGCACGGTGGGGAAGATGTCGACCGCTCCCACGAGGGTCGATTCCCGCCGCGCCTCTTGGGATTCGGGCGCGCGCCACAGGAACGGGATATGGCAGTCGTCCTCGTACAGGAGCAAGCCATGGTCGTAGTACCCGTGCTCACCGAAGCTCTCCCCGTGATCGGCCAACATGATGATGTGAGCGCGCGGGCTGATCCGGTTTCGATCGAGCGCTGCCAAGAGCTGGCCCACGCTGGCGTCCATGGCGCTGATCTCGGCGTCGTAGGCATCGCCCCGGGTGGTGGATGCATAGGGCTCGATCGGTTCCAGCGGCTGGTGGGGATCGAAGTAGTGCACCCAGAGGAACAGAGGTTGTTCGCCGCCCACCGAGTCCAGATAGGCAACGGCGCGCTCGGTCGTAGCGTGCGCGCGGCGCTCGACGTCGTAGTCGTCGTCATAGCGATCGAAGCCCTGGGCGAGTCCAGCTTTGCGATCGAGAACGAAGCAACTCACGAAGGCCGCCGTGCGGTAACCGGCCGTCCGCAACCGTTCGGCCAGGGTTGCGCTCTCGGAGGACACCTGGAAGACGCCGTTGGCGCGCACGGCATGGCGCAGGGGCGTGAGACCGGTCAGGATGGTCGTGTGAGCGGGCAGCGTGCTGGCCATCGGGGTGACGGCGTTGTCGAACTGCACGGCCGCCTTGGCGAAGCGGTCGATATGGGGAGTCGAAGCCAGCTCGTAGCCGTAGCACCCGAGCCTGTCGGGACGGGTGGTGTCCAGCGTGATGAGCACGATGTGGGGAGGCGGTGTATCGAATCCGCCGCATGATAGAAGCAGAAGTGGGAGCAACAGAGCGGGCAGGATCGCCGTGATTGGCAAACCGGCAGCGGCACGCCGGCACGCCCTCTGGTACAGGATTCTGAGGCGATCCACGCTTCCCGTTCGATTCCCCACCTTTGCGACCCTCACCACCGTCGATACCTTCGCCAACTTCCTCGGCATCGCTGCCTGCGTCTGTTCCAGCTGCTTTCGCGCACATTGCCATCTCGTGGGCCGCCTACCTACAGAGATGACGCTCACACGACCCCAATGATACGCCTTCCACGCTATTCTAGGGGTGGGTTTCGCCACGGCCGCCTCGCCCCGCTCGAATCCGGTCCGGCAGGATGACCGCAGCCACTTCCAGGCAAGCACTTTTGACGGTGGCGCTTGGCGGCGTGGACCGTTGACTTGCACCGGGTGGCTTCTCATAGTGGCGGGTGGTCAACGTGCGTGCGGGTGCGTTCGGGTGCGTGCGGACAGGGCGCATCGGCAAGCGGTACAAGCCATCCGCGGTGGTCCGAATACCTTTGACGGAAGCTGCTTCAAGCACCGCGGGTATCAAGAGAAAGGAACGATCATGCGTGCGATAGTGCCATTCGGCACCGTGCTTCTGATGATGGTTCTGCTGGCCGGATGTGCTCCGAGCCCGAATCCCTACGCCGAAGGGGCCGGTGGCGTGCCCGGCGAAGCGCCCGGCGAGATGGCCGGCGAAGGGCGCGGTGGCGTGCCCGGCGAGATGCCCGGCGACGTGCTTGGCAGGGAGCCGGGTGACGAACCCGCCGTGGAAGCTTCCGGGGAGCCGAAGGATGAGGACCGGGCCGGATTCTGGAAAGGCCTCTGGCACGGCTTCATCGTCTTCTTCACCGTGGTGATCTCGATCTTCTCCGACAAGGTCGGCATCTACGAGGTGAACAACAGCGGCACCTGGTATCACATCGGCTACCTGCTCGGGATCATGATCTTCTTCGGCGGGAGTGGGAGAGGGACCTCCTGCTCGAAGAAGAAGTAGGTCAATCCGGTCCGACGCTACGGCCTCGGGTTCCTTGGCCCCGGTCTAGTCGGCTCGCATCGCGAGCTGGGCCAACGCTGTACCCACAGGTCTGGGCCTATCGAACGATGAAGCTCGTGACCAGAGCGCGCATCGCCTCGGGATCCATGAACCGCTCGTGGGAGCTGTAGTACTCGACCGCGTAGGTGAGCGTGTCGTAGGGCACGACCGCTTTGTACTCATAGCTTGCCAACTCGCCCTGGTAGTGCTGGGTCTCGAGCCAGCCATAGGCATCCCGGCCGTCGATCCGGAGGTCCTCGAGCGGGCCGAACTCTAAATAGTCGCCGTAGCGGTTCACGAAATCCTGCCGTGCGCCGGCGATCTCGCGGCGGTCGGTGTTGCCCTGGTAGGTCGTGATGTAGATGCTGCTGTGATCCTCATCGCCCAGGGCCATCGTGGTCCAGGCGCCTTGACGTACCTTCGGCTGTTTGGGAAACACGTTCCGCGCTTTGCTGGCGTTGGCGTCCCAGATGAATCCCTCGGGCACATTCTGGACCTGGGGACCCTCGCGCTTCGGTCCGCTGCAGCCGGCACTGAAGCACAACAGCAGACCCGCGGTGAGGAGCAGGCGTACGGTTCTGTAACAAAATACACGCAACATTGCAGCCTTCCTTGGGTCGCACGACCGTCCGGGGTCGCCACGACCGTCCGGGTGTGTGTGGTTCGATCGCTGTGCGATCGCTGTCCGATCGTTGTTTGCTCGTTGTTTGCTGCGTAAGCACAGGTGCCCCGGCCACTGAGGAACGCCCCTCATCGCTGGAGCCCTTCGTCCAGCGGCCGATATATGAATCGACGGTCCGACTCGGTTTCATGACGCAGAGCGTCACAATGCCGGTGCGGGAACGACGGCCACCGTTCGAGCCGTCACCGGAAGGAGCGCAAACATGCACCTCAGCTATTCGAAGATGGTGTTCGCCTTCATGGTCTTGGGGATCACCGTGTTCGCCGGCTACCTGCTGGCGGGCGGCGAACTGGTGCCGGGGCAGCATGCCGGTGTGGTCATCCAGTTCGGCATGGAGCCCGACGTGCTCGAAGGCTGTACCGTTCTGGTTGACGGTGAACCGGCGGGCACGCTCAAGCGGTTGGGCAACAACTTCCGCACGGCCTTCGCCATGGAGCCCGGTGAGCACATCATCGAAGTCCTTCATCCCGACTACGACTGCGAGCCTATCGAGGTGACGACCGGCGGCGCCTTGGGAGCCGTGCACCTGATCGTGGATTTCGAGTCGCGACGGCTGGCGGGAGGGGAAGAAGAAGTCTATCTCACGATGAATCTGTAGGCCAGCGGCGCGGATTGCCTGTCGATCGAGCGATGATTCGAAGCTGTCGTTCCGGCGGCGGCCGTCCGTGTCTCCCTCTCAGAACTCCCCGATTACGACCACGTGGCCTCCTATTTTCCTCCGGCAGCATTCCTCGCTGGTCCGCCCGGCGAGGATGACCTATGTTCGGATCCCGGTGACGATCCCTCACGCCTACCTCTCACCGGAGGATCTCTCCATGCTGAGCCATCGCAGTGAGTCTCTGCAAGCCACACTCTGCCCGGCCGACTCTGTTGCCGAGCCCACGGCCGCCGTTCTCGAACTCGAAGACGGGACCCGTTTCCATGGTACCCTTTTCGGCGATCTGCGCACCGCCGAGGGCGAGGTCGTCTTCAACACCGGGATGGTCGGTTACGTCGAGAGCCTCACGGATCCTTCCTATCGCGGCCAGATCTTGACGCTCACCTATCCGCTGGTCGGCAACTATGGTGTGCCGCGCTGCCATGCGGGTTCGCGCCGCTTTGAGTCTGATCGTATCCAGGCGCGGGCGCTGGTCGTGGCACACTACAATGGCACCTACGGACACTGGGAAGCCGACCAAAGCCTCGGCGACTGGCTGCGATCGGAACGGATCCCGGGATTGACCGGCATCGACACCCGCGCTCTCACGAAGATCTTGCGCCATCGCGGGACGATGCTGGGGCGCATCGTCCCGGTGGCCGGCATGCCCGCGGCCTTCCGCGTCGCGGATCCCAATGCGACTGACCTGGTCGGTGAGGTGAGTCCCCGACAGATCATCGAGATGGGGCCAGGCTCCCCAGGAAGCCCCCACATCGCGGTGGTCGACTGCGGGTGCAAGCGCAGTATTGTGAGCGAGCTGCTCGACCTGGGGTGCCGGGTGAGCCTGCTGCCTCCTGATCACGACCTGGCCACGAGCGCGTGGGACGGCCTTCTGATCTCAAACGGTCCGGGCGATCCGCAGATGTGCCGGCCGACGATCGCCCAACTGAGGCGCCTGATCGAACGCGACGAGCCCCGCCCGATGGCCGGCATTTGTCTCGGTTGCCAGCTGCTCGCCCTGGCGGCCGGCGCGCGGACCTACAAACTGCCCTACGGCCACCGCGGCCAGAATCAGCCGGTCATCCAGACGGGCACCGAGAAGTGCAACATCACCAGCCAGAATCACGGCTATGCCGTCGAAGCCCAGAGCCTGCCGCCGGACTGGTCGGTCTGGTTCACGAACCTGAACGACGGCACCGTGGAGGGCATTCGGCATGCGAATCGGCCCTACTTCGCGGTTCAATTCCACCCCGAGGCGGCGCCCGGCCCCACGGATACCCGCGACTTCTTCGACCGCTTCGTGGAGGTAGCTCGCCATGCATGATCCGATCGCC
>CAZZIF010000082.1:10014-13401 GCA_964654025.1 uncultured bacterium
CGCGACTTCTTCGACCGCTTCGTGGAGGTAGCTCGCCATGCATGATCCGATCGCCGAGCATGATTCGGTAGCCGAGCATGATCCGATCGCCACGCACAGTTCGATCGCCGCGCACGAACCCGTTCGCCTTCGTCGCAAACCCGCCAAGGTCTTGCTGCTGGGCAGCGGCGGCCTGCGCATCGGCCAGGCCGGCGAGTTCGACTACTCGGGATCCCAGGCCCTCAAGGCGCTCAAGGCCGAGGGGGTCACGAGCGTGCTCATCAATCCGAACATCGCCACCGTGCAGACCAGCCGCGACATGGCCGACAGGCTCTATCTGCTGCCACTCGACGCGCAGACCGTCGAGCGCGTCATCGAAAAGGAGCGTCCCGACGGCCTGCTGCTGGGCTTCGGCGGCCAGACTGCGCTCAACGTGGGGCTCGAGCTGGCCGATGCGGGCGTGCTCGAGCGCTACGGAGTGCAGGTGCTGGGCACACCGGTGGAGGTGATCAAGGACACCGAGGATCGCGACCGCTTCATCCGCAAGCTGCGCGAGATCGGCGTCCACACGGCCCGTTCGCATGCTTGCGCATCGTGGGAGGAGGCGCGAGCGGCCGCCGTCGAGATCGGCTTTCCGCTGATGCTGCGCGCGGCGTACTCCCTGGGGGGACTGGGCAGCGGCATGGCCCGCGACGAGGAGGAGCTGCGCACGCTCGTCGAGATCGCGCTGGCGCAGACGCCTCAGGTGCTCATCGAAGAGTATCTGCGGGGCTGGAAAGAGGTCGAGTACGAAGTCGTGCGGGACCGGCACGACAACTGCATCACCGTCTGCAACATGGAAAACCTCGACCCGATGGGCATTCATACCGGCGAGAGCATCGTCGTGGCCCCGAGCCAGACGCTTTCGAACCGCGAGTACCATCTGCTGCGCGAGGTGGCGGTGCGCACGGTGCGGCACCTGGGCATCGTGGGCGAATGCAACATCCAGTTCGCGCTCGATCCGGCCGGAGACGCCTCTCGCGAAATGACACGTGGCGGCGACGATCAGGTCTCGGGTGAGGCCTCCGGTCAAGCATCGACGGGAGCCTACCGGGTGATCGAGGTCAACGCGCGCCTCTCGCGTTCCTCCGCCCTGGCGAGCAAAGCCACCGGCTACCCGCTGGCGGCGGTCGCCACGCATCTGGCGCTGGGCCGCTCGCTGGCCTCGCTGCCCAACGCCGTGACCCGCGAAACGGTGGCCTTCTTCGAACCGGCACTCGACTACGTGGTCGTGAAGGTCCCGCGCTGGGATCTGGAGCGTTTCCGCGGCGTCTCGACGCGGATCGGTTCGCAGATGATGAGTGTGGGCGAAGTCATGGCCATCGGCCGCACGTTCGAGGAGGCGCTACAGAAGGCGCTGCGCATGATCGGCACGGGCATGCACGGCCTGGTCCTGAACCGTCTGCAGTTCGACGACCTCTCGACCGAGCTGGCCGAGCCCACCCACCGCCGGGTCTTCGCCATCGGCGAAGCCTTTGCGTGGGGCTACAGCGTGGATCAGGTGCACGAGCTGACGCAGATCGACCGCTGGTTCCTGCACCGGTTGGCCGCGATCGTCGCGATCATGCGCGAGCTGATGGCACTGGGCGGATCGGGCCGGGAGGATGGCCCCGGGACCGTATTGATGCGCCGGGCGAAGGAAGCCGGTTTCAGTGACTTCCAGATCGCCAAGGCCACCGGGATGGAGATGGACCGGGTGCGGGCCCTGCGCAAGAGCCAGGGCGTGTTGCCGGTGATCAAGCAGATCGACACCCTCGCGGCCGAGTATCCTGCTACGACCAACTACCTGTACCTGACCTATCAGGGTAGTGAATCCGACGTCGAGCCGCGGGCCGGCGCGGTGATGGTTCTGGGTGGCGGGCCGTACCGGATCGGGTCCAGCGTGGAGTTCGATTGGTGCTGCGTCAATGCGGTCGAGACGTGCCGGCGCGTCGGGTATCTCACCATCATGGTCAACTGCAATCCCGAGACGGTCTCGACCGACTACGACACCTGCGACCGGCTCTACTTCGAGGAACTCACCTTGGAGCGCGTGCTTGATATCCAGGAGTTCGAGCAACCCGAGGGCGTGATCGTTTCGATGGGCGGCCAGGTGGCCAACACCCTCGCGCCGCGCCTGGACCGGTCGGGCGTGCGTATCCTGGGGACCTCGGCGGCCGACATCGACCGGGCCGAAGATCGCAACAAGTTCTCCTCGCTCCTCGATGAGCTTCGCATCGACCAACCGCGCTGGGCCGAGGCGCGTAGCATCGAGGAGGCCGCCGCCTTCTCCGAAGAGGTGGGCTACCCGGTCATGATTCGTCCCTCCTATGTGCTCTCGGGCGCGTCCATGGCGGTCGTCTTCGATCAGGCCAGCCTGGGCGCCTACCTCCGACGCGCCACCGAGGTCAACCCCGCCTCCCCCGTGGTGGTCTCGAAATTCATCGAGGACGCCAAGGAAATCGAATTCGACGGTGTGGCCGCCGGAGGCGAGATTCTGCTCTATGCCATCGGTGAGCACGTGGAGAACGCCGGTGTCCACTCGGGTGACGCCACCGTGATGATCCCGCCCCAGCGTCTCTACGTGGAGACCGCCCGGCGCATCAAGCAGGCGGCGCGCAAGATCGTCTCGGCACTGCGCATCACGGGGCCGTTCAACATCCAGTTCATCGCCCAGGAGAACCGGCTCAAGGTGATCGAGTGCAACCTGCGCGCTTCCCGAACCTTCCCGTTCGCCTCGAAGGTGCTCAAGCACAACTTCATCGACTTGGCGACCCGCGCGATCCTGGGAGAAGAGGTGGCGCGCGTGGAGGGCTCCAGCCTGGATCTGGACCGCGTCGGGGTCAAGGCCGCGCAGTTCTCCTTCTCACGCCTCAAGGGCGCCGACCCGACCATGGGGGTGGCCATGGCCTCTACCGGCGAGGTCGGGTGCCTGGGGTTCGACATGGAGGAGGCGCTCCTGACCGCACTGCGATCGGTGGGGCTGCGGTTGGAGCAGAAGACCGCCCTCGTCTCGACCGGTCCTCCGGAGACGAAGGCCGCTTTCCTGCCGGTCGTGATGAAGCTCGGCGCGATGGGCTACCGGTTCTACGCCACCGCCGGCACCGCGCGATTCCTGCGCTCGAACGGCATCCGGGTCGAGACCCTGCGCTGGCCGCTCGAGGGGGGCACGCCGAACTGCCTGGAGTACTTACGTTCCGGGAAGATCGGTCTCGTGATCAACATTCCCAAGAACAACGAAGAGGAAGAACTCTCGAACGACTACTTGATCCGCCGCGGCGCGATCGACCACGAGATCCCGCTTCTCACGAACCTGCGCTTGACCGAACGCCTGGTCGAAGCGCTCGAGGTTGCCGATTTCGACCATCTCCCGGTGCGCGAGTGGCAGGA
>CAZZIF010000083.1:0-6213 GCA_964654025.1 uncultured bacterium
AGGATCTCACATCGCGAGTGTCTGACACGGTGATCATCTGACAGCGTGAGGGGCCTTTTCATGGGAGGTGGGCAATGGCCCGCTGGAAGACCTTGGACATCGATCGGCTGGCCGATGAGGAGAGCCGGGCGGTCGTCTACCGGCTGGGGGGCAAGCTCACCGGTACCAAGGAGTGCTACGAATTGCTCGAGATGATTCGTGACGATGTCCACGTCGGGCTCTTCCGCGTAATTCTTGATCTGGGTGACGTCAAGCGGGTTTCGAGTCCAGGGATCGGCATCATCGCCGCCAGCTACAGCTCGGTGACGCACGCGGGCGGTACGCTCATGGTCGTGGCGGTACCGCCCGAGGTGCGCAAGCTGCTCGAGATCGTCAAGCTCTGGCCGCTGCTGGTGGAGTACGATACCGAGGCGGGCGCACTTGCCGCCGCTCGCGCGGCCGTCCAGGATCCGACGACCCCGATCTAGTTCGTCCCTCCACCACGATCCCGCTGCTGGGTCTCGACCACGATCCCGTCGCTGCCAGCCACCGCACACCCGGCTCGTCTCTCGACCACGATCCCGTCGCTGGCCAGCCACCACACACCCGGTCCGGCCTTCGACCGCGACCTCAGTCGGGCCATCGAGCGCACACCCGGTCCGGCCATCGCCTGCGAGCTTGGCCTACCCTTCGATCAGCTCGAACAGACGCAGCTTTACCTTGTCCAGCGCCACGCGCTCTTGCTCGAGCGTGTCGCGGTGGCGAATCGTGACGCTCTGATCCTCGCTCGTCTGTCCATCGATCGTGATGCAGAACGGCGTGCCGATTTCGTCCTGACGGGCGTAGCGGCGCCCGATGCTGCCACCGGCATCATAGAGGATGTCGAAATGCGGGCGCAGCTCGCCGGCCAGCTTTCCGGCCGTCTCGGGCATGCCGTCTTTCTTCACGAGCGGGAAGACCGCGGCCTTGATCGGCGCCAGACGCGGGTGGAAGCCCAGGAAGACGCGCTTCTCGTCCTTGATCATCTCTTCCCGGTAGCCGTTGACCAGCATCGTCAATAGCGTGCGATCGCACCCGGCCGAGGTCTCGACGATGTGGGGGATATAGCGCTCGCGGGTCTCCTCATCGAAATATTCGAGCTTCTTGCCCGAGTACTCCTGATGGCGCGAGAGGTCGAACTTGCCACGGTTGTGGATGCCCTCGAGCTCGTGCCAGGGATCCTTGCCGAAGCCGAACTTGTAGTCGATGTCGTAGGCGGCATCCGCGTAGTGGGCCAGCTCATCGGGGCCGTGTTCGTGAATGCGCAAGCGCTCCGGGTCGAGCCCGAGATCCAGGTACCACTGCATCCGGGCCTCTTTCCAGTGTTCGAGCCAGTGGCCTTCGGTACCCGGCTTGACGAAGAACTGCATCTCCATCTGCTCGAACTCGCGCGTGCGGAAGATGAAGTTCCCGGGCGTGATCTCATTGCGGAAAGCTTTGCCGATCTGGGCGATGCCGAAGGGCAGCTTCATGCGGGCCGAGACGCGCACGTTCTCATAGTTGACGTAGATGCCTTGGGCGGTCTCGGGACGCAGGAAGACGACGGCCGTGTCGTCCTCGACCGGGCCCATGAAGGTCTTGAACATCAGATTGAAGGTGCGCGGCTCGGTGAACTGACCCTTGGCGCCGCACTTCGGACAGGCGGCGTTGGGGTCGGCATAGTCGAAGTCCACATCGTCAGCCCGAAAGCGCGTCTTGCAGGCCTTGCAGTCGATGAGGGGGTCGGTGAACTCGGTGGTGTGTCCTGAAGCTTCCCACACACGAGGATGCATGATGATGGCGGCGTCGAGCGGCACGATGTTCTCATGCATGCGGGTCATCGCCTTCAGCCACTCGGCCTTGATGTTGTTCTTCAGTCGCGTACCCAGCGGTCCGTAGTCCCAGCAGGCATTGATCCCGCCGTAGATGTCCGAACTGGGAAAGACGAAGCCCCTTCGTTTGCAGAGCGCCGTCAACTTGTCCATGATGTTTTCCGCTTTTGCCATCTTCTCCCTCGTGCAATCCGTGGTCTGTGGACGATTGAGCATGTACGCTACACTCTGCTTTATCGACCGATCAAGACGCTTTTGGAGTCAGCTTTTGGAGTCAGCTCTTGGAGTCAGCTTCTGGAGTCAGCTTTTTGGAGTCAGCTATTGGAGTCAGGAGGCTAACGATGCTGGGGTTTGCGCGCGATTTGGCTCGCCAGGCCGGCGAACGGCTCATGGGGGCCTACGGCCGGCTGGCCAGTGGGCAGATCGACCACAAGGGCCGCCGAGACCTGGTCACTGCCGCGGACCGCGAGACCGAGGCCTTCCTCGCCGCCGAGATCGAGCGGGCGTTCCCGGATGACGCCATCCTGGGCGAGGAGTCGATTCGCCGGCCCGGCCGGAGCGGTCACGTCTGGATACTGGATCCGGTCGACGGGACCACCAACTTCGTGCATCAACACCCCTTCTTCTGCATCAGCTTGGCTCGCGCGAGCGGCTACTCGGGCCCACCGAATGGCCCGGATGGGCTGGCACCTCACGAAACCGGCTACTTTCATACCGGCGAGCTGCCGGAGGTGGGTCTCGGCGTCATCTACGCGCCCGTGCTGGGCGAGCTCTACGCTGCTGAGCGCGGGCGTGGCGCCCATCTGAATGAACGGCCAATCCGTGTGTCCGAGACGGGTGACCTCGGCCAGTCGCTGGTGGCCACCGGGTTTGCCTACCGGCGTAATGAATTGGCCGTGAACAACCTCGAGAACTTCGCCCGCCTGGCGCTCGAGGTGCGGGGCATACGCCGGTGCGGTGCGGCGGCCCTGGATCTGTGCTATGTGGCTGCCGGTCGTTTTGAGGCCTTCTGGGAACTCTATCTGAAGCCGTGGGATGTGGCCGCGGGCATGTTGCTGGTCGAGGAGGCCGGTGGGCGGGTGACCGGTATCGCGCCAGATCGCCATCCCCTGGAGGGCGTGGAAGTCCTGGCAAGCAACGGCCGGGTTCATGAAGAGGTCCGGCGCCAGCTGGTCGGACCGGACCCGGCATGGGTCGCGAGTGAACGCGAGATTCTCTTCGGCCGGCGCTAGGGACGATCAAAAGACCGCGGCGAGGGCCCCCAACGTCAGCACCGCCGCACCCCCGATCAACGCGAGAATCCCCAGGACCGTGGCGGGCAGCAAGAGCATGACGAGGGCGCCGGCCAGCAGGGCTCCGCCGACGGCGAACAGCAGCTTGATCGGCAGCAGAATCAAGCTGGCTACGAACCAGGTGACCTTGAGCGCGACGCCGATCAGGAACACGACGAGCGCACCGACGATCAAGACCCCGAACAGCTCGAACATCGTCCACCTCCTCGATACGAGCGGATGCATGCGCGTGCATCCTGTTCATCTACAGTGTAGAGCTACGGGAATTCGCCGGGCAAGTTGCTTCCTCGTTGGCTGGAACCGCAGGAGGGATCGGCTAAACGACGAGGGAGGACCCAAGCGGGTCCTCCCTCGGAGAGGCTTCCGGCGGCCAGCGGGCCCTCGGGGCAAAGGGCATGGTGAGGAGGCGGGAAACCCGCTGCGAGTGACGACGCGCGTCCCTCATGCCGCCGGAAAGGTTACAAGATGCTTAGCTCAAGCTTGTTGCGTTATCCTCCCCCTTGTTGGAGCCACTTACCTGGAGCCTGGCGACCTCCATCCCATTGCCGCTCGCAAGGCTCGCACCCATTGTTTTCGCGCGCCTACGGTCCCTCGGACACTCGCTCGTCACGGTCACCACGAGTCGCACTCGCTGGATAGGTCACGGGCTGTCGCTGGATCGGGTTCGCGGGCTGGACTCCTCAATCGAACAGGTTGGCGCCATCTGGCGCGTGATCAAGATCTGCATCCCGGTCGGTCGATTGCCGCGGAGGTTCCGGAGGCTGGCCGACGATCGGGTCTTCGGGCTGGGTGGCCGAGTCGGAACTGCATCCGAGTTGAACCGCGCCCAGCCCCGCTACAACGACCACCGCGAGGACTCCCAAGAACATCGGTCTGACCCATCTGGCCTTCTGATGCATCGCGATATGCTCCCTGCTGCCGGTCCTAGGTGTCGGATCATGAAGCAAGCCCGTTCTCCGGGGTTGCGTCCGGAGCGGCATCCGGGACTGCGGTGGATTCATTGCAGTGAGTGATGAGCCATGCCTTCGCCCCGGACTCGGCGGGTATGTGCACCGATCGTTCCAGGAGGGAGCCGGAGGGGGGACCCGTCGCCGGCACGGGATTCAAGTTGTTGATGGGTAGCCAGATAAACTTCTGACCCTCAGCTGACCCTCGGTGCGGGTAGGTGAGTGCGCCCATCCCTGGTGCCCGCGGTCGTTGCATCTTGGCCGCCGAGGATTGCATTTGGCCCCTTCTCCAGCGTTCTGGCACCAATCGTGCTTCAAGATAAGGGAAGGGAACCGTCACCCGGCCGCGCTCGGCCGCGCCACGCCGCGGACTGGCCGCGCGCACTAGCCTTGGGTTGGCCGCAGACTGGCTCCGCACTGGCCGCGGACTGGCCGTGGATTGGCCGCAGACTGGCTGCGCACTGGCTGCGGACGTGCCGCAGGCACGGATGCATGCTGGCCACGGTCGGGCAATCGGGTTGGGCGGCTGGTGCCGGCTGGCAACCCGAACCTAGCATGTTCGGCAGCGCCCTGGCCGGGGAGACGAGGCTAATTCTTATACAGACAGGAAGTTCCGGCCCTTCTCGTGCCGGTCCTTCTGGTGCCGGTCCTTCTGGGGCGGCCCTCCTGGCGCCAGCCCTCCTGGCGCCTGAGATATGCACGGGGAGCGCGTTTCGCGCGGTCAGACGAACCATCCAGTCAGCTCGTCCAGGGGTTATCCCCAGCGGTAATGACACTGTCCGGTGACATGACCTGTTACATACAGTGTGTCAGTTGCCGGTGGAAGGAGGTGACTGTGGATATCCGGGAGTGTCTTCGGCAGGCATCGGGACTGCGCGATCGGATCGAGCATCTGCTGGCGGTCGGACAAGACGAACCGGCGCGCCGTCTGGTCGGAGAGTTCACGCGCCGAATCGTTCCTGGCTTGACGAGCGGTCAGGTCGAACTACAGGCGTGGTTGATCCTGCTGACACGAATGATCGCACCCGAGACGGGGGTGCCCGAAGGCTGCAGCGGCCAAGCATGGCTCTGGCCGGAACTGGCCAAGTCCTGGGACCGGCAAGTCCCGGCAGGTCTGGCGGGTCCGGTGGGTCTGGCAGGTCCGGCGGGTCCGAAGGGTTTGAAGGGTCCAAAGGGTCCGAAGGGTCCCAAGGGTCCGAAGGGTTTGAGGGGTCCAAAGGGTTTGAGGGGTCCAAAGGGTTTGAGGGGTTCGAAGGGTTTGAAGGGTCCAGCGGCGACGGACGGGATGGACGGGGTGGACGGGGGAGACGGCGCGGATGGGACGGACTGGACGGACCGGCTGGACGAGAGCCTCGTGCCGGAACGTCACCGGCGGGGAGCGGCGATCGGCTTCGTGACGCAGGACCCCTCGTTGTGCCGCCTGCTCCAGCGCATCCGTCAGATGGCGCCCACCGATCTGCCGATTCTGATCGAGGGAGAGAGCGGCACCGGCAAGGAGCTGCTGGCCCGCGCCGCACACCTGTGGAGCCGCCGGCATGGGCAGCCTTCGGTGGCGCTCAACTGCGGGGCCATGCCGCCGCAGCTTCAAGAAAGCGAACTCTTCGGACACGCGCGGGGGGCCTATACCGGGGCTACGATGGAGAAGCCCGGGCTCTTCGAGGCGGCGCACCAAGGCACGCTCTTCCTCGATGAGGTGGGCGAGATGGACACGCGGGCCCAGGTGAAGCTCCTGCGCGTGCTCGAGAACGGAGAGCTTCGCCGGCTGGGCGAGGTGCAGTCGAGACAGGTGGATGTGCGGATCGTGTCGGCGACCAACGCCGACCTGGCGACGGCCGTAGACGAGGGACGCTTCCGCAAGGACTTGCTCTACCGCCTGGGCGCGGTCCGCTTGCGGGTGCCTCCGTTGCGGAAGCGCCGGGGGGACATCCTCCCGTTGGCCGAGTACTTCTTGCACCGGGCCCTGCCGCTGGCGCCGCCGCTCACGCCGGCGGCCCGGCAGGCGCTGGTCCGCCACTCCTGGCCTGGCAACGTGCGAGAGTTGCGATTCGCCATGTTACGAGCGGTCGCCATGTGGCGGGAGGCACAAACCGCCGAGATAGGGGAAGAACTGCTCTTTCCGGAGGACATGTGCGTTCACGTGTGCGG
>CAZZIF010000083.1:6313-13399 GCA_964654025.1 uncultured bacterium
GTAGCAGAGCCGGCCTCAGGCCGACTCACCAGCCGGAATGCCCGCTTTCTGAGACAGCCAGGAGATGATCAGCGCTTCCTCTTCGTGCCAGGGCGCATCGTCTCCGTGCAAGAAGTCCAGATCAACTGCGAAACCGGCTTGGTTCAGTTCGTCGGCGCGGCTACGCGCGTCGCCGGAGCGGGCTGCGCGGCCGCGGCGGTTGTAGATCCACAGCATCGGAATACGGTGGCTCTCGCCGGCTTCCTCCAGCACCAGGTCAGGGAAGACATCCCCACCGATGGCGACGGCACCGGCGAAATACGTACTGCGGCGAACAGCATGGAGGGCCGCGCAGAGGGAGGCGCCTTCGGCGCCGAGGAGATAGATCGAACGACGATCGACCGCCAACTCGTTCAGAAGCTGGTCCATGACGCGATCGAGATAGTCGCTGGCAACAGCCAAGCTCTCATGGAAGGCGGGGTTGTTTCCGGTGTAGTGGAGCCAGGAGTATCCCACGGTGCGGGCTCCACCCAAGTCTACCAAGTGGGGGTAGAGACCACGAGGAAACGCGATGTGGGCTTGAAGCGTCGTCAAGCCACGCGCCTTCTGGGCGAATTGAAACTCGTTGAAGCGCGGTGGGTGCAGGCAGAGCACCAAAGGCGCGTCCTCGTCTCTCTTGCTCGACCGGATAATGAGCGTTTCGGGCTGTAGAGTCACGCTGGTCGTGAATCGCTCCACGCGCTCGGGCTCCAGGCCGAGTCGCAACGCATCGACAATCGTTGAACCGCGCTCTACCGGGTTCATGCTGACCTCCTGTAGCGTGGGGGCACGTTCCCTGTGCTCCCCCGTCCAAGCGCGATCCGGCTAAAGGAACGCCGGATCGCGGTAAACGCCGAAGACGTTGCGGAAGACGTCGCTGACCTCGCCCAAGGTGACGCCGGCTTCGACCGCCTCGATGATGTGCGGCACAAGATTCTCCTTGCCGGCTGCCGCCTGGGCAACGGCATCGAGCGTCTCGCGGGCGCGCTTGGTGTCGCGCGTCTCGCGCAGTTTCTGGATACGTTCGATCTGACGGTTCTCCACGTCCAGATCGATTTTGAGTGTGGGGAGTGGCTCCTCGCCTTCGTCGATGTACTTGTTGATGCCCACGATCACACGGTCGCCGCTCTCGACCTGCTTCTGGAACTCATAGGCCGACCGCGCGATCTCTTTCTGCGGGAAGCCTTGGTTGATCGCCGGGACGATCCCGCCCAGGTTGTCGATGTGCTCGATGTACTTCCAGGCGGCTTCCTCCACCTGGTCGGTCATCTTCTCGACGAAATAGGCCCCGCCCAGCGGATCGACCACGTTCGGGATGTTCGTCTCATCGGCGATGACCTGTTGCGTTCGCAGCGCGATCTTGACGGCTTCCTCGGTGGGCAGCGCGTAGGTCTCGTCGAGCGAGTTGGTGTGGAGCGACTGCGTGCCTCCCAAGACGGCGGCCAACGCCTGAAGCGCGACCCGCACGACGTTGTTGTAAGGCTGCTGGGCGGTCAGCGAGACCCCCGCTGTTTGCGCATGCGTGCGCAGCAACCACGAGCGCGGGTTCTTGGCGCCGAAGCGTTCCTTCATGACCTTGGCCCAGATGCGCCGCGCCGCGCGGAACTTGGCGATCTCTTCGAAGAAGTCGTTGTGCACGTCGAAGAAGAATGAGAGCCGTGGCGCGAACCGGTCCGGATCGAGCCCGGCGTCGATCCCGGCCTGCACGTAGCCGATGCCGTCGGCCAGTGTGAAGGCCAGCTCTTGGACAGCCGTCGCGCCCGCCTCACGGATGTGGTAGCCGGAAATCGAGATCGTATTCCACTTCGGCATGTGCTCGGTGCAGTAGACGAGCATGTCTTGGATGATGCGCATCGACGGCTCGGGCGGACAGATCCACTCTTTCTGGGCGGTGAACTCCTTCAGGATGTCGTTCTGAAGTGTCCCGCGCAGCTCCTGGGTCGGTACGCCCTGTTGTTTCGCCACCGACACGTAGAAGGCCAGTGCCAGCACGGCCGTGGCGTTGATGGTCATCGAGGTGCTGACCTTGTCGAGCGGAATCCGATCGAACAGGATCGCCATGTCCTGGAAGGTCGGGATCGAAACCCCTTCCCGGCCGACCTCGCCGGCGCTCATGCCGTGATCGGGGTCATAGCCCATCAATGTAGGCATGTCGAAGGCCGTCGAGAGGCCGGTCTGCCCGTGATTGAGCAAATAGTGGAATCGAGCATTCGTGTCTTCCGGCGTGCCAAAGCCGGCAAACATACGCATGGTCCAGCGCCGGCCACGGTACATGTCCTTATGGACACCGCGGGTGAACGGGTATTGGGCCGGGAGCGAGTCGTCTCCGGTTCCCGGCTCCTTCCACAGCGAGTCGCGACGTGACTCGGCCGTGTAGATCTCCTCGAGTGGGATGCCCGAGTAGGACTCGAACGTCATCTCCTCGAGAGGCTTGGCCGTCTCGCCGATTTTGGTCGTCTCAACCCGGTGGCCGCATCCGCTGCGAGTGCTGACTCCCTCGTCGCTCCTCTCGGTGGTTGCCTTGCCGTTGACCGGCGTGGACTCTGCCATACCATCTTCCTCCAAAGCCGGCAGGGCCGGCACTGCGAATCGTCTCAGCTGCAGCAAGTGAGGTCCAACCGGGAGTCTGCTCGGGACGCCCGGACCCTACGGTAGGGTGCTTCGAAGGGTTCCCCAAGGGGGGCGGACCAGCACACAGGTTAGGAACCTACGCTCCGCACCTTAGCAAAGGCCGGCGAAACTGGCAAGCAGACTGGCGGTTGGGGCGTTTGCGGGCGTAGGATCCGCCCCTTCGTTGGCGAGGCGGCTGGCGCGGATTCCGGCGAGGACCCTAGCGCGGATCTTGGCGAGGCGGCTGGCGCGGATTGCGGCGAGGGCCCTAATGCGGATTGTGGCGAGGGCCCTAGCGCGGATTCCGGGGAGGGCCCTAGTGCGGATTGCGGCGAGGGCCCTAGCGCGGATCCCGGCGGGGATCCCGGCGCGGATCCTGACGCGATGTCTGTGGCTGGCTCGGGTGCGATGGCTCCAGCGGATCCCGGGGCGGGGTCTACGGCTGGCCTGAAAGCGGCGCTTGCCGCCGGTCAAAGAACGATCCGGATGGGGCTCTTCTGCCCGTCCGCATGAGAGGTTCCCAGCAGGGCCAAGCGCGATGGACTGCGCCGGTCCGGTCGTGTGAGTTGTGTGATGCGGGGAGCTGGTTCGGAGGCCCCCATGCATCAGCCGCTCAGCCGCTCAGTCACTCAGTCGTTCAGCCGCTCTTGCTCTCGTCCAAGAACTCGCCGTCCAACGCGGCGATCGCCTCCTCGGTCTTGTCCTGGGGAATGAGGCAGGTCACCGATGAGAGCGAGGTCGAGATGATCTCGATGTTGATTCCCTTGGCCGATAGGGTTCTGAACATGCGGCCGGCGACCCCAGGCACTTTCGAGAGGTTCGAGCCGACAACCGACACGAGAGCGACATTGGGATCGGCGACGACGTTGGATCCCATGACGTCCTTGTTGATCGTCTCGAGCGCACTGATGACCTGCCGCTCCTGGGACGCGTCAACCGCCAGGCAGATGTCGGCCGCGCCTCCCGTGCCTCCGGTCGAGACCACGAGTTCCACGTTGAAACCCTGACCACCGAGGTTCCCGAAGATCTCGGCGGCAATGCCGGGACGGTCGGGCACGCCTTGGAGCACAACCTTGCTAATGTCCTTGTTGGCAACCACGCGAAGAGCATCCATTCCTGACCTCCTCCTTCGGGCCCCAGCTTTGCTCCTGGCCCTCGTCCTGCCCTGGTCCTGATCCTGGTCCTGATCCTGGTCCTGGTCTTGATCCTGGTCCTGACCTGGGTTTCCCTGCCTCACTCGTGGCCCTGTTCCGGGCCTCGTTGGTGAGCCAATCCCGGCTTCGCGCCTGGCAGGCTTGGGGTTCAATCCCTTCCGCCCCTTCCGCCGGGCTGGGTAGTCGATGATAGCCGTGTCTCGACTGCCACGCTACGAGAACCGTGGGCGTTCGGCAATCGGAATCCGCAGATACGCTGCTGGTGGCGGCCCAGGGGGAGAAAGCGTGATGAGGGGCGAGGAAGCGCGGCAAGGGGTCGAGGAAGTGCAGCGGGGTGCGAGGAAGTGCAGCAGGGTGCGAGGGGAGCGCGGCAACGGGTCACGATGTGCCGCTGGGTGGGGAGGGGTACGCCGCAGCCAGCCCCGCAGCTGGCCGCGCAGGTAGTCAATGCGACAGCCACAGGCAACCTGCCAGTGAGGCAGCCACCTGGATCCTCAGAAGTCGGCCCACCAGAAGGGTAGGACGATCAATTGGTACGTTCCAAATGAGATTATTGGGTCTGTTTTCTCGAAAATGGACCTTGCAACAGGGGCCAATGTAACTAAAGTGGATCCTTTGAAGGACCGGTGGCCGTGAGTTCCTAGATGGAGGGTCCGGAAGGAGCGGATGGAGATGACACCTGGAATCGAGGCCAGGACCGAGTGGCAAGACCTGTTGCCCCTCGACCGCAAACGCCCCGAGCCGCTATACCGGCAGCTGTCCGGGCGGATTCGGGATGCGATGCTCTCCGGGCGGCTTCGGCCCGGCGATCGGCTGCCCTCGACGCGCCAGCTCTCGCTCTTCCTGGGTGTTCACCGAAACACGGTCGTGGCAGCCTATCGGGAGCTCGAACAGATCGGACTCTTACGTTCCACGGTCGGGGCCGGCACGTTCGTGCTCGATCAACAGGTTTCTCCTCACACGGTCCCCGCCAGCGGCGATGCCGTAGGGCGGCCCGAGGCCGAGGACCACCGGCCCATCACCTGGAGGTCGCTGTTCCGCGACCCCACCCGATTCGAACTCGATCCTCGGGAAACTCTGGCGCCGCCGGGATTGCGGGTAGCCGAGGACGCCATCCAGCTGACCGGGGCGGTGCCCGACAGCCGGGAGTTTCCCATGGAAGCCTTCCGGATCGCGGCGACCGAGGTGCTGGCGGGCGATGATCCGAACATGCTCGAGTACGGGCCGCCCGAAGGTGACGCCTCGCTGCGGGCCTGGCTGGCCGGATGGTTGGGGGAGAGTGGCGTCGCGGATCTGGACCCGGGTCGCATCTTCATCACCAGCGGCTCGCAGCAAGGGATCGATCTGCTGTCGAAACTGCTGCTGTCCGTGCGCGACCGCGTGGCAGTCGAAGAGCCTACCTACTCCGGCGCGCACTTGACCCTCCGACACGCCGGCGTACGAATGGTGGGGATTCCGCTCGATGAGAACGGCCTGCAGACCTCGGTGCTGGAAGAGGCCTGCGATCGCGACCGCGTGCGTCTGCTCTACACGATGCCCTTCTTCCAAAACCCCACCGGCATCAGCCTCAGCGCCCAGCGACGGGAGCGCTTGCTGGCGCTGGCACGTGCTCGCGCTCTTCCGATCGTGGAGGACCATTACGACACGGCGCTCTACTACGGTTCCGAGCGGCCACGGCCCTTGCTGGCCGATGACCCCAACGGCCGGGTGATTCTGCTGGGGACCTTCTCGAAGATTCTCTTTCCGGGCTTGCGCCTGGGCTGGATGGTCGTGCCCGACCCGCTAAGGGACGTCATGCGAAGCTTGCGGTGGGCCACCGACCTGAGTTCGGGCATGTTGACGCAGCACATCATGGATCGCTTCTGTCGTTCGGGTCAGCTCGACCGGCACCTCGATCACTTGCGCAGACTCTACGGCCAGCGGCTGCGCGCCATGCTGGCAGCGCTCGAGGAGCACTTTCCCGAGGGCGTCCGCTGGACACGTCCCACGGGCGGCATGACGCTGTGGGTGGAACTGCCCGGCCGGCTCGATGCCGCCGAGTTGCTGCGTGAAGCGGCCCCACGCGGAGTCTTGTTTGCGCCGGGACCGGCGTTCTATCCCAACGGAGGCGGACACAGTGGGCTACGCCTGACGTTCAATCGCGAAACTCCCGAACGCATCCGCACGGGCGTTCGGATTCTTGGAGAGTTGATCCGTCGGAGGATGCGCTCTCCTGAAACGAGGAGCGCCTCCCCGGACGGGGCGGTACCTTTGCCGTAGGGCCCCAAGGCGGGTCTGTTGGAGCTGCCGCAAGAGGCAGCAAGGAGGTTTGTGATGGAAATCGGATCTCTACGGGTCAAGACCGGTCTGGCCGAGATGCTCAAGGGCGGCGTCATCATGGACGTCACCAACGCGGCCCAGGCCAAGATCGCGCAGGAGGCCGGTGCCGTCGCCGTCATGGCTTTGGAACGCGTGCCCGCCGACATCCGCCGCGACGGCGGTGTCGCCCGCATGGCCGATCCCACGAAGATCAAAGAGATCATGGATGCGGTTTCGATTCCAGTCATGGCCAAGGCACGCATCGGTCACTTTGCCGAAGCACAGATCTTGGAGGCGTTGGGTGTGGACTTCGTGGATGAGAGCGAAGTGCTGACCCCCGCCGACGAGCATTACCACATCGATAAGTTCGCCTTCAAAGTACCCTTCGTTTGCGGATGCCGGAATCTGGGCGAGGCCTTGCGCCGGATCGGCGAAGGGGCGGCCATGATGCGCACGAAGGGCGAGGCTGGCTCGGGCGACATCGTCGAAGCCGTACGCCACATGCGCGCGGTCACCGATGGAATCCGTGAACTCACGCAGCTGCGGCCCGAGCAGCTGATGACCAAAGCCAAGGACCTCGGAGCGCCGTATGAACTCGTGCGCTGGGTGGCGGAGAACGGCAAGCTGCCGGTGCCGAACTTCTCGGCCGGCGGGATTGCCACCCCGGCCGACGCATCGCTCATGATGCAGCTCGGTGCCGAGTCGGTCTTCGTTGGCAGCGGCATTTTCAAGTCCAGCGATCCCGCACCGCGCGCCTCGGCCATCGTCAAGGCGGTGACCTACTACCAGGACTTCGACATGTTGGCCAAGCTATCTGAAGGTTTGGGCGAGGCGATGCCGGGCATCGATGTCTCGAAGCTGTCGGAGGAAGAACTGCTGCAAACCCGCGGCTGGTAAACGCCAGGCGAAGGTTGTGGTAGCCGACCCGGACGCCTCCGGTCCGAAGGCCCGCCGGGTGCCGATCCCGGCGGGCCGCATGTAGCCGGCCGATTGCGCGGCAGCCGCC
>CAZZIF010000084.1:0-13362 GCA_964654025.1 uncultured bacterium
ACTCGAGCCATCGGTGAATTCCGCCGTCGCCATACCGGGAGTTTGCCGACCGCTGGGCCCCCTCCAGCGGGGCTCAGGAACGGCTGTTCGGTCAGTCCAGGCCCGAACAGTCCAGGCTCAAACAGCCTGGGCTCGATCAGCCTGGTTCGATCAGCCTGGACTCGATCAACGCAGCAGCGTGAACCGCGTCTTGCCCAGGAACTGCCCCCGCTCACCTGCCGAGAGACGGGCCCGGCCGAAATAGACGCCGGCCGCCATTGTCCCGCCAGCACCATTGTGCGTGTCCCACGTGAGCGTGTGCCAGCCCGCGGCCATGGCCAGACGACTCCGTTCATCCATGCGGCGCCCAGATGCATCGTGAATGGTCACCTGCAGGTTGCCTGGGGCGGGCAAGTAGAGACGCAGCGCAACCGGAGCACCCGCGACCACCACGGCGGGAGATTCGACGAGCAACGGATCAACCGCGCCGCCCGGCGGCACAGAATCGATGATCTCGACCAGGTCATCCAGACCACTCATGGCGCAGTCCTGTTCGTACACGATGCCCGGCGTCTCCGCGAGCAGCGTCTGGAAGGTGTCCCAGGCCGAGGCATCCTCGTACAAGAAGGCATCGAGCCAGGGAATCAGAAACAGCAGCGTGAGCGCGTGCTGCTCTTGGCGGGAGATTTCGGGATCCTGGCACCCGAGTTCCCCCAGACTGCACAGGTAATTGTACTCGGCGAACTGACAGTGGCTGGCGCCCAGCAGCTCGACGTAGGTGCGGCAATCGGAGGCCAGCGCGTCATACATCGGCTGCTGGTGGTTGGGCGGCGGCGTGACGCAGTCCAGCGACCCAGCGAAGAGCAAGGCCGGGGCCGTGATCTGGGCAGCGGCGCCGATGGCCGAGGGGTTGGTCTCGGCGGCGGCGAAGTTGAAGAGGGCGGTGACCGAAGGGTCCGAGGCCGCTCCGAGGAAGCTCGCTCCCCCGCCCATCGAGTGGCCGCTCACGGCGCAGGTTGCGGCAACCTTGCCGAAGAAGGGCGACGCGGGATTCTCACCCTCGTCCCGAAGCGCACGACACAGGAAGGCCAGATCCAGTCCCAGGTCCAGATGATCGGGCGAGAATCCGGTCTCGGTGCGGGGCAAGGCTACGATATAGCCGGCCGGCGCCAGGCCCTCCCACAGGAAGTCATAGTCATCGATCGACATCACGAATCCATGGCCGAAGGTGACCACGGGAAATCCTCCGGCCGGTGGCTCGGCCAGGGGGACGTCGTCCCCGGCCACGTCGGCCGGATAGTAGATCTCGGTGGAAATCTCGCGATTCGATCGCTCGGGGTCATAGAAGGTCACCGTGCGATGGCCGAGTTCGTAGGCATCGGCCGCGCCGGGGACGAGAATCGCGCCGGTCAGCAGCACGAGACCGGCGACGACGATGGAGATGCCTTGCATGCGCGAACGGGCTTGAACGGGCTTCATATCGTTGGCCTCCGTTGGGTCGGTCAAGACGGCGACCACCGCCACAGATCCACGGCTGCCATTATACACGAAACCGCTCAGATCGCGGAGCGGTCGTTTGACCCTTGTCTCAAGCGCTGGAGGGCGCGGCCTGCTTATCTTTCGTCTTATCCTTCGTTTCTACCGGGAAGAGCGGCGCGCTGCCGTCCTTGTCCTCGCCGGCATAGACGGTGACATGCGGGAAGGGAATCTCGATGTTGCGCTCGTCGAACGCCTTCTTCATCCGGCGGTTGAATTCGCGCCCCACCGACCACTGTTTGATCGGCTTGGTCTTGATGCGGGTCTTGATGATCACCGCCGAGTCGGCGAACTGATCCACGCCCAGAACCTCGAGATCGTCCAGAATGTCATCCTTGAAGCCGGGCTCGGTGCGCATCTGCGCAGCGATCTCGCGCAGCACCTCCACAACCTCATCGGTGTCCTCCCGGTAGGCCACCCCGACGTCGAAGACATACATCGAGTACTCCTTCGTCATGTTGGTGACCACGTCGATGTGACCGTTGCGCACATAGTGCACATTGCCCGCGAGATCCCGGATGACGGTGAGCCGCAAACTCACCCGTTCCACCAGACCGCCCTTGCCGGCGATCTGGACCACGTCGCCCACGCGGATCTGATCCTCCATCAGGATGTAGAAACCGCTGATCACATCCTGGACGAGATTCTGGGCGCCGAATCCAACGGCCAGACCGAGAACTCCCGCACCGGCCAGCACCGGCCCGATGTCGATGCCGAATTCCTTCAGAATCATCATCGCGGCGATGATCATCACGACCACGCCGATGACATTGGCCGAGATGCCGCTCAAGGTGTCGGTGCGCTTGGAGAACTCGGGGTCTTTCCGCCCCATCTCCATTCGTGAGAAACTCCGCCGCACGATGCCCTTGAGAACGCGCAGCACCACCATGGCAATCACGATGATGAGCAGAATCTGCAGACCGCTCGTGAGAAGCCAATTGCCGAGGCTTTGCAGGTAGGCACTGAAATCGATGTTCATGTTCGCTCCTTCGGTATCTCCCATCTCATGCGGACTCGACGGTCAGTCCTCCCGTAGTGTCCCCGCATTGACGACGAACGATAACCAGGAGATCGCCTAGAGAAGTCTGGGTAGATGCCGGAGGGAATTCGGAGAGCCTAGCAGCGACGGGGTGCATTCCCGAGTGCCTGCGAGCCCACGCGGCCCGGCTCGCGACCCAAGGCTCCCGCCGGTACACGATCGCCCCGCGGCGGGAGGATGTTCTCCCGGCGCGGGGCGATGTCTTACCGACCGTCTCATGGCAATGAGACGAATCGAATCGGGCCACCTTAGAGCGTGAAGGCAAAGTCCTCCACCAGCGCCCCCGGCAGCCGCGCGCTGCTCACCTGCCGGCCTCCATAGGTCATGTTCTCCAGGATCATCTCGCGTTCCTTGGTCAGCGCAATCAGATTCTCTCCGAACATGCGGTAGAAGGATTCATCGAAGCGCATGACATTCAGCGGGGCGACGATCTTGCCGTCCTCGACCCAGAAGGTCGCGAAGCGAGTCATGCCCGTCAGTCGGCAGGCCATGCGATCCGAGTAGTTGAGGTAGTGCAGGTTGTTGATGTAGGCGCCGGTGCCGAGCTTCTTCAGGACTTGCTCCTGCTCCAGATCCCCCGCCGTCATCTCGAAGGACTCGGGCCATTCGCCGCCGGGGGCGGCATTGGTGGGCACGCCGTACTCCTTGGCGGTTCGCGGGCTCACGAGCGGGTTCTTGAAGGTGCCCTGCTCGAGCAGAACGACCTGATCGGGCTTGATGAAGCCCTTGCTGTCGAAGTTCGGCGCGATGCCGTCGCGCGTGTTCTCAACCATCGATACGGCCGGGTGTACGCGCGCGTCTCCCTCGGTCATGCGGATGAGGCAGGAGATCTTCGACTTGTGGCTCTTGAGACCGAAGCCTCCCCAGGCCAACATGCCGGCGATCTCATTGACCGCCGCCGGCGCGAAATAGGCACGGTACTTCCCGCGCGCGATGGTCTTGGGCTCCAAGCTCAGCACCTCGAGTTGCTTCGCCGCATCGTCCATCTTGCGCGCCAGAGCCACCTCGTCCCACTCGAACCCGGCGTAGGAAGACTTGACCGCCTTATCGTCACGCAGATAGAAGGAGTAGTCGAAGTTGAAACTGCTGGTCGCAAACCAATTGCGCTGACCCAGGTTGTTGGCGAACCCACGGTAGATCGGACCCTGGGCGTAGATACCCACCAAATCCTTGCCCTCGCCTTTCTCGATGATCGAGGCCACGGCGTCCTCGCGCGCCGGCAGCTTGTCCTCTCCCGTGCGCTCGGTGGAGTTGACCTCGGTCGCATACAGCAGGTGTGGATCCTCGGGGATGTGATCGAGACGGCCGCGCAGATCCTCGATGGCACGCTTCACCCGCCCCTGATCTTCCGGCGTCACCCCGGTGAGCGAAATCTGCATCTCGGCGTGCGTGGTTCCGTGAATCAGATCGATGCCCAGATCACACGACCGCACCGATCCGGGCTGGCGCACCCGGTTGTGATTGAACCGAACGAAGTCGGACTCTTCTCCCTCGAAGTTCAGATTGATGACCTCATCACCCTGTAAGAGGGAGACCGCATGATCAGCGATACCGTAGAACAGCTCTTGCATCGTAGGCCTCCCTTCTTACTCGCCACCAAAGATTTCGACGTCCGCGAACAGGGCCACCGGCGAGGCGTGACCGACCTTCATGATCTGGTTCGGCTCGCCCTTGCCGCAGTTGGGCACACCGAGCACCCGGAAGGTGGACCGGTCGCCCACCATCTTCAAATTGTTCCAGAAGGTGCCCGAGATACCGCGGTAGTTGGGCTTCTTGACGATGCCGCCCAGTTTCCCGTTCTCGATCACCTGGCCAATCTCGCAGCCGAACTGGAACTTGTTCCGCGAGTCGTCGATCGACCAGGAGGTGTTCGTCTGCATGTAGATACCGTTCTCGATCGAGCCGATCATCTCATCGAAGGTCACCTCACCCGGCTCGAGATTGAGGTTCGACATCCGGTCGATCGGCGGGCGGCGCCAGCCGTCGGCGCGGGTCGTGGCCACGCCCGGCAGCCCGCTGCGCGTCTGCGAGATGAGGCCGCCGAGGGCGCGCTTCAGAATACCCTTCTCTATAATGAAGAGCTTCTCGGCCTCGAGCCCGTCATCGTCGAAGGAGAAAGACGCCCATTGGTTGTCGATCGTGGGATCGTAGGTGATGTTGAGCTGATCGGATCCGTAGCGGAACGAGCCGATGTACTCGGGCTTGACGAAGGTGGTGCCGGCGTAGTTGCGCTCATCACCCAGGATGCGGTCGATCTCGAGCGGATGGCCGATCGATTCGTGGATTTGCAGGTGCATCTGGTCGGGCGCCAGAAGCAGGTCCATGGTCCCGGTCGGACAATTGGGGGCCGACAGCAGCTCGACCGCCTCTTGCGCCAGGCGCGGGCCCTCGGTCTTGAAGCCCACCTGATCGAGGATCTCCATCCCGCCTTGCAACGCGTAGGAGCCGGCACCCAACGTGCGGGTCTGCGACTCGGTCCCCTCGGCGGCGGTCACGCGCAGAATCGGCAGCAGGCGCTGAAGCTCCTGCAACACCTCACCCCCCTCGTTGGTCAGATAGAGCGAATCGGTGCGGATGTGCCACAGCGAGGCGGCAAAGTCGGCGACGCGATCGTCGATCTTGAGCCCTTCGCACTGTTGCTTGACGAGATCGATCTTCTCGCCCAGCGACACCGAGTCCCACGTGGTCTCGACCGGGGAACGATGGCTGCCCTTCGGATGCGGCATGGCCACCTTGCCGTAGTCGAAGACGGCCCGCCCAGCCGAGAGCGTCGCCCAGGTCTGCGCCTGTTCGACCGCCGCCCGCAGACCCGCCTCGGAAAGATCGGAGGTGGATGCGTACCCATAGCCTCCGCCGTCAATGACGGTGACCATGACGCCCTGGTCTTCGTAGCGCTGGATCGGCTGGAGGACGTTCTGCCTCACCTGCACGATCTCGTTGATCTCCCGCACCGCCCGCAGCGAACAAAAGCCGCTCGCCGGAACGACGCGCTGGAATCTCTCCTTCAAGCCTTCGAACATGCTTTCCTCCTTATCGCGTGAACCGCCGCGCCGGGGGGGGCGATGCGCACGGCGGACGATCGTGACCAGCCAGAGAGCCTACCGCATTGCGGCCGCGGCTGCCAAGATGGGATGATTGGCGCCCCGTCCCGGCTGCTGGCCCGGCTGCTGGTCGGACCGCTGCCCGGGCTGCTGGTCGGGCTGCAGGCCGATCTACCGCTCTGGCGCTGCCCGGGGACACGGTGATCCCCGGGACGGGCGATGGTTGACGCCTGCCTCGACTCCCGAGGACAATAGGAAGGTGTACGCTCACGAAACCGGATTCGTTTCACGTCTATCCTGGGGGACCGCATGCATCTGGACCCGCTGGCCGGTGAGCCGGTATCGTTCCTGGCCGCTGTACTCGACAGCATGAAGGACCCCGTGCTGGTCGCCGACACCGAGCACCGGATCCTGTTCTTGAACGAAGCCGCGACCCGCCACTACAGCGAGGGCGCGAGCCTACGGGGACGCTCTCTGCTGGACTGCCACAACCCGCAGTCCCAGCAGATGATGCTCGAGGTGCTCGAGGCACTGCGCGGCGGCGAAGACGAGCGCTTGATTACCGACAACGAGAAGCACCGCATCTACATGCGGGCCGTGCGCGACCGGACCGGCAAGCTCCTGGGTTACTACGAACGGTACGAGCCTCCCCGGGGAGCCTGAACGCCGCCCGGCTCGGCCCCCAAACCCACTGGGCCCGCCCGGTGTCCTATCCGGGTGTCCTGCGCGGATGTCCTGCCCGGATGTCCTGCCCGGATTGGCACTTTCTTTCCAGGAGGGGGTGAGGCAGGCTTGGGCCCGGAAGGATTCGGGGCGGCGAGCACGGAGCCGGCGGAGTCGACCGGCGGCGGGCGCCTAGCCTGGGCGGCCGGCGGCAAACCCCGGCCCCGGCGGAGACCGGACGCGTCCGGGAGCGGCTCGGGAAGATCAGGAGTCACGATAGGGAAAGGGAGCATTCGAGCATGTGCAGGTTTGGCACAGCCACATGGGTACGTCGAGGCACAGAATCCACGGCCGGCAGCATCCCGGCCGGGCGCTTCCCGGCAAGCTACAACCCGGCCGGGCACTTCCTGGCAAGCTACCTCCTGGCCGGGTGCTTCCTGGCGGGGTGCCTCCTGGCCGGGTGCCTCCTGGCCGGGTGCAGCCCCGATCCCCTCTCCGACATCCCCGAGCCCGGCCCGATCGAGCAGCCCTGGCTGGCCGGCACCGGTGAGGGCGGCCCCTGGAACCTCCTGCTGATCACGCTCGACACCACCCGCCAGGACCGTCTGGGCGTCTATGGGTACCACCTTCCCATCACGCCGTTCCTGGATGAGGTCTCGGCGCGCGGGGCCCTGTTCGAGAATGCCGTGGTCTCGGTTCCGATCACCCTCCCCTCCCACGCCACGATCTTGACCGGCCTCAATCCCACCGAGCACGGGGTGCGGACCAACGGCGTATTCGTCCTCGACTCGACGCTGGTGACCCTGGCCGAGGCGCTCAAGTCGCAGGGGTACGCCACCAGTGCGGTGGTGGGCGCGATGCCGCTCGAGAAGGAGTTCGGGATTGCCCAGGGGTTCGACCACTACGACGACGACTTCCCGCCCCAGGTCCGTGGCGAGGATGCGGTGGTGGAGCGGCTGGCCGAGGATGTGACCGACCTGTCGATCGAGTACCTGCGGGAGCACGCCCAGAAGCCCTTCTTCCACTGGGCGCACTACTACGATCCCCACTATCCCTACACTCCGCCGGATCCCTACGGGCAGCGGTTCGGGTTCCCATACGACGGAGAGATCGCCTACATGGACACCCATGTGCGCAGGCTCTACGAGTTCTTCGAGCGCGAGGGCCTGCTCGAGAACACGTGGGTGTTGATCGTGGCCGATCACGGCGAGGCATTGGGAGACCACGGTGAGCCCGCGCACGGGATGCTCATCTACCGCGTTTCGCAGGACGCGCCGCTGCTGCTGCTCCCCCCACGTGGGTGGAACGCTCTGGCGCCCGAGCAGATTCGGGGACGCCGCCTGCCCGATCTGGTCTCGGCACGGGATCTGGCGCCGACGATGCTCAATGCCGTCGGCCTGCGGCAGGATCTGCTGCCGGCCAGCGGATCCAGCCTGCTGCCGCTGCTCGCGGGCGACTGGGACGGCCCCAAGGTGGCCTACATGGAATCACTCACCCCGGCCCTCGAGTACGGCTGGAGCGACCTGCGCGGCATTCGCACCGAGCGCTGGACCTATATCCGGGCGCCGGAGTCCGAACTCTATGATCTGGAGAAGGACCCCAACGAGCAGGTCAACGTCTATCACGAGCATCCCGAGATCGCCGGTCGTCTGGAGGCCTGGTGCGAACTCTTCACGGGCGAAGACACCGAGGCCACCGCGGAAGCCCAAGACATCGACCCGGGCACGCTCGACCGCCTGCGCAGTCTCGGCTACCTGTCGGGATCCGCGCCAAGAGCCGAGCAGGACACGAACAAGGACCCCAAGTACCTGATGCACCTGGTTCGTAAGATCAACCGGGCCCGCAACGTCATCATGAACCAACCCGTGCAGGCCATCGAGCTGCTGCAGAGCGTGCTGGCCGAAGAACCCGAAAACACGGTGGCCCTGCGTTTCCTCGCGCAGGCCGGCATCAACGCCAAGCGTTACGAGGAGGCCTACGGTGCCGGGCGCAAAGTGCTGGCGAAGCTGCCCCATGACAGGGACGCGCTGCTCTATGTAGCCCAGGCGGCCATGATGACCGACCGCGTGGACGAGTCGAAGGAGCTGATCGACTTGGCTCTGGAGGACGATCCGGGCGACACGCGGGTGCTGAGCGTCAAGGCGCAGCTTCTCATGCAGCTCGATCGCGAGGAGGATGCCCGGGAGCTGCTGCGGGAGATGCTGGAAGAGGATCCTGATGACGTCACGCCCCTGCTCAGGATGGCCCGCTTCGAGTGGGCCGCTGCACGCATGGAACTGGTCGAGGAGCTGGTCGATCAGATCCTGGCGTCCACTCCCGACGTTCCCAGCGCGCTCGCCATGCGGGGGGAGTTGACCTGGATGAAGGCACAGGACTTGCGTGAGAGCGGGCAGACCGACCAAGCCCGCGCACTGTTGCCCCGGGTGGAGGCGGACATGACGCGCGCGCTCGAGATCGATCCGGCCGAACCGGTGGCCTGTTTCCGGCTGGGGGTAATCCGTGAGATCGAAGGCAACCTCCCCGCCGCCCTGCAGCTCTACGAGCAGTCGCTAGGCCGTGCGCCCGACAATGCCGAAGCCTACGCGAAGATCGGAGCGGTTCACCGGGGGATGAACCAGCCGGCCGAGGCGCTGCGCTATCTCGAACGGGCCGAGCAGATGGGCCTGCGTTCGGTGGGTCTGTACGTGGACAAGGGCGTGGCCAATGCCATGCTGGGACGCAATGCCGAGGCCCGGGAAGCCTGGGAGACGGCCCTGCAACTCGATCCGACACCGGAGATGGCCGAGGGCATCCGAAGGAACCTGCAGATTCTGTCGCAATAGCAAAGGGCACACCGTGCAATTTCGATCCCTGGACAGCATCGCCGGCCGCCGGCCGGAGACCCGTATCTCCTACGCCCAACTGCGGCCGTGGCGCGTGCGCCGCATCTTGCTGGTCTCGAGCCTGTACGACTCGTTCACCTTCGAGGAGGACGGCAGCCTGACCGAGCTGCTGTTCTCCGAGTATCTGGACTTGAATCTCAGCAGCGCGCCCACGATCACCCGGGTCACGACCGCCAACGAGGCCATCGACAGTGTGAAGGAAAGCGTGCCGGATCTGCTCATCACGATGCCGCGGGTGGGCGACATGGACGTCTTCGAGTTCGGCCGGGCCGTCAAAGAAGCCTCGCCCAGCCTGCCGGTCATCCTGCTGGCGCACGACACGCGCGAACTTTCCCTCCTCCAGGAACGGGAGGATTCGGGGGTGGACCGGATCTTCGTCTGGCAGGGCGATGCCCGCATCTTCCTGGCGATCATCAAGCTCATCGAGGATGCGCGTAACGCCGAGCACGACGCCGAGATCGCCGGGGTAAAGAGCATCCTGTTGGTCGAGGACTCGGTGCGGTTTTACTCGGCCTACCTGCCGCTTCTGTACACGGAGATCATGGAGCAGACCCAAAGCCTGATGGCCGACGGCGTCAACCGCATGCAGAAGCTTCTGCGCATGCGGGCCCGTCCCAAGATCCAGATCGCCACCAGCTATGAGGAAGGCGAAGGGCTCTACCGGCGGCATCGCGAACACATCCTGGGCCTCATCCTGGACGCGCGCTTCCCCCGCGCCGGCCGCACCGACGGCGGGGCGGGCCTGGCTTTCGCCGAAATGATCCGCCGGGAGGATCCGCACCTCTCGATCCTCATGCAGTCCAGCGAGGAAGAGAATGCCGGACTGGCCGCCGAGCGGAGCCTGGCCTTCGCGTACAAGAAGTCGCCGACCCTGTTGCGCGAGGTGCGGAGTTTCATGCGGGCCGAGCTGGGGTTCGGATCGTTCGTCTTCCGCCGGCCCGACGGCACCGTTCTCGCCAAGGCCAACACCCTGCGCAGCCTGGCGGAGGGCCTGCGGGCGATCCCCGAGAGTTCGTTGGTGTATCACGCCAACCGCAACGACTTCTCCACCTGGCTGATGGCGCGCACCGAGTTCGATCTCGCCAAGGCGCTGCGGCCGCGCACGCCCGAGGAGTTTCCGAGCCCGGAGGATCTGAGACGTTACCTGCTTCTGGCGCTGAGCGCCTATCGCGAGGAAAGCCACGCCGGGCTGGTGGCGGAGTTCTCGCGGGAGACCTTCGATCCGCAGAGCCTGTACACGCGCATCGGCACGGGATCGCTGGGAGGCAAGGGCCGGGGTCTGGCCTTCTTCAACTCACTCATGACCTCGCACGACATCGAGCGTCACGTGCCCTTCGTGCGCATCGCGGTCCCGCCCACCGCGGTGGTCGCCACCGGCGCATTCGACGTCTTCATGGAGCAATCGGGATTGACGGCACTGGCGCTGAGCGAGGCGCCCGACGAGCAGATCCGCTCCGCCTTCCTCGAGGCGCCCTTGCCGACCGACACGGTCGAGGCCCTGCGCGAGTTCGTTGCCCGCGTGAAGTACCCCTTGGCGGTGCGCTCCTCGAGCTTGCTGGAAGACTCATCGTTCCAGCCCTTCGCCGGCATCTACGACACCTTCATGCTGCCGAACAACGATCCGGACCTGGAGGTGCGCCTCGAGGAGCTGTGCCGCGCGATCCGGCTCGTGTACGCCTCGACCTATTACGCCGACTCGAAGAGTTACATCGACTCCACCCCGAATCGGCTGGAAGAAGAGAAGATGGCGGTCGTGATCCAGCGCCTCGCCGGACGCACCTACGGTGACTACGCCTATCCGAGCGCGGCCGGGGTGGCCCGCTCCTACGACTACTACCCGATGGAAGGCATGAATCCGGAGGACGGCGTCGCCTCGGTGGCCCTGGGGCTCGGCCGCACGGTGGTCGATGGGGGCCGGTGCGTGCGCTTCTCGCCAAAGCATCCGCAGCGATTGTATCAGTTCTCCTCCGTAGAGGATTATCTCGAGAACGCCCAGCGCGAGTTCTATGCCCTGGACATGCGGGGATGCCCCGCCGTCACCGGCAATCGCACCTGCGCCCAGAACATCACCCTGTTGGGTCTGGAGGTCGCCGAGGCCCACGGCACCCTGCCACCGGTCGCCTCGGTCTACTCGCCCGAGAACGACCGCATCTACGAGGGCGCCCACCGCAAGGGCATCAAGCTGGTCACCATGGCGGGCATGCTCTCCGGCGATGCCTTCCCACTGGCCGAGGTGTTGCGGTTCTTGCTCGACGTGGGGCGCGCCGGCTTTTCCTGTCACGTCGAGATCGAGTTCGCCCTGACGCTCAGCCAGCAGAGCGATGCGCCGCACGAGTTCGCTTTCCTGCAGATCCGGCCGCTGGTCTTCGGCACGGCCACCGAGTCCCTCGATCTATCGGACGTCGCGGCCGATGACACGATCTGCATGACCAGCTCCGCCCTGGGGCATGGGTACTTCGAGGACATCTACGATGTGCTCTACGTCGCGCCGGACCGCTTCGACCGCGGGAAGACCGTAGAAATCGCCACCGAGGTGGGCCAGTTCAACGGCAGGCTCAAGGCTGAGAAGCGCCCGTACCTGCTGATCGGCCCCGGCCGGTGGGGCAGCGCGGATCATTGGCTGGGCATCCCGGTGAGCTGGGCGCAGATCTCGGGCGTGGGCTGCATCGTCGAGAATGAACTCAAGGACATCCGGGTGACGCCGTCGCAGGGCACCCACTTCTTCCAGAATCTGACGAGCTTCGGCATCGGCTACTTCACACTGGCGCGCGAGCAGAAGGTGACGCATCTGGATTCACCCTGGCTCGACGCGCAGCCCGCCATGCATGAGGGCACCTACGTTCGCCACCTGCGTTTCGACCGGCCGCTCCATATTCTCGTCGACGGCCGCACCGGTACGGGTGTGGTGATGAAGCCGGACCGCCCCTGGAACGGACAGGGCGCTTGATACACGCAGATGGCATCCCACCGGCAGCCATACCTATCCCGTGATCCTGTCCGAACTCCACGTTTCGTCCCATATCAGCGACGAGCGGCCGGCCCCGAACTCACAAAACATCAACGTCTTGGAGGAATCGGATCGTATGGGTGCCCCGACTGTGGTAGCGATTGCTCGATTCGCTGTCAACCATCCGCATCCGAGGTGCGGGCTGGGATCAAACCGGTAAGGGCGTTCGACGAGGAGGTTGGACCATGTCAAGACGGACTCATGGGATCCTGATCGCGGCGGCGGCCGCGCTCGTGCTGTGCGGTGCGACGATCGGCCCCGTGGCTCTCGCAGCCGAGGTCGAGAGCAAGGTGGACCTCCAGCTCTGGGGTCGCTCGAAGTTCGATGTCCACTACGATACCGCGAATCTGCGCGGCTACACCGACTTCGCCTCCTACATCTCGAGCGATCCGGACGATTACGACGGAGAGCTGAACTTCAACCCGCGGGACACGCGGTTCGGCTTCAAGGGCCATCTGGCCGACGGCGAGCGCACCTGCGGCGCGGTGATGGAGATCGACTTCTATGGCGACAACGCCAGCAACAATCTCCTGCCGCGCTTGCGGCTGGGCTACGCCTTCACGCAGAAGGGTGGGTTCAGCTTGCGGGCTGGACAGGACTGGATCCCGGTCGCCCAGCAGAATCCGGCCACCATTGACTTCGGAATCCTCTCCTGGGGCGGCAACCTGTGGTGGCGCGTGCCGCAGATCACCGCGCGCTACAAGATGGACAGCGGTCTGGAGCTGTTGGCCTCGGCGATGAAGCACCGCGTGCAGAGCGACACCGACACCCAGGAACGCCTGCCCTGGCTGCTGGGCCGGGTGGCTTACCACGGCTTTCTGAACGGCAAGGGCATGGTCGCTGTCGGGGGCGGCTTCCGCTCGGTGGAAGTCGACAGCATCGACTACGCGCCCTATCTGGCGGCCGTCGAGTTCAATCTTCCGTTCACTGAACAGATCACGCTCACGGGAGAGTTCTATACGGGCGCGGCGATCGGTGAGGAGTTCATCCACTACGGGTTCGAATACAATCCGAGCCACCCGGACGATGCCGACGACGAGGGCCGGGAGATCGCCGCGACGGGCGGGTTCGCCAGCCTGAGTTTCCAAGCCACCCCGAAGATGAGTATCAACGTCGGCGGGGGCATGGACGATCCCGACGAGGACGACGCCACCGGCCTGGAAGACGGCATTCCCTACACCAAGAACACGGTCATCTTCGGCAATGTGAAGCTGC
>CAZZIF010000085.1:0-4874 GCA_964654025.1 uncultured bacterium
GAAATCATCATGTTCAGAATTTGTTTACGAAGTTGAATGAATCGTTTTTCAGACCATGGAGGCGGTGGCCGCGGTGGCGGACCTGGAGGTGGTGGCCGCGGCGGCGGACCTGGAGGTGGTGGTCGCGGCGGCGGACCTGGAGGTGGTGGTCGCGGCGGCGGACCCGGCGGCGGACCCGGCGGCGGACCTGGAAGCGGTGGTCGCGGCGGTGGACCCGGCCGCCGTATTGGTGGTGGCGATGGCCGTAATAGATCCTGACATTCGAGGAACCATGGAGAGCAAATCGCGGGTGATCCGGGTCGCCCTGGCCGGCAATCCCAATTCCGGCAAGACCTCGATCTTCAACCTGCTCACGGGCATGCACCAGCAGGTCGGCAACTGGCCCGGCGTCACCGTCGAGCGCAAGGCAGGCCGGATGCGATACGGCGAGTACGTCTTCGAACTCGTCGACTTGCCGGGAACCTACTCGCTCACCTCCTACACCATCGAGGAGCGGGTGGCGCGCCAGTACATCTTGGACGAACGTCCGGACGTCGTGATCAACGTCGTCGATACGGCCAATCTCCGTCGTAACCTCGACCTGACGATGCAGCTCCTCGAGATGGGCGTGGATCTGGTTCTCGACTTGAACATGTGGGATGAGTTCACGCGCTCGGGCGCGAAGCTCGACCTTCAGAAGATGAGCGAGTTGGTTGGCGCCCCGGTCGTCACGACGGTCGGACACCGGTCCGAGGGCAAGCAGCAGTTGCTCGACGCGGTGATCGGGCTCGTCGAGAACCAGGTGGCGCGCCACCGGCACGTGCCCGTCTCTTACGGTACTTCGGTCGAGAAGGTGCTCGTTGAACTCAGCCACGAGATCGATTCAGTGACCGGGGATGCCGTGCCGGTTCCTTCGCGCTATCTGGCCGCCAAGTTGATCGAGGGCGATCCCCACATCGTCGAGACCATCTACAACCGTTTGCCCAATCCCAGCGGCGCACGGGATCTGCTATTGAAGGTGGAGCAGTTGCGCGAACACGTGCGCACGGCCACCGGCCTCGAACCGGCGCGAGTTATCGCGGAGGGCCGCTACGGCTTCATCGACGGCCTCCTGCGCGAGATCCAGCACAAGCCGCCCCTGGACAGGATGGAGCTGTCACGGCAACTCGATCGCGTCCTGACCCATCGTGTGTTGGGATTGCCCCTCTTCCTGGGCTTCATGTGGCTGTTGTTCAACGCCACCTTCACCCTGGGGGCCTATCCCGCCGCCTGGATGGAGACGTTGATTGGCCTGTTCGCGAACGGTGTGAACTCTGTCCTGCCGGAGGGCCCCGTGGCCAGTCTGCTGGTCGAGGGGGTGATCGGTGGTGTGGGCAGCGTGGCGGTCTTTCTGCCCAACATCATGCTGCTCTTCTTGGGAATCTCCATTCTGGAGGACTCGGGCTACATGGCCCGGGTGGCGTTCATCATGGATCGCGTGATGCACCTCTTCGGCCTGCACGGGAAGTCTTTCATTCCCATGCTCATGGGCTTCGGGTGCACGGTGCCCGCCATCATGGCCACCCGCACGCTCGAGTCCCAGCGCGACCGCACCTTGACGGCTCTTCTCATCCCGCACATGTCCTGCAGCGCACGATTGCCGGTCTACGTACTCTTCGCCGGAGCCTTCTTCGGCCAGCAGGCCGGGAACGTGGTCATGTTGATCTACCTGCTGGGCATCTTGGTGGCCCTGGTGCTGGGCTTCGTCTTCACCAAGACCATCTTCCGCCATCAACAAGTCTCCTTCGTCATGGAGTTGCCGCCCTACCGCTGGCCGACGACCCGGGGCATTTTCATGCACATGTGGGACCGCTCGAAGGTCTACCTGCGCAAGATGGGCGGGGTCATCCTGATCGCCTCGGCGGTGCTCTGGGCGCTGGGGACCTATCCGAAGAACCCCGAGATCGGCGAGTTCGACCAACGCCTGGATGCTCTGCGGCAGCAGGGCGCGCCCGCCGAGCAGATCGAAGGGCTCGAGAGTCGCAGGGAGGCCTCCGCCATCGAGTACACGGTCATCGGCCGGGTGGGCAAAGCGGTCCAGCCGGTGCTCGAGCCGCTGGGGTTCGACTGGCGGATGAGCGTCAGCCTGATCACAGGACTGGTCGCCAAGGAAGTGGTCGTTTCCTCCCTGGGGGTGCTCTATCAGACGGGCGAGGCCGGCGAGGAAAACGTCGAAACTTTGCGCGAGGCGCTCCGGGCGCCGGAGAATCACATCACGCCCTTGGTTGCGTTCGCCTACATGATCTTCATTCTCTTGTACGTGCCCTGCGTGGCGTCGGTGGCCGTCATGCGCCGCGAGTTCGGCGCCAGGTGGATGACTTTTGACATCGTCTACCAAATCGTACTAGCTTGGGGTGCCGCGTTTCTGATCTACCAGGGCGGCCGGTTGTTTGGACTGGCCTAGGGATACGTTGCAGAAGGGGCATGCCGGTGGTCGATAGCGCAAAACCCCAGCCGAAGAGCCCACGGAGCGGCCGATCCGGACCCTCGCGCCCAGGCGTTCGGCAAACAGGACACAAACAATCAAAACGGGCCGCTGCCGTGGAGGCCGCTCCGCCGGAGCGCGGACCCGCTACCGATCAGGCGAGTTCCTCCCTTGAGGATTTGCTTCGTATTCAGCGCGATCTGGCGCTTTTTCTGGTACAAGCCCACGACCTAGACAAGGTGCTGGCGCGGGTCTTCGACAACATTCTTCGCGTGACGGGTGCGTATGCGGGGGGGATCTACCTCGCGAATCTCGAAAACGGCGGAGTTGATCTGGTGCACCATGCCGGTCTCTCCGAGGCGTTCGTGCAAGCTGTCCGGCGGGTCCCGAGCGATGACCGTCGTCTCCCAGTACTCATGAAGGGAGAGGTCATCTACGAACTCCCGCCCGATGAGATCTGTCTCCGGGAGGGGATTCAGCACCTCTGTGTGTTTCCCGTCCTACATCAGGGTGAGCTGATGGGCTGCATCAATATCGCCTTCAAGCGTGACCGGCGGCTGTCGCTGCCGGTTCGCCAGACCGCGGAGGCGATCGCTCTCCAGCTCGGCGGCGTGCTGGCGCGTTTGCGGGCGGAGAAGGCCCAGCAGGAGAGCGAGCGTCGCTACCGGGCGCAGTTCCAGCGCTTTCCCCTGCCGGGATACGTGTGGAAGCGGGCGGGCGAGGACTTCACCTTGATCGGGTGCAATCGAATGGCCGAAGAGGAGACGCGTGGGAAGGTCCACGAGATCATGGGTGCGGGCGCGAGGGAGTTCTATGCCCACCGGGCCGACATTCTGGACGCCATGCAAGAGGCCTTCGCTCGCCAGACCACCGTGCACCACGAGATCCCTTACCGGTTCTTGCACTCGGGCGAAATGCGCCTGATCTCGGTTACCTACACCTACGCTCCGCCGGATCTGGTGGCGATTTATGTTGAAGACATCACCGAACAGCACCAGGCAGCGACCGAACTGCGGGCGGCCAACGAGCGCCTGCGGCGAGAACAGCAGGCGCTTGAAGCGAAGAACATCGCCATGCAGGAAGTGCTCTCACAGATCGAGGAGAGCAAGGCGAAGATCGGCGCCAGTCTTCGCGCGAATGTCGAGCACCGGATCATGCCGGTGATCACCCGGCTGGCCGAGGAGACCGGTGAGACGGGCAAGGAATATGTCCAGCTTCTCCAGACGGCACTGGACGATTTGACATCTCCCTTCACCAGCGAGATGGAAGAGCGTTTCGCCAGCTTGACCCCGCGTGAACTCCAGGTCTGCACCCTGATCCGCAGTGGCTCGGGGTCGAAGGACATCGCCCGCTTCCTCGGCGTCGGTACCGAAACGGTGCGTTCCCAACGAAAGAGCATCCGCCGAAAGCTGGGGATCGCAGGGGGGAAGGTCAATCTGCGCACTTTCCTGCGTGAGTTTGCCCCCAGCCGGGCGATTTCGGGGGGGGCGGGCTAACCTGTCACCCGCGCGAAACGTACGCATCAACGCCCGTCAACGCACGTAACCCATTTCCAGGTTAGTGGTTACGATTTCATTGTGCCCAGTAGTCCACTCTTGAGCTTCTCTTATGGGTTACATAAAGACCCCCATGAATCACCCTTGTTTCACCCTTTTGTATTTGGCCTATTCTGCCGTAGGATCACGTGGGTGGCGCGAATGGAGTTTCGAAGAGAGACTCACCTGGCCTTTTGATGGTTGGTTTGCGTTTGGCTTCCCGCAAGCGAGAGTATCGCCAGTAGCCCCCGAACCGGCGCACTGCAAGGTGCGCCGGTTCTTGGTTTTAGGGATGCGGTCCGCCAACCCGCCTGGAGCCGGCCCACCGATCACAAGCGGGTCTCGCTCAGCTATGCAGCTAAGCACCGGTGGGCATCTGCTTTCTCCCGCCATCGTTTTACGGTGATCTCGGCCTGCGCATCAGGTCGGCGTGCCGGTTCGTGGTTGCCGGTCTCGCGGGTTCCTGGTTGGACGACCCGGTCCCCTTTGCGACCTCGCGCCGGCGACGCCTCAGGTCGCGCTCGTGTCGTCGTCGGATGCCTTCGAGAGATCAAAAGGGTGTCTGCAAATGACCTGTTTATCCCCCTTATATCCCCCCTCGAAATCTGTGTCATATGCCGTAAGATAGACTGGGTGGCGCGAGATGAGTCATGGACGAAAGGCTCGCCTGGCTTTCTGATGGTTGGTACAAAGATGGCTTCCCGCAAGCGAGAGTAACGCCAGTAGCCCCAGAACCGGTGCACCAATAGGTGCGCCGGTTCTGATTTTAGCCCCGTTCCCTGGTCCGCATCTGGCTAGGCGAATCTTCGCAAGAGCAGAATCCTGGCTCCGGATCGGATCGAATCCATTACAATACCTCTACAACACCTCCACGTTGGCCAGCTTGGCCAGCTTGG
>CAZZIF010000085.1:4974-13312 GCA_964654025.1 uncultured bacterium
GGCAGACCTAGTGCCGGCAAAGGCCACCTGCGAATGGACCAGATGCCGGCAAGAATCACCGGGGGCTGACCGCACTCGGAAGGACGATTCCCATGCATCCACATTCTCACCGCTCGTCGGGACCCTGGGCCTTGGGTCGCTCCCGCTGCTCGAGTGGCCTCCTCGGTTCGGTGCCGCCCCTGGCGGGGGCGTGGGGCCTCTGTCTCGCAGTGCTGCTCGTCACCCTGTTGGTTCCGGCATTGGTGCCGGCCTGCTCGACCGCCCGGGCCGACCTTCACCGGGTGTATACGGATGGATACTTCGAGGACTGGGACGGGGTGCCGGTGGCCTGGACCGATGGCATCGGCGACGGCGGCCCCAATGGTGTGGACTTCGACCGGCTCTGGCTGGCCGACGACGAGGACTACCTCCATATCCGGTTCGAGACGACCGGTGAAGTGCTCCTGCAAGAGGACAACCAGCTAACCCTCATGATCGACACCGATCAGAATTCGGGCACGGGCTATCCGTTTCCGGGGCTGGGCGCGGATCTGATCTGGGAGTTCGGGGAACGCCAGGGGTTCTTCTTCTACGGTACCGAGTACACCAACATCGACTGGCCCGTACTACGTCTGGCAGTGGGCCCGACTCACAGCGGCACCCAGTTCGAGGTGGCCCTGCTCAAGGATGCGACGGTGGGGGGATTCCCGTGTTTCCCCCAGGATGAGGTGTACCTCCAGCTGCGTGATCAGGCCGGCGGCGGAGACTGGATTCCCAACGTCGGCACCGTCGTGGAGTACACGATGGAGGTGGGATCGCTGGAGCCGATGCCGGTCATCGAGCTCGCGCGTGAACCGGGTCCCGTGCGTTTGATCACCTACAACGTCTATCAGGACCGCTTGTGGAACGGGTATGCCATCCCCTCCTACGAGCGGATTCTCCAGGCGCTCGATCCCGACGTCATCGCGTTTCAGGAAATCTATGATCACGACGCAAACGAGACGCGCGAGATGGTCGCCGGATGGCTCGGCGCTGGATGGGACGCCGCCCAGGTCAGCGACAAGGTCTTGCTCACGCGGGGCGATATCCTGGGCGTCTGGTCGATCGCGGGCGGACGCGCGGGAGCCTTTCTCTGCGGTCCGGTCGCCAATGTCGACGAGGACTTCTTGGTGATCAACTGCCATCTGAGTTGTTGCGGGGCCGACGAGGAACGACAAGAGCAGTGCGACGCGATCATGCAGTTCGTTCGCGACGCCAAGACTCCCGGCGGGTTGATCGACCTGACGCCGGACAACCCGATCTTGATCACCGGTGACATGAATTTCGTCGGCCTGAAGCGGCAGCTCGAGACCCTCCTGACCGGCGACATCGAGGATGAGGCCACCTACGGTCCCGACTTCGCGCCCGACTGGGACGGTACCGACTTCGCTGATCTCGGCTCGCACCTGTGCACCGGGCCGATGGGCTACACCTGGTACAAGGAGTGGAGCGACTATGGGCCGGGGCGGCTCGACTTCATCATCTACTCGGACAGCAACCTCAGCCTACCGGTTCATGGGATCCTGCAGACCACCCATGCCCCTGGCAGCTTCCTGAACGAGTACGGCCTCTACGCCGGGGACAGTGAAGAGGCATCGGACCATCTGCCCCACTTCACCGATTTCGAGCTTGTTCAGCAAAGCATCGAGCCGCACTGGGCGACCTTCGAGGAACCGCTCCGCCTGCACCTGGCCAGTGGCAACCCCGCGCGGGGGGCGCTGGAGCTGTGGCTGCGGTGGAGTGCCTCGGCCGGCGCGGCGGTGGGCGAGGATACGCGCGTGCAGGTCGTCGATGCCACCGGCCGCAGTTTGCGCAGGCTGCTCCCGCGCGGCGAAGACGAAGCGAGCATGCGGTTCGTATGGGACGGTCGCGATGATGCCGGGCGGGTGGTTTCGCCCGGGCTCTACTGGCTGCGGGCGGCCGCGGGTGACTTCCGCGCCAGCCGCCCGGTGATGTGGATTCGCTAGGGCCAGGATCGAGGCAATGGTCATGGGGCGATGATCATCGCTCGCGCTCAGTCTCTGGCCGGGCGTTCGGTGGTCTCGGTTCCTCGCTGGGGTTCTTCCAGCGGCCGGCATCCTTGAGGGCCCGGCGCAGCACGACGTCGATCTGGGCGTTCACGCTACGGAACTCGTCGTCGGCCCAGCGGCGGAGCGCATCGAGCACCTGGGGCTCGATGCGCAGCAGGAATCCTTTCCGTTCCGGCAATCCGATCACCCCCTACTGGTACAGTGATCCCGCATTGATGACCGGGTGCGGATCCCGGTCACCGCACAACACGACCAGCAGGTTGCTGACCATGGCGGCTTTACGCTCTTCGTCGAGATCCACGACCGACTTCTCGGCCAGCATCTCCAGCGCCGTCTCGACCATGCCCACGGCGCCCTCGACGATCTTCTGACGGGCGGCGATGATGGCGCTGGCCTGCTGGCGCTGCAGCATGGCGCTGGCGATCTCCGGGGCGTAGGCGAGATGGCTGATCCGTGCTTCGAGCACGTCGACCCCGGCCTTGCCCAGCCGCTCCTGGACCTCGGCCTGGAGCTTCTCGGCGATCTCGTTGGTGTGGCCGCGCAAGGACACCGTGTCGTCGTCGTGGCCGTCGTAGGGATAGCTGGTCGTGAGATTGCGCAGCGCCGCCTCGCTCTGCACCTGGACGTAGTTCTCGTAGTCATCGACCTCGAAGATCGCCTCTGCGGTGTCGACCACCTTCCACACGATCACCGCGGCGATCTCGATCGGGTTGCCGTCCTGGTCGTTGACCTTCAGCCGCCCGCTCTCGAAGTTGCGCACCCGCAGCGAGACCTTCTTGCGCGTCGTGAAGGGATTGTTCCAGCGCAGGCCGGGTGTCTTGACCGTACCGACGTACTTGCCGAAGAGCTGGATGACCCGGCCCTCGTTCGGGTTGACCACGAAGAGGCCGGCGAAGAGCAGCAGGTCGGCCAGGAAGCCGAAAATCGAGATGAGCAAAGCGGCGAGGTTCTTGGCCTGGATGGCGTTGATGAAGAGCAGCACCATCAGGACCGCTACCACCAGGCATACGAACAGCATCACGTACCCGGATATGGAGGCGGCAGTCTTCTCGCGGATCATGACGATCTCTCCTTTCTCTGACCTTGCATCGACATCGCAGTGATATCGTATGGATATCGTTATGATATCATCATGATATCGTTCCGTCAAGGCATGATCTGAATGGTGAGGAGCGGAGAATGCGCAGAGGCCGGAGGATGCGCGGAAGCCGGAGAATGCGCGGAAGCCGGAGGATGCGCGGAAGCCGGAGGATGCGCAGAAGCCGGAGGATGCGCAGAAGCCGGAGGCTGCGCAGAGGCGCAAGTGCGAAGCATGCGGAGACTATGGAGAAGATTGCGTTCGGCCCGGTCCGTCTCGCAAACGACGGACCGGGCCGGACTGCCCCCCGGGGAATCCCGGCTCTATGGAACTCAGTTCAAGATATTCACTCGTTTCACCGCGGTACCCTGTGGCCCGATCTTGCGTACGAAGTAGACGCCGCTCTCGAGGTGCATGCCGCCCAGATCGGCCCGCACATCGTGCGTGCCTGCGCCAAAGTGCCCGGCGCTGATCTGGCTCAAGCGGCGTCCGCTGATGTCGAAGAGTTCGATGCGCTGGGCGCCCGGGGCGGCCGTCTCGAACCGGATCACGAGATGGTCCCGGGCCGGATTGGGTCCAACCTCGAAGAGCATCTCAGCGCCAGAGAGACCGTCCTCGCCGGCGCCGCCGCGTCCGGGCGTGCCGGGCCCGATGTCGGCCGCCGCCGGCACCTCGTAGTCCCAGATGCCCCGGCAGTACGTGCCGAAGCGGGCGGTGCCGATCTCCGGAACCCACTCGACCGACCAGAAGAGATGCAAGGGCGCCTCGGTACCGCCGATCGGTTCCCACTGCATGTCATCGGTGTGGCAGGCATAGGGGCCGGCCTCGGTGGCGGCGAAGAGCAGGTCCAGCTCCTCTCCACCGATGGCGAGTTCGTAGACGAGCGTGAGGGGCAACCCCTCGGCCGCGCCCGTCCAGGTCAAGCCACCATCGAGCGTGCGCCACACGGAGTGCCCGCTGTAGCCGCTGCCGCCGACGTAGGCCACGTTCGGATCGGTGGGAGAGACGGCGATCCCGGTGCCGTAGAAGTAGTGGGCGTTCGGTCCCTGCCCAGACTGGGTCCAGGTCTGTCCGCCGTCATGGGAGTGCCAGAGCCGGCCATTGTTGGTGGCCACATACCAGTAGTCCGGGTCCGCGGGTGAGATTGCCAGCGCGGTGGAGTAGGAGCTACCGGTGAACTCCTGGGACAACGGGGTCATCGAGTAGGTGTAGCCGTACTCCTGACGTTCGTAGCGCCAGATGTGATCGCCGCAGAAGTAGAAGACGTCAGTGTCGACCGGATCGGCGAGGATGAACGGCATCCAGCTATGCGCGGTCTGGGGGAAACCGATCTGGTAGAGGTAGGGTGGGTTGATCTCGCGCTTCTGAAGCAACACGAATCCCGGGTAGACCGAGTAGAGCCAGTTGTGGTCGCGCGTCGACGAGGTCAAGTGACCATAGTCGCCGCTGATGAGCTGCTCGAAATAGAGGTAGGGATCGTTTCGATCGGGTTCGGACTGCTGATATCCCTGGTCTTGCGACCCGGCCGCGATCAGGTAGGGGTCGGTCGCGCTCGTGAAGGTGCCGTAGTACTGGCTGATGCCCAGTCCCCACAACGAGAGGTTCTGCACCGTGGCCCCGCCGTCGTAGGAGACATAGGTTCCGCCGTCGGTGTTGAAGAAGATCGCTTCCTGCCCCCCTAGCATGTGAATGTCGAGGCCTGGATTGTCGGCGTGGAGCTTGTGCTCGGGGTCGCCGTAGTAGGCGGTCCAGGGATTGACGTAGGCGAAGCTGGCTCCGCCGTCGGTGGAGCGCCAGCACTCGACCCCCGCGAAGAAGACCAGGTCCGGATTCGTGATCGAGCAGTTGAGCGTTTCCCAGAAGTCATGGATTTCGTGCCGGTAGGACCAGTCCGCACCGCCGTTGGCCGAGCGGTAGAGCTTCCACTGCGTTCCCTCCTTGAGCGACGCGTAGAAGGTGGGCGCGCCGGCCTCGCTGCCGGCCAGATACGCCCCCGAGGTCGTCCCGGCTGGAATCGTCCCCACCTCGGTGAAGCTCACCCCCTGATCCGACGAACGGTGCAGGGTGGTGGCCGAGAGCAGGTAGAGATCACCTCCGCTGACGCGATCGATCCAGATGTCGGCCGGATTGGCCGGGAACTGCGCGATGTACTCGAAGGTGAGTCCGCCGTCGGTGGAGCGGAAGAGCAGGGAGCCGTAGTCGTAGGTGCCCGGTCCGGTCCAGTGTCGGCTGCGACTCAAGTAGTAGACCGTGCGCGGATGAGACGGGTCATGCAGGATGCGCCGGCTTTCATAGATCTCATCCGGCAGGCCTTCGGGCACGAACCAGGCTGGCCCTCGTCGGTCGTGGCATAGACGGTGTTGTTGTCGAAGGCGAGCGTGAAGAGAACCAAAGGTTCCTCCGGTCCCGTGCCGGGCGGGACGACCAGGAGCTGATGGGAGCCCATGCCGAGTCCGTCGGAGATCGGCTGCCAGGCCTCGCCGGTCGTCGTGCCCTTCCACACGCCGCCGCGATCGGAGCCGACATAGAGCGTCTGTCCGTCCGGGCTGGGAGCGGCTGCGTGGGTGCGGCCGGCGAGGTTGACGCTGCCGAGTTCGGTCCAACGGTCGGTGCGCTGCCCGCGCGCGATCTCGCCGAATCGCCGCAAGGAGGCTTCCTGGCGGTTGGCTTCCTCGATGGCCCGCCAGTCCACGCCGGGCGGCGCGGCGTGGAGTTCCTCGAACCACTCCCGGCGCAGCCGCTTGCGTTCGCGTCCGTCTTCCTTCCATTGCGCGATCTCGGTGGGTGAGGGGAGTTCGCCTTCGCGCAGCGCGCGGAGGCGGGGATCGGTTTGGGCGCCTTCTTCGGCCACCGCGAAGACACGCGCTTCGGTGTACTCCACCGGCAGCGGCGGCGCAGAAGAGGAAATGGCGATCGCTAGGACGCCGCTCAGCACGACGAGGGCCGAGATAGCGGCCCACCAGGACTTCGACATCATGACTCCTCTCGAGATGATTCCCATCGGGAAGTTGGCCAAGGCTAGGGGTCAGGAACCACGCGCCCAAACCACGCCAATCATAGCCGATTATACCACATCCTCATTCGCGAACTCGCGCCGGCCCACGTCTTCGCCCGCGTGGCCAGGGGCAGCTCGGCGCGGGCTCACGGCTTCGCCCGCGTGGCCAGGGGCAGCTCGCGCCAGCTCACGGCTTCGCCCGCGTGCCCAGGGGGAGCACCGCGCTGCCTTCCTCCTTGGCTCGCCGCCAGTAGAACCACCCGTCCTCGGTGATGGCGCAGCGGCCCCGCTTCGAGTGGGTGGCCCGCAGATTGTAGGTCCAGCCCAGTGCCTCCGATCCGCCGCCGCCGTGGGTGGTGATGTAGTAGCGGTTGGAAAGGCGGCCGATCGCGTCGGCCTGCCCGCCGGGGAAGGGGCTGTCGCCGCCGCTCGGATCGATGGGGATCCATCCGTAACCGGGCAGGTAGACCTCGGCCCACCGGTGGTGCACATCATCGGTGCTCGTGTCGTCGCCGCGGACCACCGCGCCGGCTTCGTAGCGCGCCGGCAACCCAGCGGCCCGGCAGAGCGCGATGTAGAGAAACGCGTACTCCGAGCAAGACCCCGTACCGCGCTTGATCAACGTCTCGGGCACATCCCATCCGCCGACGAGTTCGTACTCGAGTGTCTCGATCACCCAGTTGAAGATCTTGCGCGCGATCCAGTACGGATTCGTCTCGTCCCCGACGATCTTGCGGGCGGTTTCCTGGACCAGGTCCGAGGCGACCTGCAAGCGTTCGCCCTCGGCCGTATAGGTCGAGCGGATCGCCTCGGGGATCTCCTCCAAGGAGCCCACCCGCTCCGGGAAGATGATGTAGTTGATCGCGCCGATATGGGCGCGGGCGGTGTAGCCCACCTCGAAACGTTCCCCGGGCTTGAGGACTTTCTCGGTCAGCGTCGCGATCGGCTGTCCCCAGGCGTCGGTCCAGCGCCGGGGCGTCAGGCCGCCGAAGTCGAGTTCGCCGTCGATGCGCACGTGTTCGCTGGGTTCGGCGACGGCGAAGTGGACGGTTGGATCCAGGACATCGCCGGGGCCGTGATTCTCGAGCCGGTAGACCACCCGGATCTGTGAGGCGCGCCAGTCGCTCGTCTGATAGGGCCGCGCCTCACGAGGAGCCAGCAGATAGGCAAGCCCGTCCTCGAAGTCGGCCAGCCACAAGCGGCCCTCTCCGGCCGGCGCCAACCCGCAGGGGTAGGGGCCGGGTGCGTCGAACCCGGTGATGACCTGTCCGCTGCCGGGGTCGATCGCGTAGATGCGGTCTTGGTGCCGGTGGCCGACCCACAAGTAGGTGCCGTCAAAGGCCAGGCCGCCGGGAACATGGCGTGGCGCGTCGAAGTAGGTGAGCGCCGTTCCGTCGGATGGGATCAGTTGGTAGAGGTCGTGCTCGCCGTCGTCGGCCAGCCACAGGGCGTCCCCATCCCAGGCCAGACCCAGCCCCGTGCCGTTCGGTGCGGGGTAGTCGGTCTCGGTGATACCCGTTTCGGGGTTGAAGACGTAGATGCGGCCCTCGGAATCGTCGCAGATGTAGAGCCGCCCGTCGGCCCAGGCCAGGCCGCGGGGCCGGTAACAGGGGGCCGGGAGTCGCTGTAGGACCTCGCCGTCGGCCGGATCGAGACGCAGCAACTCGCCGCCTGCCCAATCACTGAGCCAGAGGGCGTTGCCGTCGAAGGCCAGATCGCCCGGCGTCGCGGTGGGCAGGCGTAGCGTGCGGACGATGAGCCCGCCGTCATCGCTCTCGGGGGGATCCGGGGCGGCGGTGGCAACCGGAGCCGCAACGATCAGGCCGAGAACGAAGAGAAACGCGACGAGCGGGAGCACGCTGCAAGCGACCGGTTGGATTCGTTGGAATGGTTGGACGCGTTGGACTGGGTGGACTGGGTGGACTGGTTGGGCGCATTGAACTCGTTCGACTGGCTGGACTGGCTGCACTTGACGGGCTCGATGGGCGGAGGTCTCGTGGGTGTGCGACATGGTTCCTCCCGGGGATTCGAGGGTCGTTCACGAAAAAAGGGCCCAGGATCTCTCGATCCCGGACCCTCTATGATTAGCGGGGGCTGGATTCGAACCAGCGACCTTTGGGTTATGAGCCCAACGAGCTACCGGACTGCTCCACCCCGCAGCAAAATCACGAAACGCGAATCTAACGGCCCTGGGTATCGAATGTCAACCTGTTCTTC
>CAZZIF010000086.1:0-13247 GCA_964654025.1 uncultured bacterium
CGCTGGCGGCCAGATACGATCCCAGCAACGATCCCAGGACCATGGGCACGGCCAGCGCGGGCAGGTGCCTCCACAGCAGAACCTTGTGACATGGAAGGCCGCCTCGTGCGGACGGGAAGGCTGCTGGTGTTGCACTGATGTTTGCCGCGGCCCATCGCGCCCATCCAACCTACCGGCTGAAGGGGATCAACAGCGGAATCAATACCACCAGCAGTGCCAGCATGGCCACCGTGAGCGGCGCGCCCACCCGGATGTAATCGCGTGCCCGGTAGCCGCCCGCGCCCATGACCAGCAGGTTGGCTCCATGGCTGTACGGCGTCATGAACGCGGCCGCGGCCGCCAAGCCGACGCCCATTATCAGCGGATAGGGCGAGAAGTGCAGCCGCGCGGCGACGTCCATGACCACCGGGCCCATCAGTACCACGGTGGGAGCGCCCCCCAGGCCCTGACTGAGCAGGCTTCCCAACAGCATGAGAGCCGCCAGGATTGCGTGGGGTCCGGCGTCTCCGGCCAGATGCGCCACGTGGCCGGCCAGCAACTGCGCCGCTCCGGTTCGTTCCATGGCCAGGCCAACGGGCAGGAGTGCCGCTATGAGAAAGATGGCCCGCCACTCGACCGCGCGGTAGGCCTCCTGCATGGTGAGCGCCCCGCTGGCAACCACCATCACGGCCGCGGCGAAGGCTGCTACCTGGATGGGGAATAGCCCGCTGGCCACCAGCAGCACCATCAGTAGTAGCGCAGCGAGGGCGAAAGGTGCCCGTTCGGGGCGGTGAGGCGCGTGATCACCGCGTCCGGCCAGCACGACGAAGTCCGGGTCGGATTCCAGCGCCAGGGCCTTCTCCCGCGGACCTTGGAGGAGCAGGCCGTCGCCCAGACGCAGCGCAAGATCGGCTACGCCGCTACGGATCGGTTGCCCGCCGCGCCAGATCGCGAGGGCATGCAGTCCGAAACGCTTGCGGAAAGCCAGCTCCCGCAGCGTGCGACCTTGGGCCGCGGAACGCGGCGCCACCACGGCTTCGACCAGACCGACCTCTTCGGACTCCAGGGGCGGGTCTGTCTCGTGGTCGTCGACCCCAACCTGGCCCAGGGACAGCAATCGCAGAATCGGCTCCGACTGGCCTGCAACCAGGAGCCGGTCGCCAGCCTGCAAGATCAGCTCCGGGGCGATGCCCAGCCGGACGCTGCCGTCGCGTGTGACGCCGATCACGGATAGACCGAGCTGTTCGCGCAGCCGTGTGTCGCCGATCGCCATGCCGGCGAGGCGCGAGCCGGCCGGGACCGTCAGCGCGAAGATGCGGCCGTCGAGACGTTCCAAGGCCTCGCTGCCCTCCACGACTACCTCGAGATCGGTCCGCTCGGCGAACGCCTCGATCGGCGCCGCCTCGCCCAGGATGAGCAGCTCATCCCCGGCATCCAGGGTTTGGTCCGGTAGCGGTTCTTCGAGGCACGCGCCCGCGCGCCAGGCGCCGGCCACCACGACCTGCAGCTGGTTGTGCAGGTTGAACTCCCGCAGGGTTCTGCCCGCCAGCCGCGAGTCCTCACGCAGGCGCACCACCAGGCCGCCGACGGCGTCACTGTCACCGGCCAAGGTGACTGGCCCCAGATCGGTGAGCTGCAGCTCCCCGAAAGCGAGGCGTTGCTCGAGATCGGCCCGCCGGCCTTTGACCACCAGGTGGTCTCCAGCGCGAAGCACGTCCCGTGCGCTGGGAGCAAGCCGTTCGATGCCGGAACGTACGATCGCCACGACCTGCACGCCGAGCGTGCGGGCCAGCTGGGCCTCCTCCAGGCTGCGGCCGATCAGCGGTGAGCCATCCCGAATTCGAAGGCTGAAGAGCCGTTCTTCGAGCCGGTAGATGGCGGCCAGATCGCTGCGGCTCGCGGTGGCCAGGCCGGGCGCGGCGGCCGGTAGCAGCCGGCGGCCGAGTGTGATCATGAAGAGGATACCGATACCCACCAGGGCCAGGCCGAAGGGGGTGAAATCGAACAGGCCGAACGGCCTCAGGTCATGCTCGATCAGCACCTGCGCGGTGAGCAGATTGGGCGGGGTTCCCACGAGGGTGGTGGTGCCTCCGAGGATCGCCCCGTAGGCCAGCGGGATCATCAGCCGCGCGGTGGGGATGCCCGTGCGACGCCCCAGGCTCATCACCGCGGGCATGAGCACGGCGACGGCCGCGATGTTGTTCATGAATGCGCTGAGCACGGCGGCCACGAGCATGATCGTGATGATCAGCGGCACCTCGCGCGGGCCGACGACAAGCCGGATGCGGTCGGCCAGAGTCCGCGCCACCCCGGTGGCCTGCAGCGCGGCGCTCAAGAACAACACGGACAGCATGGTGATGACCGCCGGCGAGGAGAAACCGCTGAACGCTTCGTCCGGCTTGACGTATCCCGCCAGGATCAGGACCAACAGGCCGGCAAACGCGACCAGGTCGACGGGCCATTTCTCGGTGATGAACAGAACGATCATCGCGCCCAGCAGCGCGAAGAGGAATCCGATTTCCAGGGTCATGGCCGGGTGCCTCTCGATCCGCGTGCCGCGGGTGCCTCTCCGGCTACGCTGTTTTCAGGAAGCCCAGCGCCGCGGTCGCGAGCTCGCCGGGGGCTTCCTCCTGCACGAAGTGGCCGGCGCCCGGTAGCCGGATCGTCTGCGCGCCCGGGAAGGCTTGCTGCCAACGTTTCAGCTCCTTCTCCCGAAACGCGATGTCCTTCATACCCCAAGCATGTGTCGCGAAGACATTGCGCCGGCGGATGAGCAACCGGCCAATGGGACCGCCCATGAACGAACTGAAGGCGATGTAGTAGGGATCACGGTTGACCGGCCAGGCCCAGCTGTTCATGACGATCAGCCGGGCGACGTTGTCGGGATGATCCGTCGCGTAGGAGAGCCCGATCGGTCCGCCCCAGTCCAGATCGTTCATGCCAGCGCACACCCCCCCCGCGGGACCGGTCCGGACCGGATCCGTCATCCCGAGGTCAGCAGTTTGACAATGGCCGCCAGAGCCGAAGCCACCACGACCCAACGCACCCACCGGCTGCCCTTCGCGATCACCAGCCGGGCGCCGATGATGCCGCCGGTCATCGTGCCGATCGCCAGAGAGAGTCCCGTGAGCCACTGCACCTGGCCCATGCCGGCGAACATGATCAGGGCGGCGAGCGTGAAGAGGAAGGCGAGCGCGAACTTGAGGGCATTGCCGCGGACGACATCGTAGCCGCCCACCACGACGAACATGCTGATCAGCAGCGTTCCCAGGCCGGCTTGGATGAATCCGCCGTAGATGCCCATGAGGAAGTAGACGGGGTAGTACTTGGGGCTGATCTTCCCGACGCCCTTCTTCTTCGCCCACTTCTTGGCGTCCACGAAGACCGTGGCGATCATGAAGAGGAAGAGAACGGCCGCCGCCTTGCGGAAGACCGACTCGTCCACGCTGGCGGCCAGATACGATCCCAGCAACGATCCCAGGACCATGGGCACGGCCAGTGCGGGCAGGTGCCTCCACAGCAGAACCTTGTGACGGTGATAGGTCGCCGTCCCGGCGGCGCACTGGAGCGCGATGGCCACGCGGTTGGTGGCGTTGGCGATCTGGGGTGGAAGGCCCAAGAACAGAAGCAGGGGAAGGGTCACGAACGAGCCACCGCCCGCCAGGGCATTGATGATGCCGCACAGGATCCCGCCCCCGATGAGAAGAGGCAGATGCCACAGCTCCAAGTTTGGTGGACCTCCCATTCGGCCCCAGGACGCGATTGCCCAGGCCCGCCGTTCCCGCCGATCCCGGGGCCGTGGGATCGGGCATCGCTGGCACTGGACTCAGCCGGATGTGAACCGGCCGAGTGTAGCCGCCGGTTTCGCCATCAGGCAACCGAATCCGCCGGGGTTGCCGGGAGATCGCCCGCTGGTACAATGCGCCGGGTCGAGCCGGTGAGCCGGCGAGCCGCCGACACGGATCAGGAGGTGCGGATGGATTTCATGACGCTCATCAAGACGATCGACGGGTGGGTGTGGGGCTACTTCATGATGTTCGTTCTGGTGGGGACGGGCCTCTTTCTCACCCTGCGCCTCACGTTCGTACAGTTCAGGCATTTCCGGCATGGATGGTCGCTCATCACGGGCAAGTGGGACGACCCGGCCGATCATGGCGAGACGACGCACCTCCAGGCCCTCTCGACGGCGTTGTCGGCCACAATCGGCACCGGCAACATCGCCGGGGTCGCCACCGCCCTGGTCATGGGCGGTCCCGGGGCCGTCTTCTGGATGTGGGTGACCGCCGCGGTCGGAATGTGCACGAAGTTCACCTGCTGCATGCTCGCCCAGCGCTACCGCGAGATCGATTCGGCGGGGGTCGTGGCTGGCGGCCCGATGTACTACCTGCGCGACGGCCTCAAGCTGCCGTGGCTGGGCTGGCTCTTCGCCCTCTTCACCGCCATCGCCTGTTTCGGCATCGGCAACATGGTGCAGGCCAACTCGGTGGCCGAGCCCATTTCGCAGTACCTGGCGTCCGAGGCCGGCTTCGCTCTGGGATCGATCGGGTTCGTTTCCTGGTCGAAGCTGTTCGTCGGGCTGGTGCTGGCGCTGCTGGTCGCGCTCGTGATCATCGGCGGGGTGCGCCGCATCGCCAAGGTGGCCGAGCGCATCGTGCCCGTGATGGCGGTCATCTACGTCCTGGGCGCCTTGATCGTGCTGTTCTCGCGGATCGAGGCTGTACCGGGCGCCTTCGCGAGCATTTTCAAGGGCGCCTTCTCCTACGCCTCCGTGGGGGGAGGCGCCGTCGGCTACACCGTGGCCCAGGCGATGCGCTTCGGCATCGCCCGCGGCCTGTTCTCGAACGAGTCCGGCCTGGGCTCGGCCGCCATCGCGCACGCTCCCGCCAAAACCAAGGAGCCGGTGCGCGAGGGCATGGTGGCCATGCTGGGCCCCTTCATCGATACGATCCTCATCTGCACGATTACGGCGCTCGTGATCATCTCGAGCGGCCTTCTGGGAACCTCCGAGTTCGATGGGGCGACCCTGTCGGCGGAGGCCTTCGCCACCGGAATCGGCAGGCTCGGCCGCGACATCGTCTCCTTCGGCATCATCTTCTTCGCTTTCACGACCATGGTGGGCTGGAGCTACTACGGGGACCGGGCCGTCTACTTCCTGTTCGGCCGCCGCGGCGGCGAGGCCGTACGGTATTACCGCTGGCTCTTCGTGGCGATCATCCCCATCGGAGCCACTTTGGAGATCGAGGTCGTCTGGACCCTGTCCGACATTTTCAATGGACTGATGGCGTTTCCAAATCTGGTGGCGCTGATCGGACTATCCGGTGTGGCGCGAGCCATGTTGCGGGACTACGAGCGGCGGCTGCCGGGTATGAAGCAGTATCGCGATCAGCATGACATCTGGTTCCTGAAGCTGTTCCGCTGATCTGTCGCGCAGGCACCCTAGCCTGCAGGCACCCAAGCCCGCAGGCACGCGGGCACCCAGGCCCGCAGGCACCAGGCCCGCAGGCACGCGGGCACCCAGGCCCCTTGGGCAGTGAGGGAGGTCCTAGTGAACCGGAATACGAAGATCGTGGCCACCTATGGGCCGGCGGTGGATTCGCCCGAGCGCACCCGGGACCTGATCCGCGCCGGAGCCGACGTCATCCGACTCAACTTCTCCCACGGGGACTACGCCGCGCACGAGAGGGCGATCGAGACGATTCGCAGGGTCTCGGCCGAAGAAGGACGTACCGTGGCGATCCTGCAGGATCTGCGCGGTCCGAAGATCCGCGTGGGGTTGTTGCCCACCGAACCACTGACGCTGCGGGAGGGCGAGGAGGTCGTCCTCGTCGGCCGCGAGGGACCGGGCGAGGCCTCTGGCGCGGAATCGCCCGACGCGGCGGCCGCCTCCGGCTCTGCGGCAGAGGCCGTGGCTGCCACCGGATCGGCTTCGGAGGCCGCGGCCATTCCCGTCGAAGGCTATCGCAATCTTGGACGGGACGTGCATCCGGGCGAGAGCATCCTACTCAATGACGGCGCGCTGGCGTTGCGGGTGAAACAGACCGACGGGGACCGCGTGATCTGCACCGTCGAGGTCGGCGGCATCCTCACGTCCCGCAAGGGGGTCAACTTCCCCGACACGCAGCTTACCAGCGTGGAGACGATCACCGCCAAGGACTGGCGGGATCTCGAGTTTGGGCTGGCGCACGGGGTCGATTGGGTGGCCCTGTCCTTCGTGCGCGCCGCGACCGAGGTGCGGCGGCTCAAGAAGGCCATCGGGAAGCAGGGGCACGACGTGCCGGTCATCGCCAAGATCGAGAAGCGGGAGGCCTTGGAGAGCCTCGAGGAGATCGTGGCGGAGGCCGACGGCATCATGGTGGCTCGCGGCGACCTGGGCGTGGAGACCGAGCTCGAGGAGGTCGTCCTGCGTCAGAAAGAGATCATTCGGGCCTGCAACCGCCAGGGCAAGGTGGTGATCACGGCGACGCAGATGCTCGAGTCGATGATGACCCATCCCACGCCCACGCGGGCGGAGGTCGCGGATGTCTCGAACGCCATCTTCGACGGCACCGACGCCCTCATGCTGAGCGGCGAAACCGCGGTCGGCCAGTACCCGGTCGAGTCGGTGGCCTTCATGGCGCGTGTCGCCGAGCAGGTCGAGGACGCCCTCGATACAAAGAACATGCTGGCGCAGCGGCCGTTCCTGCGGGATGTCTCCGATGCCGTGGCCCACGCGGCCTGTGTGACCGCGCAGGAGATCGGCGCCAAAGCGCTGATCTGCCTGACGCGATCGGGAATGACGGCACGGCTCGTGTCGCGGTATCGGCCGCGCAGTCCGGTGATCGCTGTCAGCCCGCACGAGTCCACGGTCCGGCGTCTCGTGCTTCACTGGGGCCTCTTGCCGGTCAATCTTCCCGGTGATCGTGAAGGACACGCGCTTCTGGAGACCGCGCTGGCGAAGGCCCGCGAGATCGGTTGGGTCAAGAGCGGCGACCGGGTGGTCCTCACCGCGGGCGTGAGCACCAGCGTGCTGCGGGGCCGAACGAACCTGGTCCGGGTGGAGATTCTCGAGTAGTGCCGGGCAGGCGCCTAGCCGGCCAGCTGCCCCTCGTAGGCCACCGACATATCGGGGGCGATGGATCGCAGGAACTCGAACTCGAGACGCTCGGCGCCGAACGCCTTGGCCAGCGAACGCAGGGTGGACTTGGCCGACGCTTGCACCTCCGACTCGTAGTTCGAGATCAGCTCGCGCGCCTGCTTCTCGGCGTGCTGCTTCGCGGCGGTGACGAGCCGGTTGCGATGCTCGTCGGAGAATCCGTCGAGCAAGAACCCGTTCAAGAGGTCCGGCAGGAGCCAGGGCAGGAGTTTCGACCGCTGCTCGTCGTAGAACTGGATGTCTCGAATCTGCACTTCGTGCCGGCAGGGCGGCATCTGGATGTGATAGCCCCCCAGGCCCAGATCGGTGATGCTGAAGTCCTCACTCCTAAGGTCGTATCGGAAGTCGATGGCGAACTCGAAGATCATCGCCATCTTCTTGCCCGAGAGCACCCAGCTCAGGTACTTCGAGCCGAAGGTGCCCCAGGAGTGATCGGTCTCGGTCACGATCTCCTTGGTGATCACCTTGAAGGTCGAGAGCTGGCCGATCGAGCGCATCTGCTCGATCGAACCGTGGATGCTGATCTGCGGGGCGCTCTTGGATCGTCTGAGCAGATGAATGCCGTAGATGATCGCGGCCACCAGCACCAGGATGAGCACCAGCCCCAGAAAGACGGAGGTCATGGTTCCGTTCAAGAGGTTCCCCTCCTTGTTGTGAGGCCTTTCCCCCGCTGCGTGCCCCGGCCGGGAGTAACTCCCGCCCACGCTGTGCAAGCCTGTGCAAGCCTGTGCAAGCAGTGCGCGCGATGCTACGGCTTCCAGACGCGCGTGAAGTAGACCCTACCCTCCGGAGCCGCATGGAGGATCCCCGCGCTGCTGTCCGGCATGGCCACGATGTAGGGTTGTCCCAGCAGCTCGCCATGGTGTGCCCAGATGCCGGGGCTCCACTCCCGCGGTGACTTGGGATTCGACGCGACGCGCGCGACCAGGAGTGAATCCCCGGCCCAATGAGCTACCCAGTAGAGCCCGTAGCCGGCGTCGATGTCGGGTTGGCGCCAGTGATCGGCGTCGCGCGCCAGCGCGATGGCGCGGAACCAGTTGCGGCCCGCGTTGTCGGAGAATGCCGCGAGCGCCTGATGCCGGTCGCTTTCCCCGCACGCGAGCACGTTGCGCTCAAGCCGTGCGAGGCGGTTTCGTGATCCCGACGCGACCTTGAGCCTGAGCCTGAACTCCTCGGTCTGGTCATTGCCCGACAAGCCCCGCCAGTGAAGCAGATGGTCACGCTGATAGCAGAGATCGACCGATCGCGATCCGTCCGGCCGGGTTTCGGTGGTGATGCCGCCGATCGCGCCGTCGGTGATACGCTTCGGGCCCGTCCAGGTGGCGCCCGCATCGGGAGAGCGGCGTTGCCAGAGGACGCGGAGCGTATCGCCCGGAACCTCGGAGATGTAGAGCACGTGAAGCTCAGGCGCCGAGGCCGGATCGGGTGCTACACAGGCGAGGGCCATCGACTCGATCGGTTCGTCGCTCGTGAACTCGGTCGTGTGCCATCGGTCGGCATCAAGCGCCAGCGCGCCGGCCCACACGGTGTCCCCCTTGCGGACGGCCAGGGCCACATGCGTGCCGGCCTGGGCCAGGTCGACCTCGTCGGGGGCCGAAAGAGGGACCGGCGCCTCCAGCCACGGCTGCCAGGTCCGGCCCCCCGTCTCGGAACGGTAGAGAACCGGCGTCCGTTCGTCACCTTCGGCGACCAGCGCGATCAGAAGCTCGTCTGACACCCGAACAAGCTCGATCGGAGGCCGCAGCGAACGATCCATCGAGAGCGCGGCGCGGAACGCACCGTCCTGCTTCTGGCCGCAGCCGCTTCCGTAACCGGCGATGGCAAGCACGAACCCGAGGACAATCAACCCGCAGGCCAGGCGCACGCGATACCGATCTGAATCCATTCGAACCCCTCCCTGAGTTACGGCGTTCTTGTGGGGCGCGACGCCATTCTAGGGAGGTCTGTGTGCCGATTCAACCTACAGAACGCCCGGCCGCGCGTGTGAAGCGGGCCGGGCGTCTGCGCTGAGCGGTTGGCGGCGAAACCCCCGACAAGGGTTTCCCGCTGCCGGGTTAGCGGGTGAGGATCATCTTACGCGTTTCGGTCAGGTCATCCACCTCGAAACGGTAGAAGTAGACACCCGAACCGACCGCCTCCCCGCCATCGTTGCGGCCGTCCCAGGTGACCGTGTGGGCGCCTGGCTCGATTGCGCCGTTCATCAGCGTCCGGACCATGCGTCCGGAGGCGTCGTAGACGCGCAGCAGCACATCCGTTCGCTCCGGCAGCCGGAAGCCGATGGTCGTACTCGGACCGAAGGGATTGGGGAAGTTCTGTCCCATGACCGGGTGGAGCGCGACCGGCACGGTCTCGCCCTCACCCTCGCTCGAGAAGGCATCCCCATATCCGGTGAACTCGAGATCGTCGATGTACCAGCCCTCGCGGTTTTCGGCGCCGTCACTACCGAAGCGGAAGCGGAAGCGAACCTCACCCTCCAGGCCGTTGATCTCGAAGGTCTCCTCTTCCCAGACGATGTTGCCCGACCAGAACTCGCTCTCGGGCTCGAAGGGCCCAGGAGTGCCGCCCTCGCGGACCAGGTAGTTGTACCCGCCGACCGGGAAGATCTGCTCCCAGGCACCGCCGTTGATCGACATCTCGACGCGGCCGCCGTCGTAGGCATAGCCGGTCCAGTAGCTGCTGAATTCGGCATCCATCCAGTGACGGAACTTCAGGTAGGAGACCGGACGCAGCGTGAGGGGTTCGGTCTCGAGCGCGCCGTCGGCCAGGCTGGCATAGTCGCCCGCACCGGTGTCGCCGAACTTCCAGCTGTAGGTGCCGCCCGGGGTGTAGTTGCGGGTCGCCGACTGGTGCCACTGGTTGACGAAACCGGAGGAGACGATGTAGCTCGTCCAGTCGCCCACACCGGTCTCCATCTCATCGAAGAAGCCGCCCACCGGCACCTGGAAGGTGAGATCGGCGTCCTGGGCCCAGTCGCCGCGCAGGAACAACATGGCGTGAAGCATATCCGGATCCGGATAGGCCGCGCCGACAGTCACCGTCAGCGGGGTCATCATCTGGATCTGGCCGCCCGCCGGCACCGCATTGATCGTGCCGGCCGCCACCGGTACGTCCACCTCCGGATGGGAGACCGCGAGATTGACGTTCACGCCCGTGGCATCCTCCGAGCCGGAGTTGCCGACGGTGACGTAGAGGTCGAAGGTCTCGCCCGGCTCCACGCGGCCGTTGCCGTTGCCACCGGCGGCATCGTCGACCAGGTAGCTCACGAACTCGAGCACCGGCGCTTCGACCGGCATCGAGAAGTTCTTCTCCCAGACCATGCGGTTATCCGACTCGATCACCAGCATGAAGCTGACGATGTGGCCGTCGGGGCAGTCGGGCGAGACCACCACGACGAAGTCCTCATCGCACGGCATCGTGATACCCGAGGGGATGCTGCCGAACTGGTCGAAGTCATCGACGATGGTGATGTACTCATCCTCGCAGGTGAGGGTGGCCCGCACGTTGTCGGCCGTCTCGGTCCCCACGTTCTCGAGGCTCACCACCAACTCGAGCGTCTCGCCCGCGTCGGCGCCGCCATCGGCGTTGCCCGCGCTGTCACCCTCGAGATCGTCATCGATGACGCAGCCCTCAACGATCAGATAGGGGCCGCTGGGCGGCAGGATCGGCACCACCTCGTCATGACGGAAGTGGTTGGCCATGGTGATCGTGATACGCAGGTCGCCGGGTTCCGACTGCGGGATGATCTCGATGTCCTGCGGCAGACCGGTGGCCTCGGCCACGCCGATGATCTGACCGTTGACGGTCAGCGCGATCATGGCGCCCTCGTCGGCCTGGATCGCGAAGGTGTTGACGTCGGTGAAGAGGATGCCGTCGTGCACCACCGAAAGGAGCTGCGGCATCTCGGAGTACATCTGGATGAACGCGTCGCCGTGGTGGTGGAACAGGTGATGCGTCTCGTCCTTGTTCGACGTGTTGTAGGGCCAGCTGCTGCCCTGCAGGAAGTGCTTGCCGTTGCACATGGCAAAGGCGGTGCGCAGCGGATCCTGGCCCACCGGATGCACCTGCTGGTCCGGCATGAAGTCGTCCCACAGGCCGTCGAACATACCGAAGATGAACGTGTCGTTGACGAAGGAGTAGGAGATCTCCGAAGCCGCGACGACACCGACCGCGCCGTGGGGAATCCGGTGGAGCTTCTCGGTGAAGGTTTCGGAGCTGTAATCGTACTTGCCGGTGAGGCAGTTGATGCTGAAGACGAACGGGTAGTAATCGCTGGTGAGCCCGTTCAGGTCGCCGTTGTCGTAGTCCGGCTCACCCCAGCCGAGCTCGTAGCCATGATCGCGGTGCAGGAGCATGTAGGCGCCCTGGTTGAGATCGTTGTTCAGCCGGGCCGCGTTGCCGCCCCAGTCGGTCAGATGCTGCGGGGTGGAGGGGATGTAGCCCAATCCCTCGGGGCCGAAGTAATCGAGCAGCATGTAGGTGTTCTGGTTCGTGGACCAGCTGCTGCCCGGTGTGCCCGAATAAATGGCGTACTCACGAACCGGTTCCTTGCCGAGTACGTTGACCTGGTGGCCCAGGCAGATCTCGGTGCACAGGATGAACCAACGCTCGGTCTGCCAGCCGCCGGCAATGACCGGGTGGTCGTAGTAGTGCTGGTTCGTGATCGGCTCGCGCTCGTAGGAGAGCATCTTGCCGATCATGGTCTGGAGTTCGCCGGCATCGCGGGCGCAGATGCGGCCGTGGGCCATGTCGGGCAGATCGTTGCCGTTGCGATCGGCGTAGATGTTGTCCGACACGCAGTAGCCGCCCCAGGTCGGAGACGTGATCCCGGTGTCCCGGTCGCCGGAGTTCGGATAGTCGCCCAGGAGCAGGAAGGCCACGGGGCGAATCTCCCAGTTGTCGTAGGCGTCGTTGAGGAAGTTTTCGATCGCCGTGCTCGAGGTGCCGCCGATGTCGGTGGTCGTGAAGACGCCGGTCTTGATGCCCTGCAGCGTCCGCCAGTCCGCGAGCGTATCGGCCCAAGCGACGAAGTCAGGGTTGTCGGGCGAGATGATGACGTACTCGTAGCCTTCCCGGTTCATCGTCGGGCGGTTGAAGTCGATCTCGGGCAGCGAGGCATAGTTGACCACGTTGTTGCGCAGGATCGGCTCCCAGTAGCGGCTACGGAGCGCATCCTCGCCGAACTGGCCGTTGCCGCCGTGGAACGTGACGCGCAGGTCGAACTCGGTAAAGATCTTCAGTTCCTTCGTCACCGGGTTGTACTGGAACGGCGTGATGCCGACGGCCACCACGTCGAGACCGCGCATGAGCGTGGGCTCGGACACCATGACCGAGCTTTCCGGGTAGTAGGCGTTGCGCGAGTAGATCGCGAGATCGCGCTCATAGACCAGGGGTGAATCGTCGTTCTCGCGCGGAATGACCGGGGCAGGACCCAGGTCGTAGCCGTGCACGGTGCGTACTCGGCTGGCCACGATCTCGTAGCTGGCCGTTGCGCCCTGGGGCACCGCGACGAAGCAGCTCACACCGGGCAGGTCCGGGGCACCGGCGTCATTGGGCAGGAAGACCCCCGGCATCGAGACCTTCTGGACGGTCTCACCATTGATCTCGAGGGCGTCGACCTTGTAGTAGCCCATCTCGAAGTGCAGATCGACACCGGCTGCGTCCTGTGACTGAAGCGTGATGCCCGTCTGCCCCGTGCTGCCGGCGACGTCGGTGATCTCGGCGTGCGCAAATCCGGTGCCAAGCAAGGATGCGACCAGAGCCAGGATCGCCAAAAGCGGATATCGGTAGGTAGATCTCATGAAGCCGTCCTCCTGCGCGTGTACGTACAGCGCCATGGATCCGGCATGCCTGTGAGGCCTGGCATAGGGGTCTGAGTCCGGCAATCCGAGGCGCGGCAGCTTTCCTCGGTGGGCCAATTGCCTCCCACCGTACGACCATTCGCTTATAAGGATAGCACAGGCTGGATGCGTTCCGCCAATGAGTTGGAGGGATGGGCGGACAAAAGACCGACCAACGGCGGATGAGCGCGCAGATGCCCAGACGAGAGGGCAGGTACGCCGATACCTGCGTAGGTGCGCAGACGAGAGAGCAGGTGTCCAGACGAGAGGGCAGGTACGAGGTCTCAGTTTGCCGATCT
>CAZZIF010000087.1:0-13039 GCA_964654025.1 uncultured bacterium
GGTACGGTGACGAGTACGAGACGTGCGATCCGAATCCGTGCCCCACGACGCCGGCCGAGGACAGCAGCTGGGGTGAGATCAAGAGTCTCTACCGGTAAGCGCTCCGAAGCCACCGGCCGCCTGGCCCCGGGATGCCGTGGGCATCGCCGGGGGCGCCGCCGGGGGCGCCGCCGGGGGCGCCGGCGGAAATGCATCGAGGGAGGAGGCCCGCGTCCTTGCGGGCCGCCTCCCTCTTTCTATGTGAGGGACAAGGGAGCCATAGGGGCTAGAGCGCCATTCCGGGGGGGCAAGGGAGCCGCCTTGACCCGGCCGCTTCACCATGCCTATGCTGGCTCCCGACGGGAAGCGGGCCGGGAGAGTCCCTCATCGGCCGCGGGTGCCAAGGACGCATCCCATCCCCCCAGCAGGGAGGTAGCCATGAGCTTCAAGGAAGCCGTCCAGCAGGGATTCGAACTGGTGAAGCTGAACCGGCCGGTCTTCCGGCAGGTTGCGCTCGATCCCGAAGCCTTCACCCCGGCCCTCATGATCGTGGCACTGGCCGGGATCGCCGACTGGCTCAGTCCTCCCTTAGCCGGGCTGGGCTTTCTCTACATGCCGATCCGTGAGGTGATCGGGCTCGTGGTGGTGACCGCCGTCATCCACTTCACCGTCATCGTCCTGGGCGGCCGCGGCGACTACCTGGCGCTCTTCCGGCTCATGGGCTTCACCTGGATCATTCGTTGGCTGCTGATCGTCCCGGTGATTGGCGGTCCGATCGCGCTGATCTGGTGGCTGGTCATGACGGTCGTGGCCGTGGAGGAACTCTTCGGATTCGACCGGATGAAGGCCATCGTCACCGTCATCGTACCCTTTGCGGCCTTCATGCTGCTGACCTTCATCTTCACGGTCCTGTTCGGCATCGCCATGATCGGATTCATGGGCTTCTCGGCGATGTGGTAGCCATCGAAGAGGGCGCACGCCGTGGGTCGGAGGGATGAGCGTCGCGGTGACGGAAGGGGATGAGCCATGTCGCTTCGCTTGGGAATCATCGGCATGCCGAACGTGGGCAAGTCGACCCTCCTCAATGCCCTGACCCACGCCCACGCCGAGGCTTCGAACTATCCGTTCTGCACGATCGACAAGAACGTCGGGGTGGTGACCGTCGCTGATCCGAACCTCGAGCGCCTGAGCACCGTGCTCGAGCCCAAGGAAGTGCTGCCTGCCCACATCGAGTTCGTCGACATCGCCGGCCTCGTGCGGGGGGCGAGCAAGGGGGAAGGCCTGGGTAATAAGTTTCTGGGTCACGTCCGCGACGTGGATGCGGTGACGCACGTGGTGCGCTGCTTCAGCGACGAGAACGTCGCGCACGTTGACGGCCGGGTGGATCCGGTGGCCGACTTCGAGGTCGTCGAGACCGAGCTGCTGCTCTCCGACCTCGAGGCCTTGCAGCGTCTGCACGAGCGCTCCGAGAAACAGGCCAAGGGCGATCCCAAGGGCGCGAAGGCCGCGCTGGATCGCATCGATCACCTGCTCGAGCGGGTGAAGGAGGGCGTGCCGCTTCGCCGGTTGGAGCTGGGTGAGGAGGAACGCTACTGGGCCCGCGAGTACGGTCTGCTGTCGGCGAAGCCGGTGATGGTGGTGGCCAATGTCGATGAAGGCGATCTCACCGGAGGTGGTTGGGTGCCGAAGCTCGAGGCCTCTCTGGGCGAGGAGGTTGCGGTGCTGGCCGTGCCGGTGCGGATCGAAGAGGAACTCTCCGAGCTGAGTGCGGAGGAGAGAGAGGCGTTCATCGAGGAGCTGGGACTCGAAGGAACCAGTCTTGACCGGGTGGTTCAGCAGGGCCGCCGGCTGCTGGGACTGATTACCTTCTACACGATCGCCAACGAGAAGCTGCAGGCCTGGCTGATTCCCGCTGGCACGACCGCGCCCCGGGCCGCCGGGCGGATCCATTCGGACATGGAGAAAGGCTTCATCCGGATGGAGACGATGTCGGTGGGGGACGTGCTCGAGCACGGAGGACGGGCAGTGCTTCAGAAGCTCGGCCTCCTGCGAGTGGAGGGGCGCGAGTACCTGGTTCAGGAAGGCGACGTCTGCCAGGTGCTGTTCAACTGACGGCGCGGCTGCCGATCAGGAAACCGTCTCCGGGGCCGATAGATGGACCAAGAGGCGGTGATGACACGACACGATTACGACAATCCCCAGATTCTGCCCGATGGCCCGGCCCGCGAGGGGCTGCTCGTGCTTGGGCTGGCCGAGGTGGGCGCGCCGGAGGACTCGCTGGTATGGTCGTTGCTCGGGGCGGCCGAGCGACAGCTCCGGTATCGTGACGAACGTGCTCCCGCCGGCGGTCTGATGACACTCAAGCTGCGGTCCTGGACGCCGCGCCTGGCGCCCCTCATCCGCCAGGCCCGCCACACGGTCCTGCTCCAGGGCTTTCAGCGAATGGCCGAGTCGACACCATCGATCCTGCACCAGCGCTTGACGGCCGCCAAAGATGTGTGGAGACCCGTCCTGTCGATGCCCCGGGGAGCGCAGGATCCACATACCCACAGCGACCTCTGGACCCTCGCCCAGGAGCGGGTGCGTTCCTCGGCCGAGCCTGGTCCATCGACCGAGCCCGGCGGTCGGCCCCAAGCCGCCCCGCGCGATGCGACCCCGCCCTCGGCGCAGGAGTGGCCCGGGTGGCTCGCCGAAGCCTCGGGACCGGGCGGTGTCGATCAGTGCCGCATTGCCCTGCCCGCCAAGGGCGATCTGGCCTGGGTGTTCCCGGAAATGGGCGTCTGGTTTCCCGAGGTCGTGCTGCGGCTCACCGAGATCCTCTGGGACATCTCGCACGACCGCCCTGTCGGCGGTGCCGGCACTCTCGATGCCGGACACGTCGCCTGAGCCTCATCACCGTCGTCCCCCCCGCAGTCGTCCCTCCCGCAGTCGTCCCCCCGCACGCGAGTTCGTGCTGGCCGGCTGGCTCGCCGCCCTCGGGTGCTCCGGATAGGCCGACTATCTTGGGCAGAAGCGTGGAACCTGGTCTCACGAAGTTGGTTGACCCCATCTAGCCCTTTGCTAGAGTGGCTCCCCTGGAGATTCGTGTGCGGGGGCCGGATGTGGGGGAACCGATATGCCCGGTTCCAGGGATCCGAAGTATCGGTCAGCGAGAGTGCTCTCGATGCTGGCCACCATTCCCCTCATCCTCGCCGTCTCGCCCTTGGTGGGATTTGGCCTGGGATACTTGCTGGACAAGTGGCTGGGCACGGGCCAGGTATTGCGCCTGGTGTTTCTGGGACTAGGATTTGTCGCTGGCGTCCGCGAGATGATTCGCCTTCTCAAGAAGGCTCAGCGCGACGTCGATGAGCTTTAGGTGATGTGGCGTCCCCGGCGTGATCCGAGCGCCGGACAGGAGGGACGGGAGGCGATGAACCACCCGGCACCCCTCTCGCAGGGATCGGAGTCGAATGCAGATCCAGCCGGGCATTTCCGGATGCCCCGGCAGGAGACCGTTCGCAGGGTCCTGGTGACGAGCACCTGGTTCGGGGCCATCGTCGCCCTGGTGGTCTGGGTGTACCTGGGCTGGCCGTGGGCACTGGGGTTCGCTGCAGGGCTGGTGATCGGGATGGCCAATCTGTACTTCCTCGCGACCCTGGCCCAACTCGTTTTTGCGACCGAACGACGCAGCGTGAGTGTGATCGTGGGGGTCTTCGCTCTCAAAGCACTCGTGGTCTACGGTGGCCTGGCTGCATTGCTCCTGTGGGACAAACCGCCGGCGCTGTCGGTGGTGGCCGGTTTCTCGGCCGTGTTGCTGGTGATCGTGCTCAAGGCGGTTGGGCGCATACTGCTCGATTCACGCCTGTCTGGGGCCCGGGCTCATCGTGATGAGCGGGCGGAGGGGAACGATGTCGAGTCTTAGGCTGGCGAGTCCACCGGCGATGCGCATTCTGATGGCCCTCGCGGCGATCCTGGTGGTGGGACTCGTGTCGGCCGGCTGGACGGGGCCGGCCGGAGCCGAGGATGCCCACGGCGCCCGTGCCGCGGGCAACACCAGCGATTCCCACGACGAGGACCCGCACGCAGTCGACGAGATGGCCGATGACGCGGCCACGACGGCGCTCGAGCACGCCGAAGATCTCACGCACGCGCACGGCACGCACGACGAAGACGGCACGCACGACGAACACGGTGCGCACGACGAACACCCACCCGAGCTGCCCAACTTCGTGCACTTGCTGTACAAGGCTCTCAGTAGCGGGGAGGACGCGCCTCCGGCCTGGGCGAAGCTCATGTACCGCTTCCAGGACATCATCTTCGCACTGCTGGTCGCCGGCGTGATCGTGGTGGTCGTGCGGGTCGGCACCCGGCAAATGGAGATGGTTCCCCGCCCATTGCAGAACGCGATCGAGTACTTGATCGATGGGTTCCGGGGTTTCATCATGGGCATCCTGGGTCCGGGCGGTGAACGCTACGTGCCCTTCCTGGGCACGCTGTTCATCTACATCTGGTTCATGAATCTGTTCGGCCTCGTACCGCTCATGCGGTCGCCCACCTCTGCTCTGAACACCACGGCGGGCCTGGCGATCTGCGTCTTCCTCTACGTGCAGTTCACGGGGCTGACGCGGTTGGGCCCAAAGAAGTACCTCCTTCACCTGGCCGGCGACCCTCGGGATGTGGTGGGGTGGTGCCTCGTGCCGCTCATGCTGCCGCTGCACGTCATCGGCGAGTTCGCAAAGCCGGTCAGCCTGTCGTTGCGACTCTTCGGCAATATCCTCGGGGAAGATGTGCTGATCGGCGTCTTCGCCGGCCTGGGCGTGGCCCTGCTGGCCTTTTCCAAGCTGCCGGTTGGCCTGCCCTTGCACGTCCCATTCATTCTGCTGGCGATGCTGCTGAGCACCGTGCAGGCCCTCGTGTTCACGCTGCTCAGCACCACCTACATCATGCAGATGCTGCCGCACGACGACCATGACGAGGGCCACGCGGAGCCTCCCGAATCCCGGGATGCCGCCGCGCAGCTGGGAGGTGCGCACTAGAGATTCGCAGCCGAGGGGCGCGGTCTAAACGGCGCGAGTACACGGCAAGGAAAGAGAAGCGACGGCCCGGATTCTGAGGGGCCGGTGCATGGAGTAGCGACACTGGTGGCGGTTCGCTCGCGAGAGGGGGCGCGACCCGTGCGATGTCAATCGAGAAGGGTGCCTGAAGAGGAGGATTGAGAATGGATGCTGGGACTGCCCTAGGATTTGCGCTTCCGTTGAGTTTCGCGCTCGCGGCCGTGGGTTCCGCACTGGGGCTCGGTCGCGCGGTGTCGACTGCCATGGAGGCCATGGGACGTCAGCCTGAGGCGGCGGGCAAGATTCAGACGGCGATGATCATCGGTGCCGCGTTCATCGAGGCGCTGACGGTCTACGCCTTCGTTAGCATCTTCGTGCTCTCCGGGAAGATATAAGACGTACGCGCAGCCGGTGGTGCGACCTCTCTGCGCACCCGTGCGGTTTCCATCGCGGGCTCTGTGTGTTCCAGGACGTCGCAGGGCGTCGCACGGTCTCGCAAGGTGCCGGACGGGCTCCGCAGACGGTGCGCAGGCCGGCAGACCGTGCAGGATGGCCTGGAAGGCGGTGCGCCGGCCAGGCCACGAAACCGGTGAGCAAGGAGCAAAACCGTGGCACTCATTGATCTAAGTGTTCTGATCACCCACGTCATCGGGTTCATGATCGTTCTCGCCATCCTGCGCCGATACGCGCTGGGACCGGTGCTTACGTTCCTGGAGGCCCGCCGCGAGCGCATCGCGGGCGAGTTCCTGGAGATCGAACGTCAACAGACCGAGGTGGAGAAGCTGAAGGCCGAGTACGAGCGGCACTTGCGCAACATCGAGACCGAGGCCCGACAGAAGCTTCAGGAAGCCGTGGCCGAGGGGAATGCCGCCGCCGCACGCATCAAGGAAAAGGCGCAGGAAGAGCGCCGGCAACGCCTGGAGCGTGCGGAAGAGGAGGTCCGGCTCGTGCAGGAGGCCGCCGCGGAGACGCTTCGCAAGCGGACCGTGAATCTGGCGCTGTTGGCCGCCGAGAAGGCCGTTCATGTGCAGCTCGACGATCAGAAGCATCGCGAAATGATGACGCGGTTCCTGGACGACCTCGAGCGGGCCGGGAATGGGCCCGGGATGAAGTCATGATACGAGAGCCAGTGGCGAGACGATATGCCCGGGCGCTGTTTCAGGCCGCCTCGGCCCGGAACACCTTAGACGAGGTCGGCGCCGATCTCGAGGGCATCGGCCGGCTGCTGCGGGAGACTCCCGAGCTGGGCCAGCTCCTGTCCGCACCGCAGATCAAGCAAGACAGCAAACGCGAGATCCTCGGCAACATCTTCCGGGACCGCGTGCATCCGCTGGTCTTCGAGCTGCTGCACCTCCTCATGGAGAAGAAGCGGCTGGTGATCCTGCTGCAGATCATCGAGGGCTATCGCGACCTGTCCGAGAGGGCGCGTGGTATCACGCGGGCGGAGGTGACCACGGCGGTCACGCTTCCGCAGGATCACGAGCAGACCCTGGTGGGACATCTCGAGAAGATGACCGGTCACTCGATCCTGCTCGAGAAACGGGTCGATCCGGGCATCCTGGGCGGCATGATGGTCCGGCTGGGGGATCGCATCATCGACCGCAGTGTGCGCCGGACGCTGCTCGAGATGCGTCACGATCTCTTGAACGTGCCGATCTTCCAGTAGACGGTGCGAGGGGCGTGACGGAGGTGGTCGCCGCCGCCGGCGGCCGGAACCGCGGGATCGCCGATGAAGTGTGAAACGACCCGACCAAACGGAAGCGGACCCCCGCGGGGGGACGATTCGGCAAGGCGTATGAGGAAAGAAGGGCGGATCAGTCATGGGGTTCAAGCCTGAGGAAGTCAGTTCGGTCCTGCGCAAGGAGCTGGAGAAGTACGAGACGCGGCTGGAGATGGCCTCGGTGGGCCAGGTGCTGCAGGTGGGTGACGGAATCGCTCGCGTCTGGGGCCTGCAAGAGGCGATGGCCGGCGAACTCCTGGAGTTTCCCGGGGACGTGACCGGCATGGTCCTCAATCTCGAAGAGGACAATGTCGGTGTTGTGCTCTTCGGCTCCGATGTGCTGATCAAGGAAGGTGACATGGTGCGGCGCACCGGCAAGGTGGCCAGTGTCCCGGTGGGCAAGGGTGTGATCGGCCGCGTCGTCAATCCCCTGGGTGAGCCGCTCGACGGCAAGGGCGAGGTCATCTTCGAGGAGGAGATCCCCCTCGAGACGCGCGCGCCCTCGGTCGTGGAACGTCAGCCCGTGAACCAACCCGTGCAGACCGGCCTCAAGGCCATCGACTCGATGATTCCGATCGGCCGCGGCCAGCGTGAGCTCATCATCGGCGACCGGCAGACGGGCAAGACGGCCCTGGCGGTCGACACGATCCTCAACCAGAAGGACTCGGAGATCTATTGCATCTATGTCGCGATCGGCCAGAAGGACTCGACCGTGGCCCAGGTGGTCAAGACGCTCGAGGAACACGGGGCGATGGAGTACACGACCGTCGTCGTGGCCGGCGCTTCCGAGCCCGCGCCGCTGCAGTACATCGCGCCCTACGCCGGGTGCTCGATGGGCGAATACTTCCGCGACCGGGGCCAGCACGTCGTCTGCATCTACGACGACCTCTCGAAGCAGGCGGTGGCCTACCGCCAGCTCTCGCTCCTGCTGCGCCGCCCGCCCGGACGCGAGGCCTATCCCGGCGACATCTTCTACCTGCACAGCCGCCTGCTGGAGCGGGCCGCCAAATTGAGCGACGAGAAGGGTGGGGGCAGCTTGACGGCGCTGCCGATCATCGAGACCCAGGCCGGCGACGTGTCGGCCTACATTCCGACCAACGTGATTTCGATCACCGACGGGCAGATCTTCCTGGAGGGCGATCTCTTCTACGCCGGAATTCGCCCCGGCATCAATGTGGGCATCTCGGTGTCGCGTGTCGGCGGCAAGGCCCAGACGAAGGCGATGAAAAAGGTGGCCGGCCGGCTGCGCCTGGATCTGGCGCAGTACCGCGAGCTGCAGGCCTTCGCGCAGTTCGGCTCCGACCTCGACGAGGCCACCCAGCGTCAGCTCCTGCGCGGGGAGCGCATGACCGAGATTCTCAAGCAGGGGCAGTACGCGCCCTTGACGCTCGAGGATCAGGTCATGGTGCTCTACACGGGTGTCAATGGCTACCTCGACAAGCTGCCGATCGAGAGCTTGGCGCGATTCGAGAAGGAGTTCTTGACCTTCATGCACGAGAAGAATCCCGACGTGCCCGACGCGATCGGCGAGGAGCAGGACATCTCCGAGAAGATGGAGAAGGCGCTCAAGGAAGACATCGAGGTGTTCTTGGGCCAGTTCGACGCCCAGAAGGAACTGAGAGAGAAGGAGGCCCGGGAAGCGGCGGCAGCGGCCGAAGCGGCGGCGGCTGCAGGGGCGGTGGCTGAAGGGGCGGCGGCTGAAGCGGCGCCGGCCGAGACGGTGGCTGGGACGGCCGCCCAGTAGGGATGCGGGAACCGATGCGCAGGATACTGGGGCTCATCATACTGGCCGCCCTCGGGATCGGAGGCGCCTTGGGGGTACCCAAGTACATCTCCTACGTGCACCAGTATGCCGGCACCACCTTCAACCCCGAAAGCGTGGTCGGCGAGGTGCCGACCTACTTCTATCTCGACTGGCGCGGCTATCTCCCGCCGGCCGTGCTGGCCGATCACCTGGACGAAGAGGGATTGCTCGACTTCAAAGACGCGGTGGAGTTTGAAGGGCGGGCTCGCCGCGATCCGCTGCGCATGATCCAGGCCTGCCTGGGGCTTGTCGATCAGCAGTACGACGGCCGGGATGCCGCCACCGATCTGATCCTGCGCGCGCAGGTCGGTTACCTGCTCTCGGACGCGATGCTGCTCTTGCCGGGCGGGATTCCGGTGTGGCCGCAGTACTACACGTTCGATCGCTACGGCCTGGAGGCGCCGTGGATCTCGGCGCTGACACAAGGGCAGGCGGTCTCGCTGCTCGTGCGGATGGCGTCTCTGACCGGCGAATCGCACTACGGCGAGTGGGCCGGCCGGGCCGCGCAGGCGTTCCGCACGCCGGGCCTCCCGATCGTCTGGCACGGCGAGCCCGGCGATGAGGGGCTCTTCTTCGAGGAGTTTCCCTGCCGCCCGCCGTCGCACGTACTCAACGGCTGCTTGCTGGCCTGGTTGGGCATGTGGGACTGGGCGCGCTACAGCGGCGATGCCGAGTACCGGGCGTTTTGTCTGCGCGCGCTCGAGCAGATCGAGCACCGTGTGCCACAGTACGAGCTGGGCGACTGGACCCGCTACGATGTGCTCCAGCGCCGGCCCACGAGCCCGGCGTACCAGGAGATTCATGCCGCGCTGGCGAGGACTCTGCACGCGATTACCGGCGCCCCGTTCTGGGGCGACCGTGCTCAGCGCTGGCGCGGGGCCGCGGGCGATGCCGTCAAGCGCACCGGCGTCTTCTTTGCCGTGGCGGCCGACCACCTGCGCGAACTCCTGACCGGCCGTCCCGAGCCCGAAGGGCTGGGCCTGGACGACCTCCCGGCGGTGGGACACGCCGCCGCGGTGCCGGTGGCGGCACGCTGGTCGGCCGTTCGTCCGGCGGGTTCGATGATCCATAGGAGGGAGATGGCGTAGATGGCTACCCTGAAGCAGATCCGGCGCCGCATCCGTTCCGTGCAGAGCACGAAGCAGATCACGAAGGCCATGGAGATGGTCGCGGCGGCGAAGCTGCGCCGGGCCCAGTCGAAGGCCGAGTCGGCCCGCCCGTATGCGAAGACGATGGAGCATGTGCTCAGCAACCTGTCCAGCGCGGCTCGTTCACTGTCGCATCCTCTGTTCGAGGTGCGGGAGACCGAGCGCGTCATGCTGGCGGTGATCAGCTCGGACAAGGGGTTGTGCGGGAGCTTCAATGCGAACGTCCTTCGCCGGGCGGAGGAGCGCATTCGAGAGCTGGGGTTGGAGCCCGAGCAGATCGATCTGGTGCCGGTGGGCCGCCGCGGGTGGCAGTACTTCCGGCGCCGGCACTGGAAGGTTCCGGGTGCCGTCGACCGGCTGGGCGATCAGATCGATCTGGATCTGGTCCAGCGGATCGGCCGCTATGCGACCGAATCGTTCCTCTCGGGTCAAGTTGACCGGGTCGAGTTCGTCTACACCCGCTTCGTGACCACGGCGAAACGGACCGTGGAGATCGTGCCGCTTTTGCCGATCGTGCCCGAGTCCGAAGAAGAAGCCGACGTGCCCTACATCTTCGAGCCCGATGCGGAGGAGGTCTTCGAGGCCCTGCTCCCACGCTACGTGCGGACCCAGATTCTGTCGGTCATCGCGGATTCGCTCGCCTCGGAGCATTCGGCGCGCATGATCAGCATGGGCAACGCTACGAAGAACGCGGACGAGATGATTGCCAACCTCACCCTCACGGCCAACAAGCTCCGCCAGGCGGCGATTACCGGCGAGCTGCTCGAGATCGTGGGCGGTGCGGCTGCACTGGAGTAGAACAGAAAGGAAGAACGATGGCTGAGGCGGTAGGCGTAGGTCGGGTACTGAGAGTGATCGGTCCCACGGTGGACGTGGACTTCCCGGAAGGCGATCTCCCGGAGATCGATACGGCCATTCTCATCGAGGACCCGAATCGGGACAAGCCGATCACGGTCGAGGTGGCCCTTCACCTGGGAGACCGGGTCGTGCGTTGCGTATCCATGGCGTCCACCGACGGCCTGGTGCGCGGGATGAAGGCGCTCGACACCGGATCGCCCATCACCGTGCCCGTGGGCGAACAGTGTCTCGGGCGGGTGATCAACCTGCTGGGTGACCCCATCGATCCGGGCGGTCCCATGGCGAAGCCCGATCAGCGCCGGCCGATCCACCGCGAGCCGCCGAAGTTGATCGACCAGGACACCGAGACCCACGTCTTCGAGACCGGGATCAAGGTGATCGACCTCTTGGCGCCCTACGCCAAGGGAGGCAAGGTCGGTCTGTTCGGGGGCGCCGGTGTGGGCAAGACGGTCGTCATCATGGAGCTGATCCGCAACATCGCGCAGGAGCACGGTGGCTACTCGGTCTTCGCCGGGGTGGGCGAGCGCACCCGCGAGGGCAACGACCTCTGGCTCGAGATGCAGGAGTCGGGCGTGATCGAGAAGACCGCCCTCATCTACGGTCAGATGAACGAGCCCCCGGGCGCCCGCTTGCGGGTGGGACTGACGGGCGTGACCGTGGCCGAGTACTTCCGTGACGAGGTCGGCCAGGACGTGCTGCTCTTCATCGACAACATCTTCCGCTTCACGCAGGCCGGATCCGAGGTCTCCGCGCTCCTGGGCCGTATGCCGTCGGCCGTGGGCTACCAGCCCACGCTCTCGACCGAGATGGCCGAGCTGCAGGAGAGGATCACCTCGACGAAGAAGGGCTCGATCACATCGGTGCAGGCCATCTACGTGCCCGCTGACGACCTCACCGACCCGGCGCCGGCGACCGCGTTTGCGCATCTGGATGCCACCACGGTGCTCTCGCGACAGATCGCCGAGCTGGGCATCTATCCGGCGGTCGATCCGCTGGACTCGACCTCCCGTGTTCTGGATCCGCGGGTGGTGGGAGAAGAGCACTACGAGATCGCCCGCGAGGTGCAGACGACTCTGCAGCGCTACAAGGATCTGCAGGACATCATCGCGATCCTGGGTATGGAAGAACTCTCCGACGATGACCGGATCATCGTGCAGCGGGCCCGGAAGATTCAGCGGTTCCTCTCCCAGCCGTTCTTCGTGGCCGAGGCGTTCACCGGCCGCGAGGGTCGCTATGTGAAGCTCGAGGACACGGTGCGCAGCTTCAAGGAGCTGATCGAGGGACGCCACGACGGACTGCCCGAGCAGGCCTTCTACATGGTCGGTTCGATCGAGGAAGCCGTGGAGCAAGCCGAGACGATGAAGGGCTAACGCCATGGAAACGACGCACCAGATCGCACTTCTGACCCCCGAGAAGACGCTGCTCGATACCGAGGTGGTCTCGATCGTGGCGCCGGGCTCAGAAGGGTTCCTGGGTATCCTGGCCCATCACGCGCCGCTCATCACGGCGTTGGGGCCCGGGCCGCTGACCCTGGCTTTGCCGGGGGGCAGGAAGGAGATCTACGCGATCAGCGGTGGATTCCTGGAGGTGTCGGGCAACCGGACCGTCGTGCTCGCCGACGCGGCCGAGAAGCCCGAGGAGATCGACCTCTCGCGGGCCGAGGCCGCCCGCGAGCGGGCCCAAGAACGTCTCGCCCGTCGCTCGGCCGAGCTCAACGCCGAGCGCGCCGAGGCCGCCCTGGCTCGCGCGGTCAACCGGATCCGTATCGCATCGAAACACACGGGCAGCTACCGCTAGCGATCGAACTCACAACGCGCGGGCGATCCTGCGTGGCTGCGCCTACGTGGCTGCGCCTGCGTGGCTGCGCGCTCAGAGAGGCAAGGTCATCCCGCTGGCGCCCACCACCGCACCCACCAGCGTGCCGTAGACGATGTGGCTGGCGATGTAGGCCGCCACCACCTCAAAAGAGGCCTCCCGGAAACGTTCGACCGGGTGGTGCCTCGCCAGGACCAGCACGAGGAAGCTGAACAGGAAGCCGTGCACGAAGCCGATCAAGGCGCCGGCCCCGGTGAGCTGCCAGAAGCCGGAGGTGCGCAGAATGCTGAGCGCGAAGAGATAGAGCACCGCGATCGGAATCCCGCCGGCGAACTGCACGATCGCGCCGATGACGGTCGAGGATTCCAGTGAGCCCCGCAGGGCGCTTCCCAGTGCCCGCACCATGTCGGCATGGGCGAGTCCTGATCGGTTGACGAGCCACAGGAAGGCGATCATGCCGGCGGTGCCAACCACACCCGCCAGCGTCATGAGCAGGATGAATTGCATCCAGGTCCGGTCCCCACTTCGTTGAGTTAGACTGCCGAGTTCGGGCATCGAGCATCGAGTTCGGGCATCGAAATCGTGCATCGTGCATCGAGCGTGCTCAATCATCGAAGGTCATTGCCGGCAGCGACCACCAGCTCGTACCCGAAGGTCATTGCCGGCAGCGACGACCACGCTC